>DATFHG010000141.1:0-61599 GCA_035248725.1 Gemmatimonadaceae bacterium | reverse complement strand
TCCCACGCTGCCGCGATCCGGAGGCGGTCGCGCGGACGTCCACATCTACAACAATCACGACAACCTGCACGCGTTCGAGTACGCGATCTCGAACATGGACGTGCAGAGCACGCGTTCTCGTCTGCAGGGCGCCATGACGTTCGGGGTCGGCGGGCCGGTGCTCACCGTACGCGATGTGAACCTGCGCGCCAATCCGGTGAACTTCGACCTGTTGCGCACGCTCGCCGGCGGACCGTTTCCCACGGATTGGCAGGGAGATCTGTACGGGTTCGCGCAGGGTCCGGGCGGTCCGCTCACGCACTTCGTGGTGGACCAATCCGACCTGACGTGGCGCGATACGCACGTGCGCGGCGCCGTGTCCCGCTTCGGCGGCAGCGGTGAGCTCGACATCCTGTATCCGGCTTATACGATCTTTCACGGCTTCAAGGTCAACGTCGCGTCGCTCGACCTGCGGTCCATCGAGTATCTCTTCCCGAGCTTCCCCCGCATTCACGGCGCCGCTTCAGGTACCGCGGTGCTGGACTCGTCGTGGATGGACGTGCGCTTCTCGAACGCGAACGTCTTTCACCGCTTCGGCCCCGGCGACCCGTCACATGTGACGGGCAGCGGGAGGGTGACGTACGGCGAGCAGTTCATGACGTACGACGTGAACGTCACGGCGCAGCCGGTCTCGCTCACGATGCTCTCGCGCGCGTATCCGCTCGGGCTGCGCGGACTGTTCAACGGACCGATCCAGGTGAAGGGCCAGTCGGACAGCATGCAGCTCGCGATGGACCTGACTGGTCCGGCGGGCCGCATCACTTACTCCGGTTTCGTGGATGCGTATCCACTGAGCGTCGCGGCGCGCGGCACGGGCCGAGTGGAGCGACTCGATCCATCGCTGCTCGTCGCGAAGTTCGCCGTGCCCTCCGGGGCATTGACCGGCAACTATCAGCTCGACGTGCGCGGCGATACGAGCGATCTCGCGACGCTGGCCGGAAACGCGACCGTGTTGCTGGAGCGGTCCGACTTCGACGGCCTGCGGCTGTCCCCGTCGCGGGTGCGGGCGCGCTTCGCGGATGGTCGCGTGTACCTGGATACGGTGCGCGTGGAGAGTGTCGCCGGCGTGTTCAGCGCGAGCGGAGCGCTCGGACTCTCGCCGGCCCATCCGGATTCACTGCATTACGAGATCGTCGTGGATACGCTGGGCGGACTGCGGCGGTACATCACCCCGTTCCTCTCATCCTGGGCCCAGCCGGCGAATGTCGCGACCGTGGATTCGCTCGCGGGCACGGTCACGGTCACTGGCGTCCTGCGCGGCTCCGTCCAGCGCGTCGACGTTGCCGGCCAGGTGCAGGGACGAGACCTGTACGTGCGTCGCGATGCAGGCAAGCACGTGACCGGTTCGTTCGCGCTGTCCGACATCATGACCGGCGTGCGCGGGACCGCGGCCGTTCGCTTCGATGCTGTCTCCCTCGGCGGCATCGCGCTGGACAGCCTCGCGGCATCGGTCCGCTTCGACCAGCCGCGCAGCGGTCAATTCAGCATCGGAGCGCAGAGCACGAATGGCGTGCGCTTCACGACGCTCGGCGACGTTGCCCTTACCGATTCCGGAAGCACGATGCGGGTGCGCGACCTCGCGCTGGTCGCCGAAGGCGGCAGCCAGTGGCGGCTCGCGGGTCCGGCCGATATCGCCACACGCGGTCGTGGCATTGCCATCGACTCTCTGGTGCTCGTCAACGGCGCCGGCGGACGTGTTGCCCTGCAGGGCGGCGTCCCCGACAGCGGCAAGGCGAAGTTCCTCTTCCGCGCGGACAGCGTGGCGTTGAGCGACATCGGTCGCGTCGCACAGCTGACGAGGCCTCTCGAGGGATGGGCGCACATCACGGCGCAGGGTGCGGGGACGAACGACGCGCCCGTCGTGAACGTGCAGACGCAGCTCGCGGACGTGCGCTATGGCGGCGTACATCTCGAGCGCGTCAATGCGACCGCGGCGTACGCGAACCGGCGCGCCGACGTCACGCTGAATCTCGGAAGCGGTGGCCGAACCGCGCTCCTCGCGAACGGGCAGCTTCCGCTCGAGATCAGGTACTTCGGCGCTCGCCTCCTCGATGACTCGTTGCACGCCAGCGTCCGCACCGACAGCGCGAGCTTCGACATCGTGGAAGCGCTGCTGCCCGGACTCCGCGATGCGACCGGCAATCTCACCGCCAATCTCACCGTTGCCGGTACGTGGAAGCATCCCGACCTCGCCGGCGGGCTCCGCGTAGACAATGGAGAGGTGACGGTGGATCCGCTGGGCGTCCGCATGAAGGGCGTCAATGTCGACGTTGCCCTGTTCGGACACAGCGACAGCCTCGCGATCCGTCGCATCGTCGGGTGGAGCGGCACGAACGCGAGTGACTCGCTGTCCCTGCACGGCTATGTCGCGTATCGCGATGTCGAGGATCCCTACCTCAGCCTCGTGTTGAACGCGCGCACATTCCACGCGCTGGACAAACGCTCGCTCGCCCGCCTGGACGTGAGTACGGAGGCCGGTGGCGTACGGCTGCGCGGCCGGCTGCACGGCGCCACGTTGACGGGCGGACTCGTCGTCGATCGCGGCACCATCTTTCTTCCCGATCCGCAGCTCGCGCGCAAGCAGGTCGTGGACCTGACCTCGCAGTTCGCGGACACGCTGGAGGCGACGCGGCAGCTCGTGCCGACGCCGCCGTCGAACGTCCTCGAATCGCTCATCATCGATGGTGTGCGTGTCACGCTCGGTGACGACGTGTGGCTGCGCTCGGATGAAGCCAACATCAAGCTGGTCGGAACGCTGAACGTCCAGCGCGGCGTGCGCCGCGGCGCGCTGGTGGGCGCGGATTCGCTGAAGCCGGTGCTCGAGGGGGAGCTGCGCGCCGAACGCGGGACCTACACGCTCACGCTCGGGCCGGCGGTGCAGCGGGAATTCCAGGTGGAGGGCGGAACGATCACGTTCGTGCCGGATCCGGACGAAGTGGCGCAGCTGAACATCAGCGCGCTGCACACTGTTCACACGGTGCGCAACGAGAACAAGGCGGACATCCGCATCCGCGTGCGGCTCACCGGTCCGCTGTATCCCAATCCGATCGTCACGCTCGAGAGCGCGGAGAGCTTCCCGCTGTCCCAATCGGACGCCGTGAGCTATCTGATTTTCGGGCAACCGAACTTCGAGCTCGGGACGCAGGATCAGAGCTACGTCCAGGTGGCCGTGCAGACGATCTATCCCACGCTGCAGACGGTGGCCCAGTCGTCGCTGCGCAACGTGCTCGGCCCGTGGGCGGACATCGTCCAGGTGCGCCCGGGCTCCTCGGACGCGTCCAACTTCGAGCAGAACAGCGCGCAGTTCTTCAATGACGTGTTCTGGACCTCGCGACTCGGCGCCGAGAAGCAGCTGACGGAAAACGTCTACGTGAGTCTCAGCACGGGCATCTGTCAGCTGCGGCCCTCGAACTCGCAGACGTCCGATCAGTGGCTCGACTTCTACAATGGGCTGAGCGGGAAGATCGAGTGGCGTCTCTCGGAGAACTCGTCGCTGAAGGCGGGCAAGGAGCCCAGTGGTCTGATCTGCAATCGGTCGACGAGCGGCCGCTTGCTTCCCACGCCATCACAGTGGGGGTTGTCGCTCTTCAAGACGTGGCGCTTCTAGCACAGATTTAGGCCATGGCGGAGCTCCAGGAGCACGATGCGATGGTCTGCCGCTCATGCGGCAACGAAGAGCGCGCGTCGGAGGGCTATCCCTGCATCGACTGCGGCACGTTCATCTGCGTGATGTGCAACATGCGCGGCATCGTGCGCTGTCGTGAGTGCCAGGCGCGCACCGGCAAGCCCGCAACCGCCCCCACTTGAGCGCGGATTTCTCCGCCGTCGGACTCGCCGTCGGACATGCGACGGACGAGCGGGGCGCTACGGGGCTGACGGTCCTTCGTGGTGTCAGCGGCGCCCTGCGCGGTGCCGCATGCGTGTTCGGGCGCGCCACGGGAACACGCGAGCTCGATGCACTGTCCCCCACGCATCAGGCCGGACGCGTCGACGCGGTGCTGGTGACGGGCGGCTCCGCGTACGGCCTCGACGCGGCCGCGGGCGTCATGCGCTGGATGGAGGAGCGCAAGCGGGGCTTCGATGTCGGCACGGGCGTGGTGCCGATCGTGCCTGCGGCGGTGATCTTCGATCTCGCACCGCTCGGTGATTTTCGCGCGCGGCCCACGGCGCAGATGGCGTACGACGCGTGCGAGCGTGCGCGGCCGGAGCACATCGACGAAGGCTCGGTGGGCGTGGGGACAGGTGCGACGGTGGGGAAGGGCGCCGGCCGCGAGCACGCGATGAAAGGCGGATTCGGGTGCGCGGTCCACGCGTCGGGGAACGCGGTCGTCTGTGCGGCGGTCGTCGTGAACGCGCTGGGTGACGTCCGCGACGCCCACGGACGCATCATCGCGGGCGCCCGCTCGCGCACCGGTGAATTTCTCGACAGCGCCGGCACACTGTCGCGGCTCAGCGCACAGCCGCAGTTCGCCGCGCCCACGCCTCAGCACACGACCCTGGCCGTGGTCGCGACGAATCTCGCGCTCGAGCGCGGTGAGCTCGCGCAGCTCGCGCGCGCGGCCGGCGCGGCATTGTTCAAACGCATCACACCCGTGGGAACGTCCTTCGACGGCGATGTCGTCTTCGCGCTCTGCCCGCCGGAAGCTCCGCGAGGCGCGCTCATGCCGCTCGAGCTTCTCGCCACCGCGGCGCTCGAGGAAGCGATCGAGCGCGGCGTCCGGACCGCAAAAGGCCGCGACGGAGTTCCCGGCCTGGCCGACGACACGCGATGACGGAGAACGGCGCTCGTCTGTCGGTACCAGGCCGCGCGACCATTCGCTCACCGATCGCACCGATGTATCTCGAGCCGTTCGTGCGCAGCACACAGGTCTCGCAGCGATTGAACGGACACGAAGTGGAAGTTCTCGACGAGCAGGAGGAGTGGTACCGCGTGCGAGGGGGTGACGGATACGAAGGCTGGATTCACTGGGGCTTTCTGTCGCCAGCGCCCTCTCGCGGATCGCGACAGAGCGCGACGTTCACGCGCGTCTCGCTCGGATGCACGACGGCGACCGCGGATGGTGGGCGCCGCGCCCTGCCGCTGGGTGCGCGTCTGTCACCAGGCGAAACCGTGAAATCCGGCGAGGCGATCGCCGAATCGGAGCTGCCCGCACGATTTCCGCGCGACGCGCGGGCCATCGTGCGCTCGGCTCAAACGCTGTTCGAGGGCGCGCCGTACCTGTGGGGCGGCATCACGCCGTGGGGAGCGGATTGTTCGGGATTCGTCCAGACGGTCTTCGGCCTGCATGGCGTGGCGTTGCCGCGGGATGCATGGCAGCAGTCGGAGTCGGGAGACAAGGCAGGATCGCTCGAACAGCTCGACGCGGCCGACCTCGCGTTCTTCAGCGATCGCGACGACAAGCGGGTGACGCATGTGGCGATCGCGATGGGAGAAGGCCGTCTCGTCCATCTCGCGCTCGGCCGCGGCGGATTCGCGACCGAGAATACGCGCGACCCGAACGACCCGTACGTGGCGAAGCTGCGCGAGCGATTTCTCCGCGCGCGACGCGTGTTGCTCTAGGAGAACATTCCTCCGGGAGGCTTCACCTGCGTCAGCGTTCGCACCTGCACCGGCACCTGCGCGCGCTGCGTGTCGTCGAGCGATACGGTCATGTGGTACGCGCCGGCGGCGTCGATCGGCAGGTCGATCTGCGCGATGAGCGGAAGGTCCATCTCGGTGATCCCCGTGGGCGGCGCGCCGACGTTGAGCTCCCCGCTGCTGGTCCACAGCTCGCTGCCACTGGGATTCACCCAACGGAGCGTGACGCTGTGCCGGCCGACGTCGCTCGGCGTGCCCTTGAGATGCACCACGAGATGCGCCCGCGGATGCACGGCAGGCAGCGAGCCCACCTGCAGCGCATCGAAGACGCCGAGCACGTTGAGCTTTCCCTCCTGCGAAAGGTTCGCGGCGTCGGCAAAGAGCGCAAAAGCAACTTGCATCTCGGCAACATAGACGACCCCGATTAGCGCGTCTACTTTTCGACGACGCATGACGCATCCATGAGCTCTCGCATCGCCGAGGAGATCGAAACGCCCGGCCCGCGCTCCACACACGCGCGGCCGGGCGTTTGGCTGGCGGACGTGGCGCTGGTGCTCATGTCCGTCATCTGGGGCGTGAACTACAGCGTCGTGAAGTACGGGACGAGCGTGCTGTCTCCACTCGCGTACAACGATGTACGCATCACGCTCGCGACGATCGCGTTGCTCGTGGTCGCATGGATCTGGGGCGGCACCCCGCCATCGCGGCGGGATGTCTTCGCGCTGCTCGCGCTCGGTGCGCTCGGCAACGGCGTGTATCAGATCTTCTTCGTCGAAGGTGTGGCGCACACGCGCGCCGGCGAGGCCGCCCTCGTCGTTGGTGCATCGCCCGCGCTCATGGCGCTCTTCGGCCGCATGCTTGGCGTCGAGCAGATCTCGCGTCGCGGCATCGTCGGCGTTGCCCTCTCCATGTTCGGCGTCGCGCTCATCGTGCTCGGCCGAGCCGCCAGTGCCGATCCGCTGCACGGTGGGTCGCTGAAGGGCGACCTGCTCGTCCTCGTCGGCGCGGTGTGCTGGGCGATCTACACGGTGATCCTCACACCGTTCACCAGACGCATCAACGGATGGTGGTTGAGCGCCATCACGATTCTCGGCGGGTGTCTGGTGCTCACCGTCGCCGGATTCGGGGACGTACTCGCGATGCAGTGGGCCTCGGTGCCACGCGCCGCGTGGGCCGCAATCCTGTATAGCGGCCTCGGAGCGCTCGTGATCGCGTACATGTTCTGGTATTACGGCGTGCGCGTCATGGGCGCCACGCGGACCGCGATGTACGGAAATCTGCAGCCGCTGATCGCGCTGCTCGTCGCGTGGCTGACGCTCGGCGAGGTGCCGTCACTCTCGCAGTGGGTGGGTGCCACCACGATCGTCAGTGGAGTCCTGCTCACGCGTTCGACGGCGGTGGAAGGCTCGTGAAGCTCGTCCTGTTCGACATCGATGGAACACTGCTGCTGTCCGACGGCGCCGGCCGGCGCGCGATCAATCGTGCGCTGCACGAGGTGTACGGTGGCATCGGGCCGCAGGACTATCGCTTCGACGGCAAGACCGATCCCCAGATCGTTCGCGACCTCATGCGCATCGAGGGTCACCCCGATGCGCACATCGACGCGCGCATGCGCAACGTCTTCGAGCGCTACCTCGCGTACCTCGACGAGGAATTGAGTGACCCGGCACATCGTCCATACACGCTTCCGGGCGTGCCCGAGCTCCTCGATGTTCTGGAGCGCGACAACGGCATCGTACTTGGCCTCCTCACCGGGAACGTCCGGGACGGCGCACGCGCGAAGTTACAGGCCGTCGGCATCGACTTCGACCGATTTCGTGTCGGGGCGTTCGGCTCCGATCACGAACATCGGCCGGAGCTTCCCGCGATCGCGCGCACGCGCGCCAGCTCGGACCTCGGCCTGGATCTGCACGGCACCGCGTTGGTCGTGATCGGTGATACACCCGCGGATCTCAGCTGCGGAAAATCCATAGGCGCGAAAGCCATCGGCGTCGCGACAGGACGCTATTCCGTCACCGATCTGCAGCGTCATGACCCGAGCGCTGCGGTCTTCGCGGACCTCAGCGACACTGCGGCGGTGCACCGCGCCATCCTCACGTCATGACCGACGATCCCGAGCGCGCCCGGCAGCCGGACGAAGTGGAGTTCGGAGAGCTTCCGGAGCTGACGCGCGGCCTGCGCGCCATGGGATCGGGTCGAAAAAGCGGTGGCTTCCTGCAATCGCAATTCTTCTCGCCTCTTCTCGACGCGCGTAAGCGCGCGGCGTTCGCGGGCGACGCGGACGCTGCCCTGCGCGCGTTCGATCCCGCTGACCTGCGACGCGCACTGGATCGCGCGATCGACCGGATCATCCAGGGATGGCCGGACACGAGAGCGTCGGCTCGGCGGGCGGTTCGCGCCGAGCTCCGCGAACGTACGGCCGACTATCAGCGTGCGCTCGACGCGCTCGATGAACGCGCGGCCGATGTGATCGCGGCGCGTCCGGAAGACCAGCGCGAACTCTGGCGCCGTTGGACCCGGCAGCTCGCATCGACCTTCGACGCTGCCGATCGTGCCTGGTTGGCGATGCGTTCGATCGTGGATGCATTGCCGCCCAAGCCGTAATCCCGATACATTCAGTCGGCAATGAAGATGCGTGTGCTCACGGCGTGTGTGGTCGCCGCCGTTCTTCCGCAACTCGCTGCCGCACAAGAACATCCGGTGCGGCGCGTCGCGAACATCGTCAACGTCGCCGTGGAAGAGTACGCGAAAGGCGTCGACGAGCGCGGGCGGGTTACGTCAGCCGCCGAGCTCTCGGAGGCGACCGACTTTCTCGCCGACGCGAAGGCGCAGGTCGCGCGTCTGTCCGGAGACAAAGCAATCGTGGCCCGGGTCGTCCTCGATTCGATCATTGCCGCGGTGGCGTCTCGCGTTCCGCCGTCGCACGTGAAGTTGATGGAGCAGCGATTCGCGCAGACGTTGGGAAGTGAAGCAGCGCTCGAGCTGCCGAACCGCGCGACGGATCTGGCGGAAGGTCGCAGGCTCTTTGGGCAATCGTGCGCGTCATGTCATGGGCTCGCCGGTCGAGGCGACGGCCCTGCTGCGGCGGGAATGAACCCGAAACCTCCCGCGATCGGCGACGGCGCGGCGATGCGGGACGTTTCGCCAGCAACCATGTACCGCATTGTCTCGGTGGGCATCGCCGGTACACCGATGACAAGCTTTGCCGCGTCGATGACGCCGGAGCAGCGGTGGAACATCGTCTCATACCTGATGTCCCTTCGCACGACGACGCCTCAGCTGGCGGAGGGGGAAGGACTGTACACGCAGCGATGCATGCAGTGTCACGGCGCATTGGGTGCCGGAGACGGTGCGTTCGCACGCTCGCTGTCGAAGCTGCCGCCCGAGATCGGATCGTTCGCCTGGCAGTCGTCGCGAAGTGACGCGCAGGTGGAGGCGGTGATCCGCGAAGGCATGCCGGGAACGGCGATGCCGGCATCGGCGGATCTCACGCCGCGCCAGGTGCAGAGTCTCACGGGGTATCTGCGCACGCTGTCATGGCATTCCGTCGCAGCCGGCCAGATGCTCGCCAATCAATCCGGCGACGCCGTGGCCGCGAGCCGACAGGTGATCGGCCTCCTCGAGCAATCGCTCACCGCGGTGAGGTCCGGGCGCAGCAGCGACGCAAGTGACAAGGCATTCGACGCGTACATCGCCTTCGAGCCGATGGAGACACCGGCGCGCGCGCGGAATCCCGGCCTCGTCGCGAGCATGGAACGCCTGTTCGCCGACTTCAAGGGCGCCGTCCGGTCCGGCGACGTGCGCGGCGCCGAGCGGGCGCGCGATGCCATCGAGACGAACATGCCCGCGGTCCTGGAGCTCACGCGACCGACGGGCAGCGGACTCGAGGCGTTCTGGCAGTCCCTCCTCATCATCCTGCGAGAGGGCGTGGAGGCCATTCTCGTCATCGGTGCTGTGGTGGCGTTCCTGCTCAAGACGGGACACCGCGAGCGTCTGCGTTCGGTGTGGTGGGGCGTCGCGTGGGGCGTGCTCGCCAGTGCGGCGACCGCAGTCATCCTGAAAACGGTGTTGTCGGCGATGCCGGCAAGTCGTGAAGTGCTCGAAGGCCTGACGATGCTCGTCGCCGTCGCGGTGCTGTTCTCCGTCAGCTACTGGCTGATCTCGAAGGTCGAGGCCGCGAAGTGGCAACAGTTCATTCGCGACAAGGTCACCGTGGCGCTCGAACACGGCGGCGGGACCGCCCTCGCGTTCGTGGCCTTCCTCGCGGTGTATCGCGAAGGCGCGGAGACCGCCCTCTTCTACCAGACGCTGTTCAACGAAGGGACGCGCGTCGCGGTGCCGATCGCGCTTGGCATTCTCGCAGGAGGCGTGGCACTCGCCGTCATCTTCACCCTGTTCTATCGCTTCGGGGTCCGCGTGCCGCTGCGGCCGTTCTTCGGCGTGACGAGCGTCCTGCTCTACTACATGGCCTTCGTGTTCCTCGGCAAGGGCATCCGCGAGCTGCAGGAAGGAAACATCGCTCCGATCACCAGCATTCCGGGTGCGCCGCATGTGGAGGCGCTTGGCCTGTATCCCACGGTCGAGACGTTGCTGGCGCAGCTGGTGCTCGTCGTGCTGTTCGTCTTCGCGCTCGTGAAGACGTTCTGGCCGAAACGGTCGGTAGCGCTCCCCACCATCCCGTCAGACCCCACCGCGACGGCGCTCGTCGAGGCGCAGCTCGCGGAGATGCGTTCGGCTCAGGAAACCCTCAGCGCACGCCTCGCGGCGCTCGAGGCCGCACTCCAGCGCGAGGAGTCCAGCTCACGCGCGGGCGACTGACTCGCGCGGTTGGCGTCTGACGTAGAGGATCACGACACCAAACACCACCGCGAAGATCGCGATGAGCTGCGCGCTCGTGATGCCGATGGACAGCACGTCATCCTTCGCGCGAAAGAACTCGACGATGAAGCGCTCGATGCCCGCCAGCACGCAGTAGACGCCGATCAGCCAGCCTTCCGCGTGCCGATGCCTGCGCAGACGCCAGAGGATGGCGAACATGACGAGTCCCATCGCCACTTCGTACAGCTGCGTCGGATGCACCGCCACCACCGTGTTGGGATCGGTGCCCGGCGGAAAGACCTGATGGAATTCGCGCGACATGATTCCCGCCGTTGACGCGGGTGCTCCCTCCGGAAACTCGACCGCAAGCGGCCCGCTCCACGGTCGGCCGTAGTCGTCACCCACCGCCCAGCAGCCCGTGCGTCCGACGGCGTACGCGGCGGCGATTGCGGGCGCGCCAACTTCGGCGACCCGCCAGAGTGGCACACGTTTGCGCCACGCAATGAGCAGCACGCCCGCGGCGCCTCCCACCAATCCCCCCCAGAACACGAAGCCGCCACGCGCGAACAGGGAATCCCAGTGACCCAGGATCACGACGAAGTAGAGCTTTGCGCCCAGCAGCCCGCCGATCACCGCGCCGAAGATCATGTCGCCGATCGGCGTGGGATCGTACCCGCGGCGCTGCATCTCGTCCTGGCCGATCATCTGCGCGACGACGAAGCCGAGGACGACAGCGATGCCGAATCCCGTGAATTGCAGGGGCCCGAGCCCGAACTCGAACGGATGGTGGATGATGGGGCCGAGCGCGGCAGCGACGAATGGAACGGGCGTCACGCGATGAGTCCGGGGAGAGAGAGAGAAGCGTAGGCGTTCAGCTCGAGACCGGCGCGGTGGCCGGCCTCGTAATGAAACAACCCCGCACGCGCGATCATTGCGGCGTTGTCGGTGGCCAGTCGGTCGCTCGGAGCATAAACACGCGCGTCCAGCGACGCCATGCGCTCGCGCAACGCCTCCACCAGGGCGCCGTTCCCCGCGACACCGCCACCAAGCACGACGCGCGTGCGGCGACACTCGTGCACGGCGCGCGCGGTTTTCTCGGTCAATGTTTCGACCAGCGCATCCTGGAACGCCAGTGCGACGTCGGCGCGCGACGCCGGGTCTGCCGAGCGCAGCTCGTTGAGCACGGCGGTCTTGAGGCCGCTGAAGGACAGGTCGTAGAAGTCCGCGTCGGCCGGACGCTGGTCCCGTCGCAGCATCGGTCGCGCGAAGCGCACGGCCGTGCGCCGTCCCTCGCGCGCCAGGCGCTCCAGATGCGGGCCACCGGGATACGGCAGGTCCAGCAGCTTCGCGACCTTGTCAAATGCCTCGCCGGCCGCGTCGTCGCGCGTGCTGCCGAGAATGCGATAGCGTCCCCAGGCCTCCACATCGACCAGCAACGTGTGACCGCCGGACACGAGCAGCGCGACGAATGGTGGCACGGCGTCTGGATGCTCGATCGAGGTCGCGAACAGATGCCCTTCCATATGATGCACACCGACGAGCGCCCGGTTGAGCGCGTACGCGAGCGCCTTGCCGAAGCTGACGCCGACGAGCAATGCGCCCACGAGGCCAGGTCCCGCGGTGACGGCAACGACGTCGACCGATTCCAGCGGTGCGGCCGCTTCCTCGAGCGCGCGCCGGAGGACGGGCTCGATCGCGGTCAGATGCGCGCGGGACGCAAGCTCGGGCACCACGCCCCCGAACACCCGATGGACGTCCTGCGACAAAATGACGAGCGAGCGAAGCTCGACGCGCTCACCCTGGCCGTCGAGCACCGCGACGGATGTCTCGTCGCACGATGTCTCGATGCCGAGGACCCGCGTCATTCCCGCGGCCGGCGCGGCGCGACCAGCGCCTTCACCTGGGGCGGCCTGACCAGCACGCCCAGTCCCGACGTGTCGAGGTCCACCAGATGCGGCAGCGTGTCGATGGCGACGGTGTCCGCGAGCGTGGCGATGAAGCGCAACCGCGCGACATCGCGGCGCGGCCCGCTCACCGTGACGCTCTCGGGATCGAGCTGGACGGAGACCGCAACGGCGGGACCCGTGCCATGCGCGACCACGCGCGATCGCACCGGAACCTCGCGCGAGACCGTGGACTCGAAACGCAGCATCAGGGACCGTGGCTGGACGTCGCGCACGATGACCTCCACGCCTTCCGGCACCTCGACATCGCTCGTCCGCAACGTCAGCACGAGCGTGTCGGGCGCATCGCTCGACAGGGGTCGGCGGATGGCGAGCGGCGTCGTCGAAAGTTTGAGGATTTCCGAAGGGCGGCCGATCACCAGCGCGCGGATGCCGGGCGGAGGATCGCGCAGCACGAGTCCACTGTCGAGCTGTGGCGCGAACCGCACGCCGACGACCTCCTCCGTCGGCTCGCGCGCCGCGACGACGAACCAGAGCACCACGGACAGGAGCACGGCGGACGCCTTGAGCGCCAGGCGCTCGGTGAACGCCGAGCGCAGGCGCGCCTGGAGCGTCGAGGAACGCCGCGGTGCCGGTGTCATTGTGTCAACAGGTCGCGGATGAGCGCCACGTTGCCCGTCGACGTCCATTCGGCCGGGCCGATCCATTTCTTCCGGATCGTGCCGTCCCGCGCGATCACGAACGTCTCCGGGTACCCGGTCACCTGGTAATCGCGGTCGATGGTGTGCGTGGAGTCGAGGAGGATTTCGAACGTGAGACCGAGCGCACGCGCGTACGCGCGTACGGAGTCGGCGCCCACGGCGTCGTCGATGCTGACGGCGACGATGCGAAAGCCAGTATCGGTCATCTGCCGGTGCAGTTGCTCGAAGCTCGGCATCTCTACCTTGCACGGCTCGCACCAGGTGGCCCACACGTTCAGCACGACGACCTTGCCGCGGTAGTCGTCGAGCGTCTTCACGACGTTGGTGCCATCGATCGCGCGTGCGCGAAAGTCGGGTGCCGTGGATCCCACCTCGACGGGGAACAGCTGATCGCGCAGGAGATACAGCCCCGCAGCGAGCGCCACGAGCAGGCCGGCCACGATCGCTCCAACGAGCACCCATTGCTGCCGCAGCGTCATGCGCGATCGGCGCATGCCGCGCGCAGCGCGGCGATCTCCGCCTTCGGGTTCCGCGCCGAAAAGATCGCGTGGCCGGCGACGAACGTATTTGCTCCGGCGTCGTACACGCGCTTGATCGTTTCCCGCGCGATCCCGCCATCCACCTCCAGCGCCGCACGGGATCCCGCGCGATCCAGCAACGCGCGCGCCCGCGACACCTTGTCCACGCAGTAGTCGAGGAACTTCTGGCCACCGAAACCCGGATTGACGGTCATCACGAGGAGCAGATCGAGCACGCCGGCGACCTGGCCAACCGTGTCGAGTGGCGTGCCCGGATTCACCGCAACGCCGGCCGCGCAGCCGAGCTCCTTGATGCGCGCCAGTTGCCGGTCGAGATGCGGCGTGGCCTCCACATGGATCGTCATCCCGCTCGCGCCCGCCTTCGCGAAATCGTCGAAGTACTTCTCCGGCTCGACGACCATCAGGTGCACGTCGAGCGGCAGCGCGGTCAGCTTGCGAACCGTCTCGATCACCTTGGCGCCAAACGTGAGATTCGGCACGAACTGCCCGTCCATCACGTCGACATGCAGCCAGTCCGCGCCGCCGGCCTCGCACATGGCGACATCGTCGGCGAGGTGCGCGAAATCCGCGCTCAGCAGTGACGGCGCAATGCGGACGCGCGTCCCCGCCGCGTCGCGTGACGTGCCCGGGCTCATGGCGTTCGCGTGGCGACGCTGAGATTCACGCGCGACCCTGCGGCCGCCTGTGCGCCCGCCGGCGGCGACTGCGAGACGACTGCGGCCGACGCGTCGGCGACGGCCCCGAGCCCCCACTGGATGTCGCCCACGGTCAATCCCACTTGTCGCAGCATGAGACGCGCGTCGGCCAGCGACCGGCCCACCATGTCGGGCACGATCACAGTCGTCGGTCCCGAGCTCAACACCAGTGAGACCGCACCCGGAACCGGTGCCTGCGTCCCGGGACGGGGCCGCGAGTCGATCACCGCGCCGAGCGGCTCGTTGCTCGGCCGCTCCGTCACTTCACCGGCGTCGAATCCCGCCTGCTCGAGCGCGTTGAGCGCGAGCTCGCGGCTCATGCCGATGACGCCCGGCACGGTGGCGTACCGTTGCCCACCACTGACCACGAGCGTGACGCGCGTATTCGGATTCTCGCGGCTACCCGGCGCGGGTTGCTGGTCGAGCACGGTGCCTTTGGGCGCCGCGTTGTGAAAGCGCGTCTCCCCGCGTTCGGCCGTGAACCCCTTCGCCTTGAGCTGCGTCTCGGCGTCGGTCACGGTCAGGCCGATGACGTTCGGTACACGGACATCCTGCGGAATGACGCCCGCGGGAAAGACAAAGAACGCGACGATGAGATAAGCGAGGAAAAAGCCACCGACGAGCGCGATTACGTACGGGAGCAGCCGCCTGAGCCGACCACGCCAGCTCACGCCGTTCTCCGCAGGCGTGCGGCGAACGCGCCATCCGTTCCGTGTCGTTGCGGCAGCACGCGGAGCCGGCCCGCATCGAGCACCGAGGCGGGCACGGCGCCCTCGGGCGGCGGCTCGAGCCTCCACTGCGGATGATCGGAGAGGAACCGTTCGACCTGCGCGTCGTTTTCCTCGGTCTCCAGCGAGCACGTGCTGTAGACCAGCAGGCCGCCGGGCGAGACCACCGACGATGCCGCGCGAATGATCTCGCGCTGCAGCGCCGCCATCACGGCGAGATCGGACGGCTTGAGTCGCCAGCGCGCGTCCGGGTGGCGACGGAACGTCCCCGTCCCTGTGCACGGCGCATCGATGAGCACCACGTCCACGGCGTCCACGGCCGGACGTCGCGCATCGGCCACGTACGGGATGACGTTCTCGAGCTCCAGGCGCTCCACATTCTCGATGATCCGCCGCAGTCGCGCAGGCGAGACGTCGCTGGAGAACACGACGCTGGCCCGCCGCGCCAGCTCGATGCTCTTTCCGCCCGGTGCGGCGCACAGATCGGCGACCACCGCGCCGTCCTCGATACACGCGTATTTCGTGACGAGCGTGGATGCGGGATCCTGCAGGTGCAGCAGGCCCTGGCGAAACGCGCCGAGCTCCGTGAGTGCCGACACCGTGCTGGCGAGCACAATGCTGTCGGGCACGAGCGGCGCGTCCTCCACGGTGACGCCGGCGCCTTCGAGCATCGCTTCCACCTGCTCCCGCACCGCGTGCACGGGACGGGCGACGAGTGGCGCCTCGAGATTGTTCGCGCGAAGCAGGCGTCGTGTCTCCTCCTCGCCCCAGCGTGCCACCCAGCGCGCGACGAGCCAGCGTGGATGCGACTCGGCGAGCGCCAGCGCGTCGATGGGATCCGGCGGGGTCGCCACGCCCGCGTCGCGCTCACGATCGAGCCGGCGAAGCACCGCGTTCGTCAGACGACTCGGCCCGACACCATGACGACGCTTCGCGAGCTCCACCGTCTGCGCGATGGCCGCGTAGGACGGCACACTGTCCATGTATAGCAGCTGATACGCTCCGAGACGCAGGAGGTCGTGCACCTCGGCCTCGAGACGTCCGAAGCCGCCGCGGACACGAGGCTCCAGCAGCGCGTCGATCCACGCTCGCTTGCGGAGCATGCCGTACACGAGCTCGCGCGTGAAGCGCCGATCGCGTGGATCGAGACGCGCGGTGTGCCGGTCGAACGCCGGATCCAGCAGATCACCGCGACGGAGATCGCCGCAGATGTCGGTCGCCGCGAGGCGCGCCTCGGTGACGCTGCCGCTGCCACGCGTGGCAGTTCGTCCCCCCGGCCCCGCGCCCCCCGTAGCTCCAGTGTCGTCCCGGTCCGGCTGCATGCACAAAAAGATACTGAACCGGCTTCAGGAGAACCGCTGACCGGCGCCGACGCCGCGACCTCGCAGCCATTCGTCCGCCGACATGCGCCGCTTGCCGGCAGGCTGAACGTGCTGGATGCGGACCGCACCTTCGCCGCACGCCACGAGCAGGCCATCACCGCCGGTGGCGAGGATGTCGCCCGGCTCGCTGCGGCCGTCATGTGGCGCGACACGGGCGCCGAACAGCTTTACATCCGCGCCCTCGAGCTGCGCAAAGGCGCCCGGTCTGGGATCGTACGCGCGAATCATGCGCGACACCGTCCCGGCATCGGCCGTCCAGGACACCCGGGTCGTGTCGCGATCGATCTTCGACGCGTAAGTCGCGCGCGACTCGTCCTGCGGTTCCTCGCGTGCCTTTCCCAGTTCGATGAGCGCGAGCGCCTCGATCAGCGCGGTGGCGCCGAGCTCCGACAGCGTCAACGCCAGTTCACCGTACGTGTGATCCGGCGTGATCGGCGTCGCGAGCTGCAGGATGACCGGTCCGGCATCGAGCTGTGGGACCATGCGCATGATGCTGACCCCGGTCTGTACGTGACCCTCGCGGATCGCCGCCTGGATAGGCGCCGCGCCCCGTAACAGTGGCAGCAGCGACGCATGGATGTTGATCGTGCCATGCGTGGGCAGGTCGATGACCTCGCGCGGCAGGATGTGGCCATACGCCACCACGACGGAGATGTCCGGCCCCAGCGCACGAATCTGCTCCATGAACTGCGGTCCGCGCGGCTTGTCGGGCTGCAGCACCGTGATCCGGTCTTCGCGAGCGACGGCTTTGACGGGCGGAGCCTGGAGCGTCGTTCGGCTGCGCCCTACCGCTCGATCGGGTTGCGTGACCACGGCGACGACATCGAATCCCTCGCCCAGCAGCGCGCGGAGCGCGGGCGTCGCGAAGTCAGGCGTGCCCCAGAAGAGCACTCGCACTCACAGGTCCTCGGCGTGGTGATGCTCCGCGACTTCGTCCGGTGTGAGACGTCGAATGAAATTCGGATAGCGCTCTTTCTCTTTCGACCATTTCGCCAGCGCCGATCGCCGCTTCAGCACGCTGAGGTAGTCGATGAACAGCTTGCCATGCAGGTGATCGATCTCGTGCTGAAAACAGCGCGCGAGCAGCTCCGAGGCCGGCATCTCGAACGGCTTTCCTTCACGATCCAGCGCACGAACCACGACGTCCGCAGGTCGCTCGACGTCGCCGAACACGTCGGGGATGGACAGGCAGCCTTCTTCGGCCTTGGCGTTGCCCGCCACGGAAACGATTTCCGGATTCACGAGGACGATCGGTTGTCTTCCCCCATCGACGTCCACCACCGCGATGCGCTCGAGACGTCCGATCTGCGGCGCCGCGAGGCCAATGCCCTTGGCGGCGTGCATCGTCTCGAACATGTCGTCGATGAGCTTGCGCAGCTCGTTGGTGACCGCGGCGACCGGCCGTGTCTCCTGCCGCAACACCGGATCGCCGAGAACGCGAATGTCGAGCACGGGCATACCGCGGCCCCCTACTTCGCGTCCGGGGACTTGGACGGCGCGGCCGCCGACGCAGCGACGATTTTCGCGATGCGCCCCCGCTCGACGACGAGGCGCGACTCCGCGGAGCGGATGGTGACTTCGTCGTCCATCGTGGGTGCCGGCTTGCCGTCCTTGTCGGTCTGCTTGATGTGCACGACTTCCGCGACGATGCCGCCGCTCGTCACGATGCGATCACCGCGTTTGAGGTTGCGCAACGACTCCTCGTGCTGTTTCCGCTGGCGCTGCTGCGGCCTGATGATGAGGAAATAGAAAATCAGGAAGATGAGGCCGAACTGAAACAGCAGCGGCGTGAGCGTGCTGCCGCCGCCGGCCTGCAGGACCAGAAGTGCCGCGGATGTGCCGAATGTCATGCCGATGTGCGTGAACGAGAGTGGTAGCGTTCCAGCCAGCCACGGCTCCAGGACGCGAACGTCCCCGCGGCGATCGCGTCGCGCGCCGCGCGCATGAGCGATACCAGAAAATGTACATTGTGCAGGGAGAGCAGGCGCATGCCGAGCATCTCGTCCGATACGAAGAGATGCCGCACGTACGCACGCGTGAAGCGGCTGCACGCCGCGCACTCGCAGGCGTCGTCCAGCGGCCGAGAGTCGTTCCGGAATTCCGCGCGCTTGATGTTCATGCGGCCGTCGCTGGTGAAGACCGCGCCGTTGCGGCCCATGCGAGTCGGCGCGACGCAATCGAAGAGGTCCATCCCGCGTGCGACACCTTCGACCAGATCCTCCGGAAACCCGACCCCCATGAGGTAGCGTGGCCGGTCCTCCGGCAACGCCTCGTGCACCACCTCCAGGATGCGGTACATGTCGGGTTTCGCCTCGCCGACCGACAACCCGCCGATGCCGAAGCCGCGCCAATCATGCATGGAGGAGATCGCGCGGGCTGCTTCGCGCCGGAGATCGTCGTGAGTCCCGCCCTGAACGATGGGAAACAGCGCCTGCTCGCGCCCCTGCGGCGCGCGCGTGGATGCGAAGGCGGTCAGACACCGCGCGAGCCAGCGGATGCTTCGCTCGCTCGCATCGCGCGCGGATGCGGCGTCGCTCTGACCGGGGATGACGTGATCGAACTGCATCACGACGTCCGCGCCGAGGTTGCGCTCGATTGCCATGACGCGCTCGGGTGTGAATCGGCGCACGGACCCGTCCAGATGACTACGAAAATCCACGCCGTCCTCGTCCACCGTGCGGAGCGCCGCGAGCGAGAATACCTGAAAACCGCCGGAGTCGGTGAGGATGGGTCCCGGCCACTGCATGAACTCGTGCAACCCGCCCATCTCCCGCACGAGATCGTCTCCCGGTCGCAGGTGCAGATGGTATGCATTCGCGAGGATCATCTGCGCGCCCGCGCGCTCCAGGTCCTCCGGATCGAGGGCCTTCACGGTCGCGAGGGTGCCGACGGCCATGAATGCCGGTGTCTGCACCGGTCCATGCGGAGTATCGAAGACCGCGCGGCGCGCCATCCCCTCGCTGCGCTCCAGCATGAACGCGAAGGTCATACGATCACCATCGCATCACCGTAGGAGAAAAACCGGTATCGCTCGCGGACCGCTTCGGCGTAAGCGCGCATCGTGAGCTCGTAACCCGCGAACGCCGCAACGAGCATCAGAAGGGTCGAGCGCGGCAGATGGAAGTTCGTGATGATCCGGTCGACGGCACGGAAGCGGTAGCCGGGCCGGATGAACAGCCTCGTCTCACCGGATCCCGGGTGCAGCGCGCCGTCCTCCGTCGCCGCCGACTCGATCGTCCGAACGCTGGTCGTCCCGACGGCCCAGACGCTGCGTCCGGCGGCGTGTGCGTCGTTCACGACCGCCGCCGCGCGCGCCGGTACGTCGTACCGCTCCTCGTGCATCACGTGCAGCGCGGGGTCGTCCGATTCCACCGGTTTGAATGTTCCGGCGCCGACGTGCAGCGTCACGTCCGCGCGCAGCACGCCGCGCTCCTGCAACTGCGCGAGCAAGGCCTCGGAGAAATGCAGCCCGGCGGTCGGTGCGGCGACGGATCCGGCTTCGCGGGCGTATACCGTCTGATACCGCGACGCATCCGCGTCGGTGTCCGCTCGCTTGATGTACGGCGGTAACGGGATGTGGCCATAACGCTCGATCGCCTGATGGTGGGGCAACGCTGTGTGCAGACGCACGATGCGCGTGCGTCGCTCCGTCGCCTCGACGATCTCCACGCTCAATTCGGTTCCTATCGTCACGCGTCGTCCCGGCCGCAGCTTCCCGCCGGGCGACACCATCGCTTCCCAGCGATCGTCGTCCATGGGCCTGAGCAACAGGATCTCCGCCGGAGCGCCGCTGTCACGCGTGCCGAGGAGGCGCGCGCGGAGCACGCGCGTGGTATTCAGCACCAGCACGTCGCCGCGAGGAACGAGCGCTCCGAGATCCGTGAACCGGCGGTGTTCCACCACGCCGGTGTCGCGGCGTACCACCATCAGCCGGCTCGCGGTTCGTTCGGCGAGCGGCTCCTGCGCGATGAGCTCCGGTGGCAGCGCGAAATCGTAGTCAGGCGTGCGCGAACCCTGCATGATGGGGAAGCTACCGCGCCTGACGCCCCGTCCGCCCGCGAATGCTAGAAAAGACTCTCCTGCGCCGGCTGCATCGGCGGTGGGGTGTAGCCGAAGTGGCGATAGGCCATCGGCGTCGCCATGCGTCCCCGTGAAGTGCGCTGCAGGAAGCCATGCTGGACGAGAAACGGCTCGTACACTTCCTCGATCGTGTTCGAGTCCTCCGCGACCGCGGCGGCGACGGTGTTCAGCCCGACGGGGCCACCCTCGAATTTCTCGATGATCGTCTTGAGAATTCGCGCATCCATGTCATCGAGTCCGAACTCGTCGACGTCGAGCAGCTGCAACGCATCGTGGGCCACCGCGCGGGATATCTCGCCGTTTGCGCGCACCTGCGCGTAATCGCGAATGCGACGCAGCAGCCGGTTGGCGACGCGAGGTGTGCCGCGCGACCGTTTCGCGATCTCGTCCGCCCCCCCATCGTCGATCTGCACTTTCAGCACGTCTGCGGACCGCCGCACGATCAGCTCCAGGTCCTCGGCGGGATAGTAGTTCAACCGCTCGACGATCCCGAAGCGCGCGCGCATCGGCGGCGTGAGCATGCCAAACCGCGTCGTGGCGCCGATCAGCGTGAACCGTTCGATCGGCATCGTGATCGTCTGGGCCTTGGGGCCCTCGGACAACCGGATGTCGATCTTGAAGTCCTCCATCGCCGGATAGAGGAACTCCTCGATGATCGGACGCAGGCGATGAATCTCGTCGATGAACAGGATGTCGCCGGCGCGCAGGTTCGTCAGGGTGCCCACGAGATCACCAGGCTTCTCGAGTGCGGGCCCGGATGTCGTTCGGATGTTCACCCCGAGCTCGCGCGCGATGAGCTCCGCCAGCGTCGTCTTTCCCAGGCCCGGCGGCCCGAAGAAGAGCGAGTGGTCCAGCGGTTCGCGGCGCGCCAGCGCTGCATCGATCCAGACGCGCAGGCTGTCCTTCACCTTCTGCTGCCCGATGAACTCAGACAGCCGCTGTGGCCGCAGCGATAGCTCGACGACGGATTCGTCCGAGAGGGCCTCAGGCGTGGTGATTTCCGGGCGCGCCATGGGCCACAAGATAGCCGAAGATACTCCGAAATCCGATACTCACGGAGCATGTGGTGCCAGTCACGGTGCTGGCGAGTGCGTGCCCGCAAATTACGCGATGGCAAATTGTTGACTTCCCGTGACGGCGTCGCGACACTGCGCGTCGCTGTTCGGGCCGCCGATGCGCTGCAACCCTCCCGCTACACCTCCCGCTCCACCCCGCCGCAGGCCCGGCCCTCTTCTTCTTAACAACACGGACCATTCGAATGACCGTATTGACCATCCTCCGACGGGCGGCGCCGCTCGCGGTGGCGCTGGGCGTGGCCGCCTGCGACGTTGTGGCGTTCGCATCCGATCCCAAGCCGATTTTCGAGCAGACCTGGAGTCTGCCAACGACGGAGACATCGATCGCCGTCGACCAGATGATTCCGAGCACGGTGACGATCTACAGCACGCCCGGCTCGAACCCGCCTGACAGCAGCGCGTTCGTGCTCGACATCGATGACGTGGTGTTCGCGTCGCGCGTCGGCGATCAGTGCTCGCAATGCACGACGCTCAACGGCACGTCGACCACGAAGCCTGCGTTCATCCTCACCTCCGGCAGCTCGAGCCCGTTGCCGACTGATGTCGTTTCCGGAGCGGTCCTCGGCGGCACGGTCAACGTATCTGTCGTCAACAATTTGTCCTTCGATCCGATCCGGGTGCGATCGCTGAGCAATCCGCCGCAGGGATACATGATCCTGATCGTACGCAGCGGATCCCTCGTGCTTGGTCGCGACTCCATCGATGGAGGCGACGTGGCGTTTCCAGCCGGCACGACGATGCAGCGCTCCATTCCGTTGTCCACGGGCAACGTCAACGCGCCAATCGCGATCGATCTGACCGTCAACTCGCCTCAGGGTGACCATAACGAGTTCATCGACGCCAACGGACGTCTGAACACCACTGGTGTGATCACGTCCATGCTCGCTGGTAACGTCACAGTGAACGTCGCGAACAAGAGCATCACGAACCCCGCGCAGGATATCGATTTCGGCGATTTCGGCTCGAACGTAGTCGAAGCTCGAGTCGACATGACGATCCTGAATCCGTGGTCCGTTGCCGGCAACCTGCAAATGAACTTCACGAAGCATGGGTCCAGCGCGGCCGACGTATCAAAGGCAGTCACCGTTCCTGCGGGGTCGACGCCCCCAACGGCACAGCAGCGACAGGTCGTGCTGCAGCAGACGGAGGTGCGACCGTTGGTGGGCAACAAGGTCGACCTGACGCTGACGGGCACGATGGATTCGCCGACACCGATCGTCGTTACGCCGAAGCAGAAGATCACCATCGACAATCGGCTTGTCCTGAAGGTTCAGGCGGGCGGAGGCCAGTAACATGCGCACTGCATCCATCCTGACTGCGCGTGTCGCCGGTCTCGTCGTCGTTGTCTCGACGTCCGCCGTCGCGCAGTTGCCGAATGCGAGCACCGCGGCGTTCGCCATGGGCGGCAACTTCACCGCCATCGCGCGTGGGTTCGAGGCCGTGTCATGGAACGCCGCGAATCTTGCGATGCCGGGCCGACCGCTCATCTCGTTTGGCCTCGGGATCCTCGGCGGCAATGCCGGGTTGGCGCCGGTAGACCTCAACGCGCTGCACAAATTCAGCGGGCAGGTCATCGACGACGCTACCAAGGCACAATGGGTCGAGCTGGCAAAAGAGGAAGGCGGCCAGCGTGGGGAGATCGAAGGCAGCATCACACCCCTCGCGCTGACTGTCGGCCCGATTGGCCTGCAGCTTGGCACATCGTTCTACACCAACCTGAATCTGAGCCCGGACGCGTGGGAGGCATGGCTCTTCGGCAATGCCGGCCGTACGGGCGGTCAGCCAAAGACGCTCGATCTCACCGGCACCAGCGTGCGGGCGGCTGCGTTCACGACCGGGGCGGTCAGCTTTGCGCTCCCGATCCCCATCAACCTCACGATGGGTATGCTCTCGCACGAAAAAGCGGCCATCGGCATCACCGGGAAGTACATCATCGGCAACGGTCTCATCGTGGCGCAGGACCTCGGCAGCACCGTGCCTGCGAGTGGAGACATCACCGTGGATCTGCCGGTCATCGCCGTGCGCACTGATTCGCTCGTCGACGTCCCCACCCAGGCGTCGGATTACCGCGGTCGCGCCGGCAGCGGCATCGGCGCCGACCTGTCCGTCGCGTGGTCGGGCGGACCATGGCGAGCGGGTGCGGTCTTCGAGAACGTCGTCAACACCTTCAAGTGGGACACGACGATGCTGGCGTACATGCCTGGCGCCGGCACATTCAGCCCGGATACGAGTGATATCAACTTCGACCAGCACTCGTACAGCAGCGCTCCGCAGGCGCTCAAGGACATCGTCGCGGCGCAGGCGTTCAAGCCGGCGGTGCGAATCGGAGCGGCGATGCAGGTGTCCCGCGCGCTCACGTTGACCGCGGACATGAAGACGACCGTGGCCAACAAGGACGCGATTCTCGTCGGCCCGAAGTCGCACGTGGGCGTCGGAGCAGAGTGGCGTGTCCTGCCGTTCATTCCGCTCCGCGCGGGAGTCGCGTCGGTTAGCGATGGATGGCAAGCGGGCGCCGGCGTCGGGCTGCGACTTCTCGGCTATGAGCTCGGGCTGTCGACGTCCATCCGCCAGCACGGCGTCGCGCGCGAGAGCGGATTGATGGTGGGAGTGGTCGGAATCGGTCGCTAGAGGTGCGCTTTGAGCGTCTCCAGGCGCGCTGCGGCGCGCCGGAGCGTCTCGAACTTCTTGCAGAAGGCGAAGCGTACGAGCGACCGGCCCAACTTGCGATCGTGGTAGAAGCTCGAGCCGGGTACGGTGGCGACGCCGACCTCCTTCGTCATCCACGTCGCGAACTCGACGTCGTCCATCTTGTCGCTCAGCCCCGAGAAATCCGCCAGGATGTAGTACGCACCTTCGGGAACCGAGAACTGGAAGCCGGCATGATCCAGCGCCTCGACAAGCACCGCGCGGCGCGCCCGGTAATCCATCGACAGGTGATTGAAATAATCCGGGTCGAAGTGCATGCCCACGGCGCCCGCGGCCTGCAGTGGCGCCGGCGCGCCGACGGTGAGGAAGTCATGCACCTTGCGGATCGCTTGCGTCTGTGCGGGTGGTGCGATGGCGTAGCCCAGCCGCCAACCGGTGCAGCTGAAGGTCTTCGATAATCCCGAGATCGTGATCGTGCGGTCGCGCATGCGCGGCCACGTGGCGAGCACGTGATGATCGCCGGCATAGCGAATGTGCTCGTAGATCTCGTCGGTGATCGCCCAGGCGTCGTATCGCTCGCACAGCTCCGCGATCAGGCTCATCTCCTCGCGCGTGAGCACGCGGCCGGTGGGATTGTGCGGCGTGTTCACGATGATCGCCTTCGTGCGTTTCGTGAACGCCTTGCGCAGCCGGTCATGATCCAGTGTCCAGTTGGGGCGCTCGAAGGGGACGAACACCGGTGACGCTCCCGCCAGAATCGCGTCGGGGCCGTAATTCTCGTAGAACGGCTCGAGCACGATCACTTCATCGCCGGGATCGATGAGGGCGAGGAAGACGGACGCCATTGCCTCCGTCGCGCCACAGGTGACCGTGATCTGCGTGTGTGGGTCCACGTCCAGGTTGTACCAGCGACGGTATTTCTCGGCGATGGCGAGCCGCATTGCGGAGCTCCCCCACGTGACGGCGTACTGATTGATGTCTCCGTTGATCGCCGCGCATGCCGCCTCCTTCATGGGCTCCGGCATGGGGAAGTCCGGAAATCCCTGCGCGAGGTTGATGGCCTCGTGCTGATTGGCGATCCGCGTCATCTCGCGGATCACGGATTCCGTGAAGGTCGAGGTTCGTTTCGCCGCGAGCATCAGTGCGTTCCCACCTTGGCGAGCGCCCGCCGAATCAGCTCGGGCGCGCTCATGCCTTTTCCATTGTCGTCGAGCGCGGACTTGACCGCGCGTTCTGCATCGGGTGACGCGTAACCGAGGGACACGAGCGCGCGAACTGCATCCTCCGCGGTCGGCTCCATCCTGTCGCCCGTCGGCCGCCGGCCGTCGCCTGGCAAGAGATCATCCATCTTCTCCGACAAATCGAGAATCAGTTGCTCCGCTTTTTTCCTGCCGACGCGCGGCGCACCCTGGAGCGTCGCGATGTCCTTCTCGCGAATGGCACGGACGAGCCGCTCGGCCGTGAGCGCCGACAACAAGCCGATCGCGAGCGCTGGTCCAACGCCCTTGGCATCCAGGACACGCTGAAATACCTGCCGCTGAAACGCATCCGCGAAACCGTACAGCTGCCAGGCATCTTCCTTGACCACGAGATGCGTATAGAGCGTGCACTGCTCGCCACGGCGCGGCAAGGACTCGTACACGCCAAGAGGAATCGTGAGCTCGTAGGCCACGCCGCCCGCCGTCATCAGCTCGACTCGAGACAGCTCTTTCATCAGCACGGTGCCGGCGATCTGTGAGATCATCGCAGCGTCGAGGCGACGTCCAGATGTGCGCCCATCAGAAACGCGACGGCGGCGGCCACGCCGTCAGCCGCGTCCGCCGGCTTCGGCGCCGCCTTGAGACGCAGCAGGCGCGCGACCATGAACTGCACCTGCTCCTTGGTCGCACCGCCCGCACCGACGACTGCCTTCTTGATGGACGCCGGTGGCAGCTCGTGCACGCGCACACGGTGCTGTGCTCCCGCCAGCAGGATGACGCCGCGCGCGTGCCCAAGCGTCACCGTGGTGCGCACGTTCCGCGCATAGAACACGTCTTCGATGGACAGTACCTCCGGCGCATGCCGGCGCAGCAGCTCGCTGATTCCCTCGTAGATCTCACGCAGCCGCTCCGGCAACGGATCGCGTGCCTGTGTTCTGATGACGCCGCACTCGACGAGCGACATCGAGCCCGCGTGGCTGCCCCCCCCAGTCACGACGCCGTATCCGGTAACCTGCGTGCCGGGATCGACGCCGAGAACGATCACGCGCTCGCCGCCATGTCCGCGACGTCGATGTCGAAGTTGCCCCAGAGCTTCTGCACGTCGTCGAGCTCCTCCACTTCCTCCATGAGCTTGAGCAGCTGCTCGGCGGTCTTCCCGTCGACATGCACCGTGCTCTTCGGCACCATGACGACGGGTTCGGCCTCCACGAACGCGATTTTCTTCGCTTCGAGCGCCGTCTTCACCGAGTGGAAGTCGGCCGGCGAGGTGGTGACGATGTACTGATCGTCCTCGCGCGCGAAGTCTTCGGCGCCGGCGTCGAGCGCTGCTTCGAGCGTCGAGTCCTCGTCGAACTTCGCGGCGTCGATGGTCAGCTGGGCTTTGCGGTCGAACAGAAACGCGACCGAGTTCGGGGTGCCAAGATTGCCGCCGAGCCGTGACATCTTGTGCCGGATGTCCGCAACCGTACGCGTCGGATTGTCGGTCAGCGCCGAGATCATCAGCGCGACGCCGCCCGGTCCGTAACCTTCATACATCACTTCCTGGTAATCCACCCCTTCGAGCTCACCGGTGCCCTTCTTGATCGCGCGCTCGATGTTTTCCTTCGGCATCGAATTCGCGCGCGCGGTCTCGATCGCCGTGCGCAGGCGCGCGTTTCCGTTGGGATCACCGCCGCCCTGTTTGGCGGCGATCGTGATCTCGCGGATGAGCTTCGTGAACAGCGCGCCGCGCTTCGCGTCGGCGGCTGCCTTGTAGTGCTTGATCTGCTTCCATTTACTGTGGCCTGCCATACGCCGTTCTCTCTGCGCAAAACGAAAAAGGGAGCGGGCCCGGTGCCCGCTCCCAATATATGAAAGCGCTCGCGTCTCGCCTGTGCGTTCGGCTCAGTGCGCGCCGCCGAGGCGCAATCCCAGCGTGGCGCGATAGCCGTTGAGCGGCGCCGACTCCATGCTGCCGATGGAAAATCCGAATCCCGGCACCAGCGCCCACGCGCCATGATCCATGAAAAAGCGCAGGCCGAATGTGCCCAGGTAGCTCGTGTTCGAGCCTTCCTGCGTCCACAGCCGCGTCTCGATGCTCGGCTCGATTCCAACGCCGCCCGCGCGCAGGCCGAACGTCAGCAGGCCGTTCGTGATGTTGCCACTCGGTGAAGGGGAGCTGTTGATCAGCGTGCCGCTCGTCCGATACAGATCCCAGACGACCAGCGAGTAGTCGACGCGATCGTTCAGCGCGTTGTTCATCGCGAATTCGGTGATGTAGCGGTCGCCGGAGTTGAACGTCACCGCGTTCGACTTGTCGTCGCCGAACTTCGAGAACGTGAAGCCGACGGACACGTGCCCGGTGCCGAAGGGATGGTCCAACCCGGCGCGCGCGCGGTACTCCGGACCGGGCTGATATTTCGTCGCGGTTCCTGCCTCGTCGCGGAAGGGCTCGTACTCGCTGGACTGCCGCACGCTCGCACCGAGGCCGAGATTCCAGGCGCCGAGCGGCCGCGCGATGGCCGCGCCGCCTGTGAAGCCAAGACCGCTGCCGAACCCGGAGATCGGGAACGTCAGGAAGTCGCTGCCGATGCGGGTCGCCGCGGCCAGCTCCCCCGCGTCGATCGTCGACGACCCCGTGGGAATGTTGACACCCCCTGTCAACACGAGAAAATCCTGGCCGAACGAGTAGTTCGCGCGGATCTGCGTGTCGGTCAGACCGCTCATGTCGCTCGACGTTCCGGTGGCCGAATTCTCGAGATGCACCGTCGCGAACGCGGTTCCGACGTCGAATGAGAGCTGCGGCAGCACCGGCACGGACGCGAAGATCGGAAAGCTGACTTCGCTGATCTTCTCGTTGAACGGCGCCTGGATGGTGTATGCGTGATACGCCGGCGCGAGACGCACGGACGTGTCCCAGATGGACTGCGCCGGCAGTGCACTCCCGGCGAACAGCACGGGGATGAGAACGGAAACTCGTCGCATCGTCACGTCTCTATGGCTTGGGAACCTTCACGATGATCGTGACGGTCGCATTCCTCGGCGCGCTTTCCTGACCGGTCGCGCTCGACAACCGATCCGGCGGTGGCGCTGACGTGTTGCCAGTGGCGCCCCCAGTGGCGCCGCCGGTCGTGTTGCCCGAGTTGTTGGGATTGATGTAATCCGCGGTGTTCGACGCGGAGGACCCGCTGCCACCGCCGCCCTGCGCGGCCTGGTTGGCAGTATTGCCCTCCGGTGTGCCAACGAGGTTCGCCTCCACCGAGGCGGTGGTCACCGACAGACCGACCGCGGCGGCCGATGCGTCAGCGCTCTTCTGCCTCGCCGCGCCGAACGACGGATCGATCCGCAATGCGTCATTGAAGCTCCGCGCTGCGTCCTGATAGCGTCCTTGATCCTCGAGACGCAGACCCCGACTGTACGCAAGGAACGCCTGCAGGCTGCGGGTCGGCCGCTCTTCGATTGCATTGCGTTCCTGGGTCGTCAACCGAACGCCGAGACTGTCGAAGAGCTGCAGCGCGATGGCCTTCTCGATTGCGAATACCTGGTCGAGCGTGTTCTCGCTCGCCGCACCACTCGCGACGGCCGCGGTCTGGGTGTTCACGATGGCGGCGTCGATGCGGATGCGACCTGCGCTCTGCGCGATCTGACCATTTACCACGCGCCCCGCCTGAATGATGCGGCCGGCACGGACATTGGTGGTCGAATCCGTCTGCCCCGACCGCTGAAGCGACATCTCGTCGAGCAGCGCCTGGAGGCGCGCGCGTTCGACCACCGTGAGCTCGTGCGACCGGCTCAGATCTGTGGTGAGCAATTCGGCGATGCCTCGTTCCAGCGGTTGCAGGCTCGTGTCAGAGCCGGTGAACCGCAACGGCATCACCGCGACCGTTTTCGGCGAGCCAGGGCGCGCCGAGAGTTGCTGTTCCTGCGCGACGGCATTCTTCGCGGCGAGCTGCAACTCCTGCCGCGTCAGCGCCGCCAGACGCGCCTCGAGCTGTTTGCGTACGCGCGAAGTGCGTCCGTATCGGATGTAGCTCTGGTATGCCGCTTTCGCGCCTGGAATGTCCTTTTGCTGCTCCGCGGAAAGGCCGAGGTACAGCGCGGTGGTGCCGTCACGCGGATCGAGTTTGGCGGCCTGGCTCAACTGCGCGCGCGCGTCCGCAAAGCGACCGGCCTTGTAATACGCGATACCCAGGTTGCGAGCGACCGCGGCATCGTTCGGCCGCGCCGCACGTGTCTGTTCCAGTCGCTTGAGACCAGCGGCCGACATCTGACCCGACGACGCGCATCCCACGACGAGCATCGTCACGCCGACGGTCACCAGTGAACGAACGAAACGCATGGTCCTGTCTCCTAGCGGTCTGGATCCAACATGTCTTCGAAACGCATCCACTGCGCGTAGAAATACAGATCGACGTAGCCGGTGGTGCCGTTGCGATTCTTCCGGATCAGCAGTTCGGTGGCGCCTTCGATCTCGCGACGGCGGTCGTACATGTCTTCGCGAAACAGTGCCAGCACGACGTCCGCGTGATGTTTGACGGCACCCCGCGCCCCGAAGTCATCCAGTTGGGGGCGGCGGTCGTCGCGTGCGCTGAGGTGGGGAAGTTGCGCGGTCGTGAATATGGCGAGGTGCTCGTCGATCGCCAACGCTTTCAGCCGGCGCACGGCGTCGGCCAGCTCCTCGTCGGCGGGTCGCGCGCCGGGCGTCAGCCATTGTAGCGAGTCCACGAACACGAGATCGAGCCGCGATCCTTCGATGTCCTCCGCCAGTGCGCCGACACCTTCGGTCGGCAGCGTGTCGAGACGCGGAAACCCGTCCCGCATGCGGATGGCGGCGGCTCCCACGGATGCGCGCGCGACGTCATTCGGCACGCCCTGCCGCAAATCGTCCACGCGAACGCGCCCTTCGATGGCGAGTGCCCGCTCGTTGAGCCGATCCATGGACATCTCGCCCGAGTAGAACGCCACCCGGTAGCGCTGTTGCGCCGCCCGCATGGCCACGGCGAGCGCGAAGGCGGATTTTCCGCTGCCGACGTCGCCGCCAAGTACGATCAGATCGCCACGGCGCAGCCCGCCCCCGAGCAGACGGTCCAGGCTCGGAAAGCCGGTCGGCACTGTATCCGGGGAACGGGCGCCGTCGGCGACCGCATCGGCGCGGGCGAGGACCTGAGAGAGGGGAGAGATGTCTTTACTCCTGGCCATGGGCCAAGATACGGCCGCTTTCGCGCGGGCAGCAAGAACGAATTGCCTTATTTCACAACGGCTTGCGCGAGCCGACCGAGCTCCAAACGTGCACCGGAATCGAGCTGATTCGCGGTGACGGTCATCACGGACTCGAGCGCCGCTCGCACGGCGTTGGAGTCCATGCTGACGGTGCTGTCCGCCAGCCGGACCAACGCCGACCGGATACCTCCGGGCAAGGCCGCGGACCCGAGCCACTGCCTGGTGCCCTGCGCCCGGATGCGTCGCTGATCGCCCGTGAGCAGGTCGGCTTCGTACGCCGCGTCATGCACGAGCCGGCCCACGACGAAGCACGCGAGGGCGATCTCGCGGGGCCCGCCGAGTGGCGCGCGACCGATGGAGCCCGCCAGCGCCGGCAACGGAAAACTGTTCGGTGCCAACGAGTAGGGTGCACGCGGTGCGTTGCCAGCAGGTGTCGTCATCGCCACGGCAATGTTAAGACGGCAATTATCTTAGGGCCATCATGGGGATCTACCGCCGGCTGTTCGGATTCCTGCGTCCACATGCGGCCCGGATGGCGGCGGCGATGGCGAGCAACATGCTCGCGTCGGTGCTGGACGGATTCGCGTTCACGCTGCTCATCCCGTTCATGAACGCGCTGTTCAAGCAGCCCGAGCTCATCCCGCACGACCTGGGCTGGCTCGCGCGCGCGCAGGAGCGGGTCATGGGCACGCTGCTGGACCCGAACCAGCCGATGGCGTCGTTGCGCGCCGTCATTCTCGTCATCCTGGTGCTCGTGTTGGCGAAGAACGTCTTTGTCTGGCTCGGCGGTCAGCTGGGTGCGGGGCTGCAGGAGTACGTCACGCGTGATCTTCGCGATGCCGTGTTCAAGCACCTGCAGCGACTGCCTATCGGCTACTTCCAGCGTACCAAGACGGGACAGATCATGTCGACGGTCCTCGCGGATACCGAGCAGACGCGCGCGGTGCTCACCGAGGTCGTCACGCGATCGCTGCAGAACGGCACGATGATCCTGGTGAACGTCGTCGTGCTGTTGCTCATCTCACCGCGTCTCACCTTCCTCGCGCTCGTGATCGCGCCCCTGCTGACGCTGGCGTTGCAGCCCATCCTGCGAAAACTGCGGAGAGGCCATCGGCGGCTCCGCGGCGAGTATGGCGAGATCACCAGCGTTCTCCAGGAAGTCATCAGTGGCGTGCGCCTCGTGAAATCGTTCCGCGGCGAGCCGTACGAGGACGAGCGATTCACGCGCGCGAGCGCGGGATACGCCACCGGCGCCGCGCGCATCACTCGGGTCTCCTTCCTCTCGCAGCCGATGACGGAGCTGATCGGCACCGCGATCGCCGTGCTCATCCTCTGGATCGGCGCGCAGCAGGCGCTCGGCGCGAGTCACGCGATGGATGGCGCGCGTCTGATCGCCTTCATGATCATCGTCATGCGGCTGCTGCCGCCGCTCAAGCAGCTGTCGCAGATGCCGACCACGGCGCAGCAATCGCTGGCTGCGGCCGAGCGCCTCTTCGGCGTGCTGGATCAGCCGACCGAGCCGCAGCTCGATCGCGGCACGCGCGTCGTCGACGGTTTCCGCGACGGCGTCGAGTTCCAGCATGTTGGCTTCGCGTACGACACCGAGCCGGTGTTGTCCGACATCTCGTTCCGCGCCGGCCGCGGTGATATCGTGGCGCTGGTCGGGCCGAGCGGCGCCGGCAAGAGCACGTTGGTCGACCTCATTCCGCGCTTTTACGAGCCGCGCAGCGGCCGCATTCTGCTCGACGGCGTGGACACGCGCGATATCGCGCTCGAGTCGCTGCGCGCCCTCACAGGTATCGTCAGCCAGGACACCGTGCTCTTCAACGACACGGTCTACCGCAACATCGCGTACGGCTCCGCCGCGTCGAAGAGCCGCGCCGACGTCGAGCGCGCCGCGCGGGATGCGAACGCGCACGAGTTCATCGCGCGTCTTCCGGAAGGCTATGACACGATCCTCGGTGAGCGCGGCACGCGACTCTCGGGGGGACAGCGCCAGCGCCTGGCGATTGCGCGCGCCCTGCTCACGGATCCTCCCATCCTGATTCTCGACGAGGCCACCTCCGCGCTCGACACGGAGTCCGAGCGACTCGTTCAGCAGGCGATCGAACGTCTGCTCGAAGGCCGCACGGTGTTCGTCATCGCGCATCGCCTGTCGACGATCACGCACGCCAATCTGATTCTCGTGCTGGACGCGGGCCGCATCGTCGAACGTGGGACCCACGATGAGCTGCTCGCGCGGCGCGGCATGTATCATCGTCTGCACACGTTGCAATTCCACGGTTCCGCGGCCGACGCCGCGGGTGCGCCCGCCTGATGCGCGCGCTGTTTCTCATCTCCACCGACACGTGGAGCGCGAGCGCGCGCGCGTTCGTGATGGCCGCGCGCGGGCTCGCCGCCAGAGGACACGACGTCGCGGTTGCCTGCGAGTCGGAATGCACAGTACAGGTGCACGCCGAAGGGGCTGATATTCCCGTCGTCGCCCTCCGTCCAGGCGCTTCGTCAGCCGGCGACGCATGGCAGCTGCGCGACACGGTGCGCCAGCGCGAGCTCGACGCCGTCTTCGTGCACAGCGACGCCGAAGCGCTCGTGGCCGGCTCTGCGGTGCGATTCGCGCGTCGTGGCGCCGGCGTCGTCCGCCGCATCCCGCCTTTTGCCGTTGCGAGACACTCGCGTCGCATCGGCCTCGCCTCTCGTCTGGCGCGATTGGGCCTCCTGTTCAGCACCGAAGACGACCGCGCCGCCGCGTCAGGGCTGGAACGCTTTCGTGTGCCGCCGTCCCTCGCCCCGCTCGCCGTGGACGTTGCCGTGCACGACGCCGTGCAGCCGGCAGATCGCGCGGCCCTTGGCGTGCCGACGAACGCTCGCCTGATCGCATGCATCCACGATGGCAGCCACCCGCGGCGCGTGTTGACGGCCATTCGGACCATGCGCCTGCTCGCCGCACGACGGCCCGACCTGCATCTCGTCGTGCTGGGTTCCGGGGAGCAGGACGGCTTGCGCATGCAGGGCGCTGCGCTCGGCGTGAATGCCTTCGTGACGTACCTCGGCGAACGGGACGACGAGTTATCGATTCTTCGCACTGCGGACGTCGGCTGGGTCGCCGGCGACGGTGACGCCGCGGCGCTGGCGGCGCTGGACTGCATGGCGTTCGGGATCCCGATCATCGCCGAGCGCACGCCGCTCACCGAGCATTATGTCGCGGATGGAATCGCCGGCGTCCTGCTGCGCGCCAGCGACGCTACCTCCACCGCCGCGTCCGTCGCGGCGTTTCTCTCGAAGAACGACCTTCGCATGCAGATGGGACAGGCGGGGCGCACGCGATTGCTCCGGGAATTCAGCTATGACGCCATGCTCGCGGGCTATGAACAGGCGATCAGCAACGCGGCCGACGTCGCTCACGCCACCCGATGAGAGCTGTTGTCCTGCGGCATCGCGTGCAGTACGCCGCGTTGCGCGCAACCCTCGGAGCCGTCGGTTCGCTCGGATTTCGTCGCGCCAGCAATCTGGGTGCGCGTATCGGTGCGCTCGGATACCGGCCGCTCGGCATTCGTCGCGCGGTCGTGGAGCGCCAGATCGCCGCGGCGTTTCCGGAATGGTCGGCGGACCGTGTGCGCGCCGTCGCGCTCGCGTCATACGAGAACCTGGGCCGAACGAGCGTAGAGGCAGCGGTGCTGTCGCGCTGCGACGACCGCGCGGTGCTCGACATGTTCGACGAGCCGCCGGGATGGCCGGTCCTCCAGCGCGCGCTCGAGCAGGGGCGCGGCGTCATGCTCGTCGCCGGTCACCTCGGCAATTGGGAGCTCGGCGGTCGGTACCTCGCCGCGCGCGGCTTGAGCGTGTATGGCGTCGCGAGGCAGATGGAGAACCCCTTGTTCGACGACTACCTCACACGCACGCGAAGGCGTCTCGGGATCACGGCCATTTACGACGGCGACGCGGTGCACCGAGTGCCACGCGCGCTGCGAGAAGACGGCGTCGTCGCCTTTCTCGTGGACCAGGGCGCGGTCGGACTCGCGTCCACGTGGGTACCGTTTTTCGGCAGGCTGGCGAAGACCCCTCGCGGGCCGGCGGTGTTCGCGCTGCGGCTCAAGACGCCCGTGCTCCTGGCCGCGCCTCTCCGTCTGGACGGCGGCCGTTTCATGCTCGGTCTGGAGGAGATCCCCGTACGGGAAACCGGCGACCGTGCCGCCGACGTGGACCGCATCGTGGCCGACTACACGGCCGCGCTGGAACGATGGGTGCGTCGCGCCCCGGAGCAGTACTTCTGGCATCATCGTCGCTGGAAGCACCAACGTCCAGACACGCCACCAGAGCTCGGAGATCCGCTGAAATGAGTCGGGCCACGATGCACCTCCGCCGCGACGCACGCGCATGGTTTGGCGTGCTCGTCATTGTGCTGATGGTGCTCGCGGCGATCGGCGCACCAGTGTTCGCGCGGCACGATCCGACCGCGATCGACCTGATCAATGGACTGCAGCCGCCGTCCCCGAATCACTGGCTGGGCACCGACATCCAGGGCAGGGACGTGTGGGCGCGACTGATCTACGGTGCGCGCATTTCCCTCAGCGTCGGTCTCGTGTCGCAGGGAATCGCGCTGGCGCTCGGATTATTGCTCGGGCTCATCGCGGGGTATTACGGACGCTGGATCGACGAGCTGGTGATGCGGTTGGCCGACGTCACGCTCGCCTTTCCGACGCTGCTCCTGCTCATCGCGCTCGTTGCTGCGCTGCAACCGTCGTTGACCGTCGTCTTTCTGACCATCGGCCTCGTTGGATGGGCGGGCATGGCGCGACTGGTACGCGGTCAGGTGCTCGTTGTCCGGGAGCTCGAGTACGTGCAGGCGATGCGTGCGCTCGGCGCAAAGAACGCTCGCATCATCACGCGGCATGTGCTGCCCGCCGTCATCGCGCCGGTGCTCATCGCGGCCACGCTCGGTGTGGCGGCGGCGATCATGGCTGAGGCGTCCCTGTCATTCCTCGGGCTGGGTGTGCAACCGCCGACACCAAGCTGGGGCGCAATGATCGCCGATGGCCGCGATCTGAGTCAGCTGCGGGGCGCGCCATGGACGTCGCTCTTCCCCGGCGTCGCGATCGGGCTCACCGTGTTGGGATTCAACCTGCTTGGCGATGCATTGCGCGATGCCCTGGATCCGCGCGCGAAACGCAAGGTTGCGATCGAGGCCGTCGCCGAACGCGAGCGCACATGAGCGCACCGACGCGATCCGCGCCGGAGAAGGACGTCGCCGGACTGGATGTCGAGGGGTTGCGCGCGAAGGAATTTCCGTGGGCGCACACCGGCGACACGGTTTTTCTCAACGCGGCGTCCACCGGTCCGCTGCCGCGGCGCTGCATCGAGGCCGTCACGCGCTGGACGCGGCTGCGCGCGACGCCGGATCAGCTGTCGGACGAGATTCTGTTCTCGACGCTCGCCCGTTCGCGCGACCTGATCGCGAGGCTCGTCGGTTCGTCACCCGGCGAGATCGCCCTCGCGATGAATACCGGCTACGGGATGAACGTCGCCGCGCGCGCGCTGCCGCTGTCGCCCGGAGACGTCGTTCTCACGCCGGATCTGGAGTTTCCGGCTAACATTTATCCGTGGTGGGCGGCCGCGAACGCTCGGCAGCTGGAATACCGCCGCGTTCCGCTCACCGACGGCGTGCTCGATGTCGAAGCGTTACTGCGCGCGATGGACGATCGCCGGGTGAAATGCGTGTCGGTTTCCTGGCTCGATTCCGGAAACGGCGCGAGAGTGGATCTCGCGCGCGTCGGAAGCGAATGTCGCGACCGCGGCATCTACTTCGTCGTCGATGCGATCCAGGGTGTCGGAGCAGTGCCGCTCGACCTGCGTGCGGTCCAGGTGGACGTCCTCGCATGTGGCGCGCAGAAGTGGCTGCTGTCGCCATGGGGCACCGGCTTCGTGTATGTGCGTGAGGATCTCATTCGCACCCTCGAACCCCCCATCGTCAGCTGGATGGCGCCGCGCGGCACGGACGACTTTCGCCGCTTGCGCGACTACGACATGACGTGGCGTGACGACGCGCGTCGCTTCGAGTTCATCACCTTGCCGTTCCACGACTTTGCGGGGATGAACGCCAGCCTCGAGCTGTTCTTCGAGATCGGTATCGCTCGCATCGCCCACCATATAGAAGGCCTGGCCGACACGATCGTGCAATGGGCCCGGAACCAGCGCGGCGTCAGCCTGGTGACACCAGCGGCGGCCGAGCGCCGCGGCGGTATCGTGTGCGTGAGACCGAGAGACGGCGAGCGGGCAAGTGCGCGACTGAAGCAGCGTGGCATCGTCCATTCGTTGCGCGAGGGCAACATTCGCCTCTCGCCTCACATGTACAACACGATGCACGATGTCCATCTCGCGCTCGAGGCGCTGGAATAGCGGCGCGGTTTTACGCCGTCTTCACGCGCACGAGGCCGTAACTGCGCGCGCCTTTGCGGGTGAGCACGTATTTCCCGTGCAGCAGCTTCGCGCGCGGCAACTCGAAGTCCATCGACGCGACACGCTCACCGTTCACGTAGAATCCGCCCTGGTCGATCGCACGCCGCGCTTCGCCGCGACTCTTGAACAGCGCGTCCTTTCCCTCGATGACCGCCGTGATCAGCTCGGCGACACCAAGCGAGTTCGTCGCGGTGTCGAATACCGGAATCTCGTGCTCCAGCTGATGCAGTGCGTCGGCAGACAAGGCGTTCGGATCGCCCTTCCCGAACAGCAACTGCGAGACTTCCTCGGCGGCGCGCAAAGACGATTCCCCATGCACACGCTGCGTCACATCGCGCGCGAGTGCCCGCTGCGCTTCGCGCTGTTCCGGGTGCTGGCGCATCGCCGTCTCCAGCTGCTCGATCACTGCCTGTTCGAGTAACGTGAAAATGCGGAGCATCTGACTGACGTCGCGATCGTCGGTGTTGATCCAGTACTGGTAGAAGCGGTACGGCGACGTGCGCTCGGGGTCGAGCCACACCGCGCCGGCCTCGGTCTTCCCGAACTTCGCGCCGGACGCCGTTGTCAGCAGCGGGAACGTGAGCGCGTGCGCCTCGGCGCCCTCCGTTCTTCGGATCAGTTCGATGCCCGCGGTGATGTTTCCCCATTGGTCGCTGCCCCCGACCTGCAGCGCCACACCGTCGCGCTGGTACAGCTTCAGGTAGTCGTACGCCTGCAGCAGCATGTACGAGAACTCCGTGTACGACAGGCCGCTCTCGAGTCGCGTCTTCACCGATTCCTTCTGCGTCATGTAGTTCACGGTGAAGTGCTTGCCAACGTCCCGCATGAACTCGATTGCCTTGAGGGGGGCCAGCCAGTCCGCGTTGTTCCGCACCAGCGCGGCATTCTTTCCGGTCGCGTCGACGAATCGCTCCAGCTGGGTCCGGATGCGGTCGGCGTTGTGGGCGATCTCATCGAGCGACAGCAATGGACGCTCGGTGCTCTTTCCGCTCGGGTCGCCGATCATCCCTGTGCCCCCGCCGGCGAGGAACACCGGCCGGTGTCCGCTGCGCTGGAGATGCACGAGCCCCATGACCGGCACGAGATTTCCCACGTGCAGGCTGGCGGCGGTGGGATCGAATCCGCAGTAGCCCGACACCATCCCGCGTGACAACGCGTCGGACAACCCGTCGGTATGCTGGTGCAGCATGCCGCGCCAGCGCAGCTCGTCAAGCAATGGGTTCGCGGCCGGCATGGGACCAAAAATAGACCCGGCCTGTATGAAAGTCAGTTAGCTTCCCGAGGACATGGCGCAGACGCCGCGAAAGAGCTCCGCCGCAATTCCGCGCAAAAGTTCTCCCGGTTTCCGGGCGCGTCATCCGCGACTGATGCGGTGGACATACGTCACCGTCACCTTCGTCGCCGCGTTTGTCGCCGGCTTCGGGTACGCCGCGTGGGCGCTCGTGTGTCGCGCCGGCCAGTGCCCCGCCGTCCAGGAGCTCGAGAGCTATCAGCCAAGGCAGACGTCCAAGCTGTTCGCCGCGGATGGTCGCTTCATCGCCGAGCTGGGTCTGGAACGTCGCACGCTGATCAAGATTTCGGAGATCCCCCCCGTCGTGCGGCGCGCGTTCGTCACCATCGAGGACAAGCGCTTCTACGATCACAACGGCATCGACTGGTATCGCGTGCCCGGCGCCGTGTGGGCGGTGGTCCGCACGCGGAGCTTCAGTCAGGGCTTCTCGACGATCACCATGCAGCTCGCCGGGAACATCTTCCCGGAGCGGATCAATCGTCGGGAGCGCTCGGGGCTCGGCGGTCTCACGCGCAAACTGAAGGAGATCAAGGTCGCGCGCGCGATCGAGCAGCGATACCCGAAGGATCGCATTCTCGAGCTGTATCTGAATCAGATCTACCTGGGCAACGGCGCGAACGGCGTGGAGACCGCAGCACAACGCTACTTCGGCAAATCGGCCAAGGACCTGAACCTGGTCGAAGCGGCGACGCTCGCGGCGTTGCCTCGAGCGCCGGAGCGCTATAACCCGCGCAAGTATCCGGATCGCGCGGTCCAGCGTCGCAACACGATCATCGAAGTCATGCGACGCGAGGGAGAGATCAGCGACGCCGACGCGAGCCTCGGCAAGGCGTACCCGCTGCGACTCGCCACGCGCACGGAGTCAGGCGATGTCGCGCCGTATTTCGTCGAATGGGTGCGTCAGCTGCTCGATCAGCAGTTCGGCCAGCAGCTGTACGAGCAGGGACTCAAGGTTTACACGACGCTCGACCTGGACCTGCAATCCGCAGCGGAACGCGCAATGGAGCGGCAGCTGCGCGCGATCGAAGCGGGCAAGTACGGCACCTTCCGCCACACGACGTACGAGCAATACATCGCGCAGTCGAGCGGCGATGCCGAACGCGATTCGCCGAACTCGCCGTATCTGCAGGGCGCGTTCGTCGCCATGGATCCGCGCACCGGTGCGGTCCGCGCGCTCGTGGGCGGACGCGATTTCGACGACTCGAAGTTCAACCGTGCGGTGCAGGCACTGCGTCAGCCGGGCTCCACGTTCAAGCCGGTGGTGTACGCCGCCGCAATCCAGAATGGCCGTCCACCCACGTACATCCTCGATGACTCTCCACTCACCGTGCCGATGGCGCAGGGTGACACGTGGAGTCCGCAGAATTACGACGGCCAATACGAAGGCCAGATTCCCTTGCGCAAGGCGTTGTACGAGTCGCGGAACGTGCCGACGATTCGGCTGGGAATGGAGCTCGGTGAGCAGACCGTCATCGACATGGGGCGCAAGCTCGGCCTGTCCACACCGATCCCCGCGTATCCGTCGATTCACATCGGCGCGGCGGACGTCTATCCGATCGAGATGATTGCCGCCTACTCGGCGTTCGCGACGCTTGGCATGCAGGCGCGCGCAATGGGCATCGTGCGCGTCGAGAACGCGAACGGCGAGACCATCTGGTCGCCGGAACCGATTCGCGTTCCCGTGCTGTCGCCGGAAGAAGCGTGGCTCATGGTCGACATGATGAAGGACGTGGTCCGTCGCGGCACGGCCGCGGCCAGCGTCGGCTCGCAGTTCTCCATTCCGTCGGGCGGCAAAACGGGAACGACGAACGACTACACCGACGTCTGGTATCTCGGCTACACGAGCGACCTCGTCGCCGGCGTGTGGATGGGTTTCGATAAACCCGAGCGCATCATGACGAACGCGCAGGGTGGACGCCTCGCGGCCCCGGCGTGGACGGCATTCATGACGGAGGTGTACCGCCGCAAGCCGGCACCCCCCGACTGGCCCCGGCCGGCGGGAATCGTCACGAAGACCGTCGACCTGCTGACGAACTCCGAGTGGGTGCCGGGTTGTCCGGGCGTCGAGGCGACCGAGTTCTTTATCGCCGGCACGGAGCCGATGACGCCGTGCAACCTGATGCCCGGACTGCCGACGGATACCACCGCCTTCACGACCCTGCCGCCGGGCTCGTATCCGCCGACCTCGTCGCCGCGGGATACAGCACTCAGCGGAATGCCGGCGAATCCGCTCGGTGGGCGCGTGGTTCCGGGCGCGGCCCCGATGCCGCGCCCCGCAACGCCACGCGACACCGGTGTACTGCCCCGGCCATCGAGCACGATTCCACCGCCGGTTCCGGGTGCACGCGTTCAGCCGGCTCCCGGCGCGGGTCGCGTCGTGGTACCGCCGGTCAATACGCGACCGGATACGTCACACATCCGCATCGATAGCGTGAAGCGCGGGGTGCCGGTGCGTGACACCATCCGTCGCGTGGACAGCGCGCGCATCGAGCAGCAGGGAAGACGGCCGGCACGCCCGCACTGAGCGCGTGATCACGTACAACGCGCGATGGGTGCTCCCCGTCAGCGCGCCTCCCATTGAAGACGGAACGGTCGCCGTCGACGGCGACCGCATCGCGTGGGTCGGCCCGCGTTCGCAACGTCCCGCAGGATCGCATGTGGATCTCGGAAGCGCCGTGCTGCTTCCGGGTCTCGTGAATGCGCATTCGCACCTCGAGCTCACCGCGATGCGTGGCTTCCTCGAGGATCTCGACTTCGCGCACTGGATCATGCGGCTGAACGGCGTGAAGCGCGCCGTGCTCGACCGCGGCCGCATGCTCGACGCGGCGCGGCTGGGCATCGTCGAAGGCGTGCATCACGGTATCACGACGTATGCGGACACCTGCGATTCGGGTGTCGCCTTCGACGCGATGCTCGAGGCTGGTGTGCGGGGGATCATGTATCAGGAAGTCTTCGGGCCTGACCCCGCGCAGTGCGACGCGTCTCTCGCGGACCTGCGTGTCAAGGTCGACGCGCTGCGGCCACGGCAAACGACACTCGTGCGCGTCGGCGTGTCTCCTCACGCGCCGTATACGGTGAGTGACGCGCTGTATTCCGCCGTCGCCGACTACGCGGGCGGCGAGCATCTTGACGTGGCCGTGCACATCGCCGAAGGCGAGGTGGAGCGCGAGCTGGTCGTCGATGGGGAAGGCCTCTTCGCGCGCGGCCTTCGCAAGCGCGGCATCGACGTGCGTCCGCGCGGCCGCAGCAGCATCGATCTGCTGCGCAGCACGGGCATCCTGGAGCGGCGTCCATTGCTGATCCATTGCGTGCGCCTCGACGCGCAGGACATTCACATCGTCGCGCGCAGCGGCGCGCCCATCGCGCATTGCCCCATCTCGAACGCGAAGCTCGGGCATGGCATTGCGCCGCTGAGCGAGCTCCTGGATGCCGGGATCACGGTCGGCCTCGGCTCCGATTCCGTCGCGAGCAACAATCGCATGGACATGCTCGGGGAAGCGCGTGCTGCCGTTCTATCGCAGCGCGCGCGCACGGGCAGGCACGACGTCATTCGGGCACGCGAAGCGCTGACGCTCGCAACACTCGGCGGCGCACGCGCCCTCGGGCTCGACCACGATACCGGCTCGCTGGAAGCCGGGAAGAGCGCGGACCTTGCGGCCTTTCCGCTCGATGTCCGCACGTCGCCGGTGCATGACGTCGAGAGCGCCGCGGTGTTCGCGCTGGCGGGTGTGAGTGCATCGCTCGCGGTCGTGGCCGGACGCGAGCTGTTGCGCGACGGACGAATGGCGAACAACGACCCGCATCTCATCGCGCGCGTCGATGACACCGCGCGTCGCATGCGGGAGTGGGCTGCCGCGAACGACGCGGCGCGTTAGCGCGCGATCCGGGCGCCGATTAGACTCCGGAACGTCCACACCGGAACGCGCGATGGCAAAGCCCACGAACGGCCGCACAACGAAGATCTGGCGAGACGGACAGCTCGTGAATTGGGACGACGCAACGATCCACGTCATGAGCCACGTCGTTCACTACGGATCGAGCGTGTTCGAGGGCGTACGCTGCTACGAGACTCCCAACGGCGGCGCGATCTTCCGTGCTCGTGAACACATGCGGCGTCTCCAGGACTCCTGTCGCATCTACCGCATGCCGCTCGAGCATTCGCTCGACGAGTTGGTACAGGGAATGATTGACACGGTCGCGGCCAACGATCTGAAGGAGTGCTACCTGCGTCCGTTGGTCATACGCACCGGCGAGCAGATGGGCGTTTTCGGCGGTGGCGTGCCCGTGGAGGTGTTCATCATTGCGTGGCACTGGGGCACCTACCTCGGCAAGGAAGGCGTCGAGAAAGGCGTCGATGTGCGGGTGTCCACGTGGCGTCGCGCGGCGCCAAGCACGTTTCCGACGATGGCGAAAGCGGGCGGCAATTATCTGAACTCGCAGCTGTCGAAGATGGAAGCGCGCCAGGACAACTATTCCGAAGGCATCATGCTCGATTCCTTCGGCTTTGTGTCTGAAGGCAGTGGGGAAAACCTGTTTGCGGTGCGCGACGGCTGCCTGTACACGGCGCCGATCAGCGGTGGCATCCTGCAGGGAATCACGCGCGATTCCGTCGTGACAATCGCGCGCGACCTGGGCATCGACGTTCGGGAGCAGGTGCTTCCGCGCGAATTCCTGTACGTGGCCGACGAACTGTTCTTTTCGGGCACGGCCGCCGAGATCACGCCGATTCGCTCCGTCGACCGCATCGACGTTGGCGAGGGAAGGCCGGGCCCGATCACGCAGCGCATCCAGCGCGAGTACATGGGCATCGCACACGGTGCGATTGCCGATCGGCATGGATGGCTCACGCTGGTTCCCGAGCCCGTCACGAGCTCGCGTTAGGCGCCGTTAAGTCGTTGCGACGCACGCCATAGCGCGGTTCACTCTCTTGTAGAGCCTGGGAAACAGCCGTAGTTTAAAGCTGTGATTCTGGGGTGTTTGGCGCTCAACGCTTCGTTCGAGCCATTGACGATGGTTCCGATGAAGCGCGCCCTGCGACTGGTCATCGACGGCAAGGCCGAGATTGTCGAGGCCGATCACGACCGTATCGTGCGGTCCGAGCGGTTGACGATTCCACGGCCAGCGGTCATTCGCCTGACGCGTTTCGTCCACGTGCCGCGCCGATTCCGTCGCCACGTGACGAACACGTTCCTGTTCGCGCGCGACCACTACAAGTGCCAGTACTGCGGACGCCATGTCACCGAGTTCAAGCCGCGCGAGGCGCTCACGCGCGACCATCTGATCCCGTTGTCACGCGGCGGCACGAATGACTGGACCAACGTCATCACGGCGTGCAGCCCCTGCAACACGCGCAAGGGCAATCGCCTGCCCGAAGAAATCGGGATGCATCCGCTGACGCATCCCGTCGAGCCACACTTCGTCCACCTCAGCTGGGCAGTGCGTCGGCTCACGCCAATCCAGGCGCGCTACATCCGCACGTTCTATGGCGATCAGGTGCTGCATCAGCTCGAGGCGCTCGAGCAGCGTATGCCGCCCGTGCACCATCACGCGCGTCACTAGATCCCGAAGGTGCCCGAGCGCGCCTCGTAGTGCCGCTTCTCGCCGCCCAGCACGCGCGATAGCAACGTCCCGAATCCCCGACGCAGCGCACTGAGTGGCGCACGTTTGCCCCGCACCGCGGGTTGCAGATCGCCGCTCAACCAGCGCTGCAGCTCGTCCAGGTCGCTGACGGAGAGCGTCTCGACGTCCAGCACCGCGTTGTAGTAGTAGCGACTTCCCGCGCGACGCGGTCGCAACGCGACGGGAAAGGGGCGCATCAGCACAGCCTCCGCTTCCTCGAGTGTCGGGAAGCCGCCGAAATCCTCCAACCCGGCACCCTGGCGGCGAACCACGAGGTACTGCTTCACGTACGGGTCGTAGCGTACGAGCACCTCCCAGCGCGTGGCCGCTTCGATGTCGTCGAACAGGCCGCCCACTCGCCACAGCTCGAGACGGAACCGCAGCGCGGCCGGAAACCCGCTCAGCAGCAGCTCGCGCATGTCGCGATCGTCGAGAAGACGCGATGCTCGCACGGACGCACCGGCGGGCGGCGACTTCGCCGGAAGAGCAGTGACCTCGAGCTGGGGACCGCGCTGCGCGGCCGCCGGAGCGGCCATCACGATCAGCAGCGCGGTGAGCCCGAGAGATCTGCGCACGTCAGTCAGAATCGATGACGAATCCGAACGAAGAGGTTGGCGGGTGTCTTCGGCGCGCTCATGGCTTTCGCGACGTATACACCGAACACGTCGAAGTCGAGCCCGAGGCCGAGGTCGGTCTTGTACGTCGAGAGCGGAGGCAGCTCGCCGCGACCGTACGTCATCGTATCACCGGTGGATGGCGTACCCACCAGCCAGCCGCGGCCGGCGTCGGCGAAGAATACCCACACGCCGTTCGCATGCGAACGCATGTAATGGTCGTCGTCCCAATCCGTGAAGAGATCGAAATGCAGGTCTCCCCGGTATTCGACGGACGCGAGCGCCATGCGATCGCACTGACCGGCGAGTCCCGGCGCCCAGAGTCCGCATGTGAGCGCGAGCGACGCCTCCGGCGACCGGAAGTCATATCCCGGAAGAGCGCCCGGGCCATCCACGGCGAAGCGCCGCTGTAGCGGCAGTGCGTCGCCATTCAGCCATCCGCCCGCAACGACGCGCACATTGAGCTGCGCATCCGGGGATACGCGATTGTAACGTCGCAGATCGAGGAACCCGCGCCCGTACTGGATCGGGCCGGCGGCGGGCGTCGTCAACGGTTGCGAGCGCGGCGCATACGTCAACATGGTGCCGCGTCCGTTCTCGAGGTCGGCCAGCACGTACCAGCCCGACCAGGGATCTTCCGCGTCGTTGCGTGTGTCGATGCGCAGTGTGCCGTTCACGAGATGCAAGCGACCCTGGTCGAACATTGGATTCGGCCGCCAGCCCGCATTCTGCCGCGTGAGGGTCCAGGGATTCTGCGCCGTGAGGGAATCCCAGCGTTCGTCGCCGTACGAGACGGACAAGTCGGCGCCGCGGCGGACGAACAGGCCAAGGCGTGCGCGTCCTCCGTGACGCGCGTAGTAGTCGCGATAATCCCGTCGGAAGACGAACGCGGACAGTCCCGCCTCGAGTTCCGATAGCTGCCAGTTCTCGGTGGGATCGACGACGTTGAACAGCCGCCCTCCCACCAGCACGCCGCCACGCCGGCCGAAACGAAGCTCCATGTTCACGTTGTGCCCGATGTCGTCTGAAGTGCCGGAGAAGCTGCTCTCCGTGCGCAACACGGCGTACGCATCCAGACGGGCGCTGCCCCAGCCGCTGTTGATGAACACCTGCGGCCCCAGGTTGATGGGCAATCCTTCGACGCGGTTGTACGCTCCCGCGCTCGCGATCTGCAGCTTGCTGCCGCTACGCGGGTGGGAACGCTCCCAGTTCCGCCACCACGCCGTCTCGCTCGACGCCGTCAGCGTCGCCCGCTCCGGGTAGATGTTGTCGCCTTCGCGGACGTACTGGAGCTGCTGTCTATAGATGCGCGTCTCGCCACCGATGTACGCGGTGTGCCGGCCCTCCACTTCGCCGCCCACGACGAGCAGGTCCCCATCGATGCGCGCCGTCGGACGCAACACGACGTCGCTATTTATCGCGAGCACTCGGCCTTTCACGTGTCCGCCGATGATCACCGGCCCGTTCAGCACCGCCACATCGCCGTCGATCTCGCGATCATCGTCGATGTCCAGTCGATCGCTTGCGCGGACGGCGGCGGGCTCGTTGAACAACCGCGTCGCCTCGCGCGCGACGTCCCGCGGCAGACCGGACCTGTCGGCTCGCGAGTCGCGATCCTGCGCGGCGATCGGTGCCGCGAGCAGGCAGCCGAGGAGCGCGACGCTGATACTCCGCATGAATTCTCCGGGTAAAGCAGTCGGGCGCGTCTTCAGCACCCGCCATACCGCTGTGCGTGCTGACCGGAAGCTCCGGGCGACACGGCACTTACGCAATCTTGCCCCGCGGACCCACCGGACGCCATGTCCCCTGGCGATGCCAAAGGCGTGTCGGTCCGAGTTCATTCCTCTGCGGGCCCAAGCCCGAGGCGCCGCATCCGCCGATAGAGATTCGGCCGGTCGGTTTTCAGACGTCGGGCGGCTTCCGCGACGTTCCCACCGGCCATCGAGAGGGCCCGTGCGATCAGCATGCGTTCGTATTCATCGAGTGTGTCCGTGAGCGAACGATCGAGATTCCCGGGATCCGGCAACGGCGCCGCGGTCGGACTGCGTTCCACCGGCAGCACACCGCGCACATGGTCCTCGGTCACGTCCAATCCGGCGTGGAGAATGGACAACCGTTCCACGATGTTGGCGAGCTCACGGATATTCCCGGGCCAGCGGTAGCGCGACAATGCTGCAAGCGCATCCGGCGTCCACCGCGGCAGCGGCTGTCCGGTGCGCACATGATGCATCGCAGAGAAGTGGCGCACGAGCAGCGGAATATCCGACGGACGCTCGCGCAAAGGCGGCACGTTCAACGGGATCACGTTCAGGCGGAAGAACAGATCCTCACGAAACTTTCCTTCCTGCGCGGCTCGCGCGAGATCCTTGTTCGTCGCGGCGATGATGCGCACGTCCACGCGGATGGGCTGTCCGCCGCCGACGCGCTCGATCTCGCGCGCCTCGATTGCACGCAGCAGTTTGGCCTGCGCCTCGGCCCCGAGATCGCCGACTTCGTCGAGGAGCAGTGTGCCCGTGTGGGCGAGCTCGAAGCGACCGATCCGACGCTCGGTGGCGCCCGTGAACGATCCCTTTTCGTGCCCGAACATCTCGCTCTCGACGAGATCGCGCGGTATGGCAGCGCAGTTCACGCGCACAAACGGCCGCTCCTTGCGCGCGCTCGCCGCATGAATCGCGGAGGCGACGAGCTCCTTGCCGACGCCTGATTCGCCCGTGATCAGGACACGGGAATCGGTGGGACCCACGCGGTGGATGAGATCGCGCACGCGCTCCACGGCGGGACTCTCGCCGATCATCTCGCCGGCAAGTCCGAGATCGGCACGCAGCGCACGAGCTTCGAGTCGCGCGCGTCGCAGCTCCATCGCGGAGGCGAGGGCGAGGAGGACGCCTTCCGGCGTCAACGGCTTTTCTAGGAACGTGAACGCGCCAAGCTTCGTCGCGCGCACGGCATCGCTCAGTCCTGCGCGACCGCTCATCATCACCACCGGGCAGTCGGGCACGTCGCGCCGCAATTGTTCGAGCGTCGCAATGCCATCGAGATCTCCCGGCATCATGAGATCGAGCAGCACGGCGTCGGGTTCGCGCTCGCGCGCTCGCGTGAGACCGGATGCACCGTCCGATGCATCACGGACGTCGTACCCTTCGGCACCGAGGAGCGCGCCGACCATACGCCGGATGTTCGGCTCGTCGTCGATGATCAGAACGGTTGACACGGGCAGGACGTCTCGAATGCTACCGGGCGCCGCCGGCCGCGTTGTCTCCGCGCGGCAGCGGTTGACGCTCCGTTTGCAGCTTCGTGAGGAAGCGCTGCGCCTCGGCGATTCGCTCGACCTCGAGTGCGACCGAATCCAGCGCCGTCTCGATGCGCGCGAGGCGCGCCGTGACGTCCGATGGCATGCTCGTATCCACGCGCCGCTCCCATCGCCGCGTCCACGCGCGAATCAGCGGCACGCCGAGCGCAATCGCCACACAGCCCCAGACGACCGTACCAACGAGCGCGATGACCATCGGGGGCGGAAGCGGCTCCGCGAAAATCTGCATCAGCTGGGCTCTGTGTAGGCGTTCGGATTCGTCACGGGGAAGATGAACTTGATGGTCGTACCCTTGCCGGGCTCGCTCTCGGCGCTCACGTCTCCATCATGCGCCAACACGGTCTGACGCGCGATCGCGAGCCCGAGACCAGTACCTCCCGATTTGTACGTAACGTACGGCTCCCAGATTCGCGCCATGCGGTGGGGGGGAATGCCACAGCCCGTGTCACGCACCGATAACTCCACCGCGGACCCGCCGTTGTTCCGGGTTCGACTCACCTCAATCGCGATGGCACCGCCCTCACGACACGCTTCCACGGCGTTGAGCATGACGTTCGACAACGCGCGCGAGAGCGCCTCATGATGCCCGTCGATGAGTGGCACATCGTCGCCGACGCGAATGTCCACCGGCACGCTGCTGGGCACCGACGCACGCGCTGCGTAGCGCGCCAGATCGCCGAGGTCCACAGGCGCACGCGGGCCCTCGGGCAGACGCCCGAACTGCGCGAAGCTGCGCGCCAACTCCTCCAGTCGCGCCGACTCGACGGCCAGCACCTCGACGGTCTCCTGCAGATCCGCAGAAGCCTGGCGGCGCAGGCGTTCCACAGCGAATCGAATCGGGGTGAGTGGGTTCTTGAGCTCGTGCGCCACCTGCCGAGCGGTTTCGCGCAGGGCGGCCAGACGTTCCGCCTCGAGCGCAGCACGACGCCCCCGCTCGAGCCCAGCCGCCATCTCCCGCATGCGCTGGCGCAGCGTCTGGAACTCGGGCGCACCGCGCTTGGGCGGATCGTCGGGAAGCACTTCACCACGAGCGATGTGCTCGGTCCATCCCACGACTTCCTGTAGCGGTCGGCTCAGGCTGCGACTGAGATGCCCCGCCACGCGCGAGGAAACCACGAGAAGCACCGCGAAAGCGATGAGCGCGGCGAGCGCTGCGGCGATGGCCATGCGGCGGAAAGTGAAGCTCGCCTGCTTCGAGCGCAGCAGTCCGATCTTGAGCGCGCGCTCGTGGTCCGCGACGGCGACGGAATCGCGTCGATTGAGCGGGTGGGTGCGCGCGATTGCAATCACGCGAGCACCCGACGCTGCCGTGCTGTCCCACGCGCCGACGCCGATGGGCAGCGCGAGCCAGCTCGTCGTCCCCCACGCCAGCGTGAGCACGATCGAGGGCACGAGCGCGAACGACAACAGGATCAGAAACAGGCGACCGCGGAAGCCGATGCGCTTCACACACGCTCCGGTCGGCGCATTACCAGCTGGGGGAGTGACCAAACATACTATTGAATATGAAAACGCATACGTCGTATCTCACCTTCAACACCAAGCGGCGCCAGGAGATCATCGACATCACCGACGACGTGGACGCATGTCGCAAGGCCGCCGGTATCGCGGAAGGCTTCGTCCTCGCGTCGGCGATGCACATCTCGGCGTCTGTCTTCGTCAACGATCATGAATCCGGGCTCTGGCAGGACATCCTCGATTGGCTCGAACAGGACATCGCGCCCTGGGATCCGGAGCGCTATCGACACAATTCGGGGACCGGCGAAGACAACGCCGCCGCGCACCTGCGGTCCATCACCATCGGCCACGAAGTCCTCGTCCCGGTGACTGCCGGCAAGCTGGACCTGGGGCCCTGGCAGCGGATCTTCTACGGGGAATGGGATGGCCGGCGCCCCAAACGAGTCATTCTGAAGGCCCTGGGGGACTGAGCGACCGCGCGCCAACCGCAGCTTTGAGTTACACTTATGCCAGGTTTTTTCGTCACTACATCAAAGCAGGCATGAACAATCGTCACCCGCGCCGCGAGCCCAGCCGCTCGCAGAGCGCCCTTGTGCACCGGGGTCCTGGGGCGCACTCCGCGCCGCAAGCAACACCGCTCCATCACGCCCCGAACGCTGCACTGCTCATCGATTTCGACAATGTCACGATGGGCATCCGCTCCGATCTCGGTAAGGAGCTCCGGAACCTGCTCGGTTCCGACATCATCAAGGGGAAAGTCGCGGTCCAGCGCGCATACGCAGACTGGCGACGCTATCCGCAGTATATCGTCCCTCTCACCGAAGCTTCCATCGATCTGATCTACGCTCCGGCATACGGATCGTCGAAAAAGAACGCAACGGACATCCGCCTTGCGATCGACGCGATGGAGCTCGTGTTCTCCCGCCCGGAGATCGGGACGATCATCCTGTTGTCGGGCGATTCCGACTTCTCCAGCCTCGTCATCAAGCTGAAGGAATACGGCAAGTACGTGATTGGCGTGGGCATCCGCGAGTCGTCGAGCGACCTGCTCGTGATGAACTGCGACGAGTATTACAGCTACAACGCCCTGGCTGGCCTCGTGAAGAGCTCGGACGAGGAGCCGCGCCAGAAATGGGACCCGTGGGAGCTGGTGAAGGAAGCCATCACGCAGATGAAGCAGAACCACGACGTGATGCGCTCCGACCGCCTCAAGCAGGTCATGCAGGAGATCGATCCCACGTTCGACGAGAAGGATCTCCGCATCTCCAAGTTCTCCAAGTTCTGCCAGGAGGCTGCGGCGAAGGGCTTGCTGTCGGTGCGTCGCCTGGAAAACGGTCAGCTCGAGGTGGACGTCGCGGGCGCCCTGCCCGCCGAGGCGCACGCGCCCTCCGTCGACGCCGGGCATGCGCCAGAACTGTCGGACGAACGTGGTGGCCGCGACCGTGGCGGTCGCGGACGCCGTGGTCGCGGAGGACGCGACCGCGAAGCGCGGCGCGATACACCGCAGGCAGCGGGCGAAGTCCAGCGGCATACGCCGCCGTCGACCGCCGTACCGGCCGCGCGCGACAATGGCGGCCCCGGTACCAGCGGCGAGCGCCTTACTCGCGACGAGGCATTCGACCTGTTGCGCCGCACCGTTGATGCGCTCGTACACGACGACGATGCCGTCCGGGCGTCGGTCGTCCGCAGTCGCGCGCGCGAGCTGCTCGGCCGCGACAGCGAGAGTCTCAGCGAGCGCAACTTCGTTCGCATCCTGAAGGACGCGCATGACGCGGACGTGCTCGATCTGCGCCGTCGCGGGAATGATTTCGACGTCGCTCGCGCGAGCGCGGCGCCGCCGGTCACCGAGCAACTTGCCCGCACCGAGCCACCCCGTGCGGCGGATTCTGGCGGTGTGCCAGCACGCCCCTCGATTCGCGGGCGTGCTGTTCCCCGGGGTCGGGGTGGGTTGGCGACGCTGCCTCCGGAGCTCCTGTCCCTTGGCGTGGTGGTGCCGGAATCCAGTGGCGCCATGGTCAACGAGACCTCCGAGACAACTGAGGAATCACCCGCGCCCGCGAAACGCGGTCGCAAACGCGCTCGCCCCGCGAGCAGCGGCACGGAGGCCGCCGCCAAGACTGGCGCCAAGCGGCCGCGCCGTGCGCGCGCAAAGAAGAGCTCCCGGAGCGAACCCGCGTGAGTGGTAGCGCCGCGCGCTCAGCGCGGCGCTCCTCTCGCGCCGCCGTCCTGCCAAGCGAGTTCTATGGACGCGACACGGAAATCGTCGCGCGCGAACTGCTGGGTTGCATCCTCGAATGCCGCACCGCGGAGGGCGTCGCCGCCGGCCGCATCGTGGAGACGGAAGCGTATGTCGGCGAGCACGATCTGGCGTGCCACGCCGCCGCGGGTCGAACGCGACGCACGGAGCCGCTCTATGGTCCGCCCGGCATCGCCTACGTGTATTTCATCTACGGCGTACACTGGTGCTTCAATGCCGTGACGCGTGACCAGGGGCTGCCGAGCGCGGTGCTCGTTCGCGCCATTGAGCCGCTCGTTGGCCTTTCGGTGATGCGCAGGCGACGCCAGGCCGCACGACGCGATGTCGATCTCACCAACGGTCCCGGGAAGCTCTGTGCCGCGCTCGGCATCGATGGTCGCCACAATGCACTCGCCCTGCAGCGCCCGCCCATCGTCATCCGTCGTGGTGATGCGGTCGGCGATGACGACGTCCTGATCACGCCGCGCATCGGGATTTCACAGTCCGCGGAGTGGCCACTGCGGTGGATCGTCGCGAGCAGTCCCTATGTGTCCCGCACGCCCGCCTCATTTCCGCGGGTGCTGGCGGCGGACATGGCCAAACAAAAACCCGGCGTCGTGAATCGACGCCGGGTCAACGCGTAACGCGCTTCCCGTCAGCGCATCAGGTCGATCGAGCTGCCGATGTTGTAACGGGCGCCGGCTTCCACACTCGTGCGCCACCGTCCACCGGTGTACAGGAAGAAGCTCTGAGAGGCCTGCGTCGCGACGCCTTGCGCGAATACGGAGATCAGAGGCAAGCGCCACTGCATGCCCAGCATGGCGTGAGGTGTCACGCTGGCGCGGAACTGTGAGATGGTCGCGAGCACGAGATCCTGCTGGATCCGGTTCGCATACGCGCCCTGGGCTTCCGCCCCGCCGATGTAGCTGAGCGCCGCGCCAAGTCCGAGATAGGGCTGCAGGCGATAGGACGGCATCGGAAACAGCATGCCGAGCATCATGAAGCGATGCATGCTGTGCAGATCCACCTGACGGCCGGCGGGCGTGAACGCGGTTGGTCCGACCGAGTCGTTCACGAACACGGACTGATTGAAGTAGGCGTAGTCATACGAGACATACAGACCGCCATTCGTCCGTGTGATCATCCAGTCGATACCGGCGCTCGGCGCGATCGCGACCGCGTTGGTATCACTCTGGACGTTGTAGAAGAGTGCGCCGCCCTTCAGGCCCCAGAACCACGAGTCCTTGAAGTGGCGCGTTGTCTGCGCAGACGCCACGCTCACATCGAGCGCCAACAGCGCGGCGACGGCAACGCCACGAAACACCCGCATGGGCATCCTCGAGCTGAAGTTCACTTCCGGTGGGATTTCAGGTGCGCCGCACAGCCGTCCGGCGCACCCATCAGACTTCGTGCACTACCTCAACAAACCGGACGAAAGCGAGCGCCACTAGGTCACTTATCGGCGGCCGGGCCCCCGCCGATGGGGCCTCTACCCGGTTCCCGTGTCGCGACTTACCGTACTGCCGATGTCGTCGATCCTCCCGGGAGCCGAAGAATTCAGCACCCCCGTCTACGGTACGGTCTTCGGGCGCCGGAACGAAGTGGTTCACCGACTCCACGCGGGCGACCGGCTGATCCTGGTGCCCGATCCCCCCGGCGCGGACCCGCCGACGGTGTGGGTGCATGCGCCAGGCGGCGACGTCGTGGGTCACCTGTCGCCAGACGTCAACGCGTGGCTCGCGCCCTCGATGCTTGAGGGAAGCTGCTATTGCAGCGAGGTCGTCGTCGTACGGGGCGACGACGTCGCGAGCTGGAAACGCCTCGTGATTGCCGTCCGACGCGTGCGGCTCCCGGCTAAATCAGCTTGAGCTTTCGCCCCACCGTCTTGAACGCGGTGATGGCGACGTCGAGATCCGCTGTGGAATGCGCTGCCGACAGCTGGCACCGCACGCGTGCCTGACCCTGCGGTACCACCGGATAACCGAATCCCGTGACGAAGACACCCTCCGACAAGAGCATGTCGCTCATCTGAATCGCGGCCGCGGTTTCTCCGACGATGATGGGGACGATCGGCGTGTCTCCCGGAATTGGCTTGAACCCGGCCTCGATGATGCGTTCCCGGAAGTACTTGGTGTTCTCGCGCAGCTTGGCGACACGTTCCGGGTGAGCTTCGATGTACTGCACGGCCGCCAACGCGCTGGCGGCAACTGTGGGCGGCAGTGCGTTGGAGAAGAGCTGTGGACGCGATCGTTGCGTCAGCATGTCGGCAAGCTCCGCGGGTCCGGCGACGAATCCGCCTGCGGCGCCCCCGAGTGCCTTGCCAAGCGTCGACGTGATGATGTCCACCTCGCCGAGGACGCCGAAATGTTCAGCCGTTCCGCGTCCGCACGCACCCAGGACGCCCGTGCCGTGAGAGTCGTCGACCGCCACGATGGCGTTGAACTCGCGTGCGATCTCGAGGATGTCGGGCAGTTTGGCGATCGCCCCTTCCATGGAAAACACGCCGTCCGTCCAGATGATCTTCCGGCGTGCGCTGCGATTCTCCGACAACTTCGACCGCAGGTCGTCGAGATCGCCGTGTTTGTAGACCGCCGTCGTGCACTTCGTAATTGCCTTCGCCAGGCGAACGGAGTCGATGATGGACGCGTGGTTGAGCGCGTCGGAGACGACGAAATCGCCCTCCTGCACGATCGTCGCCGTCAGTCCCTCATTCGCGTTCCAGGCCGACACGTACGACATGGATGCCGGCGTACCGACGAATCGCGCGAGGGCGGCCTCCAGCTCGCGATGCACCGTGAACGTGCCGCAGATGAAGCGGACGCTTCCCGTGCCCGCACCGAATTTCTCCAGTCCCTGGATGCCCGCCTGCACGACCGACGGTTCGTCGCAGAGACCGAGGTAGTTGTTGGACGAGAGCACCAGGATGTCGCCGCGCCCCTCCATGCGCACACGCGCGGATTGCGGCGACTCGAGATGGTTGAGCCGCTTGTAGACGCGGTCGGCCTTGAGCTGCTCGATCGCGCCACGCAGATCCGCCGCAAATTGCTTGTTGATGCTCATGCGACCTCGAAGATCACCTTGCCCGCATCGCCTGCCTTGATGGCCTTGATCGCGTCATCCGCCGCCTCGAGCGGAAACCGGTGCGTGATCACCGGCGTCGGGTCGAACATCCCCGAGCGGAGAAAGCGCGTGACCTGATGCCAGGTGTCGTACATCCGGCGGCCCACGACTCCATAGATCGTGATTCCCTTGAAGATCACTTCCGTGGCGAAGTTCACGTCCATCGGCTTCGCGGGAATGCCCAGCATCTGCACGCGGCCGCCAACGCGCACGAGCTCGAACGCCTGATGAATGGCGGAGGGCACGCCGGACATCTCGAGCACGACGTCGACACCGAGGCCGTCGGTGTATTTCCGCACGACCTCCGCGGCCCGTTCGGGACGAACGGCGTCGTGCGCGCCCATGCGCTTCGCGAGTGCGAGTCGCTTGTCGTTGACGTCCGTCGCGATGATGCGCGACGCACCCGCGGCTTTGCACACTCCGACGGCGAAGATGCCGATCGGCCCGCATCCGGTGATCAGAACCGTGGCGCCCGGGATCTCGGCGGTGAGAGCGGTGTGGAAGGCGTTTCCCATGGGATCGTGAATGCCGCCGACGTCGAAGGACACGTTGTCGTCGAGATGCCATACGTTCGTCGCCGGCATCGCGATGTACTCCGCAAAGCACCCATCGCGGTCGACGCCGATGATCTTGGTGTACGGGCACACGTGTGCATTTCCCGTTCGACACAGCAGACATCGGCCGTCGACGATGTGTCCTTCCGCGGTCACCCGGTCGCCCGCGCGGACATCGGTCACGAGGCTACCGACCTGCACGACTTCGCCGGCGAATTCGTGCCCGACGACGATCGGCGGACGTACGCGCCCCTGCGCCCACGCATCCCAGTCGTAGATGTGCACGTCGGTGCCACACACGCCGGCGCGCCGCACGCGGATGAGCACCTCATCGTCGCGAATGCGCGGCTCGGCGACATTCTTCAGGACAAAGCCGGGCCCAGCGGTGTCTTTCACCAGCGCTTTCACGGGACTGTCTCCGCAATGGTTCGTCGGCGCGCCGCAGCGAAGCGCGCGCACGAAACCTGACATTGCCCTGTGTGCGATGGTAGTGCCGCGAGCGTTCAGCGCGCGTACCGCGCGTTCGCGAGCTCCAGAATCCGGCCGATGAGGGCCTCGTACGAGAGACCGTGTCGCTCGGCGGCGCGAGCAAATTCCGCGTTCTGCTCGAGATAGCAGTTCGGATTCACCTCGATGACGAAAATTTCTCCCTCGTTCGTCACGCGTAAATCGATGCGCGCGTAGTCACGCAACCGCAACGCTTCGAACGCGCGCATTGCGGTCTGCTGCATCCGCTCGGTCAGCTGCTCGTCGAGATCGGCGGGAAAGATGGACTGCGTTCCGGCGAACTCCTTCGATTTCTGCGCTTCGGCCTCGGTGCCCGTTCCATCGGTGCCCCACTTCGCTTCCCAGCTGGCAACGCGCGGCATGTGCGCCGGGAACTTGCTGAAGTCGAGCTCGATCACCGGCAGCGCCTCCGGGTGCAGGTTGCCAAGCACGCCGACATAGAACTCCCGGCCGTCCACGAATTCCTCGACCAGCACAGGCTGCTGGAATTCCGTGTGCAGGTCGTCAATGCGGCCGAAGAGCTCCTTCAGGTCGTGCACGACCGAGCGGTTCGTGATGCCGATGGATGCGTCTTCCTGCGGCGGCTTGACGATGACCGGAAACTGCAGGTGGCCGGCCCACTCCACCGCGCCGCGATACAGCGTCGCGAACTCCGGCGACTTGATACCATGGAAGCCAAGCACCTGCTTGGTCAGACTCTTGTCGCCGGCGAGCAGCAGCCCGGATGGACTCGAGCCGGTATAGCGAAGTCCGAGCAGGTTCAGGAGCGCGGTGACGTTCGAGTCGAGCGAACTGACACCGGCGAACGACTCGATCAGGTTGAAGACGATGTCCGGTTGCGTGGTGCGCAGGGCGTGTGCGACGGGAATGATGTCTTCATCGGCGGCGACGGTCGTCACCTCGTGCGACAGAGACGTCAAGGTCGACGTCAACTGCTCCAGCACCGGATCGGGCGGTGGCTCGAGGGCATCGGCGGAATGCAACAACGTCACGCGCATCAGCCCACGCGCTCCAGCGTTGCCCGACGGGCGCGTCCGAACACATGCGTGTACCGAAACAGCATCACGACCGCCGTGGCGAAGGACGTGAGCTCGATCAGGGTACTGGCTTCCAGTGTCCCGGCGCGCAACGACAGCGCTTCCGCGCGTCGCGCGAGCACATCGACCAGCGATTGCACGACGGACGGCTGCTCGCTGGTCCAGAACGCCACGCGCGAAACGATCTCGCGACGGTGCCGACGCAGAAAGTCGGCGGCGAGCTCCCCGTCGGGCGCCTCCGCGGAGCGCATGAAAATCTGTCGCAAGTCGACGTCGAACTGGCGGTCGTCCTCCAGCGGGATCGACTCCGCCGCGTCGTGGTAGTGCTCCGCGACGGTGTACCGCATCGCCGTGACCGGGAGATCATCGTCTGCTGGCTCGGGAACGTACGGCGTCAGGTTTGCGACCTCGCGCATGGCCTCGTCCACGTACTCGAGCTTTCGCAGGGCAGGCCAGCCCGCATACTCCTCACGCCAGTTCGACCCCGGCGTCAACCAGACGGCAAACGTTTCGGCGAAATCCTCATCGGGATGCTTCTGCGCATACCACGTGAGGATGTGTCGCACGTGGTCGCGCGACAGCGGATTCGCGCGGTATCGATCCCGGTACGGCTGATTGAACGAGCCGAACACCATCTGCCACGCCGGACGGTCGTACAGTTGAAATGCGTAGTTGAACGCATGACCCGCTTCGTGCCGCAGGTAGCGCATCGCGTCCGCGTCGTCTTCGATCCCGAAGGACATCTCGGCCTCGATGCGCTCGAGACGCGGGTCCGCGAGATAGAACGGCACGCCAATCAGCGGGGTGCCATCCGGACATCCCCACTGATCACTGAGATATACGGGCGGCTTGAAGCGCACGCCGCGTGAATCGAGCTCGTCGTGGAGCTGTTGAACCAGGCGCTCCACACGCGAACCAGCGATCGACAGGCCGAGGTCGGAGATCTTGTGGCCGAGCAAGCGCTGCCGTTGCTCGTCCCAATCGTGCTCGACTGACATACGGCTGACTCGGGCAAGGCGCGTACCCTGTATGAAAAAGAACCGGCGCCTTGGCGGCGCCGGTTCTCGGTACATCCTCGACTCGAACGTCAGCTGGGTCGCGTATCCGGTTCCTCTGCGGTCGCAGGCGCCGGTCCCCAGACGTAGGCCGCGAACACGGTCGCGGCTGGAGTCACGGGCAATCCGGAGATCACGATACCGACAGGCTCACGCGAACCCTTGGGGTCGCTGCCTTTCATTATATAGGTACTCCAGGTGGGACCTGCGTCGGGGTCGTGCGGTCGAGAACGGGTCGCCGCACGCCCCGCCTTCGAATCGCCTTGGCGGCGGAAGGCATGGCCGCGTAAAGCAGCGAGAATGCCAGCCGTGCCGTGCGCGGACATCGTTGAATTTGAATGATTTGCGTGAACCAAATCGCGTTATCGCCGCCACGGTGTCGCGGAGCGACACGAGCGGCTTTCATTGCTTCGTGTCAGTGAGACACGCGCAACTCACCTTGATCGCGATTTTCCTTGCGCGCGAGGAATGCCTTGGAGTCGTCTCCGCATCGGTCGGCCTCGATGGAGACCGTCCAGCCGCGGTAGGTGTTCGTCAGCTCGTCGAGAGCAGCGCTGCCAGCGGCGATGGTTTCCACGAGGTGGACGCCGCCATCGGCAGTCGCGCTTTGCAGCACGGCGATGACCCGAGCGCGGTCGGGCGCGGTAAGCGTAGCGAGCGCCGAGTGCGAGCAGATGACAGCGTGCAGGGGAGAATCCGGCGTCCACCGAGCGAGCTCGCCGGTGACCGCATGCACACGTTCGGCGAGCCCCGCCTGAATGGCGGCTTCCATGACGCGCTCGACAGAATCCTGTTCGCACTCGATGGCGGTCACGTCGCAACCGTTGGCGGCGAGGAACAGCGCCGACCGGTGCGCTGACTCCCCGGCGACCAGCACGTGCCCGTTTTCAGATGCTGCGGGTAACGCGCGAACCACTGCGTCGCTGCGTGTCAGGCCCCAATGCTCCGGACGGCGCATCTCCTCGTGCAGCTTGAGGCGCTTGCGACGCCAGGTGTTATAGGTGGGGAGACGCAGGCGCCGGAAAATGATGCGGTCCACCTCTTCGAGGAGGAGCATCTCGGTGAGCACGAACTGCGCTTCCGACGCGAGGCGCGCGGCGGCTTCGTCTCCGATCGCGAGGATCCCGGATCGGGGAATCGATTCCTTGTAGTTCTCGATTTCCTGCTCGATGTACAGCTCGTACTCGTGACGTAGCGATCGAGCCGTTCGCGTGGCCATGTCGCTGCGCGGTCGAAGTGGTCGCAATGTTGGCGGCGACTCCTCCGCCCGCAAGCCTTCGCGGTCCGCTTGTCTCAGGCAGGCTCCACGTGAACCGTCACCTGAGCGCCGCCGAGGCGTCTCGCCACGGCGTCCTCGACGGCATCGGCGAGAACGTGCGCATCCTTCACCGATGAACCACCGCTGACCGTGATCGTCACCTCGGCGAACGAATTCGTTGCTGTCGCACGCGAACGAATGTCGCGCACGGAGAGCACGCCCGGCACCGCTTCGGCCACCGCCCGGATCTGTGCTGCCTCCACCGCGCGCTCATCCACGAGCACCGGGATGCTCATTCGCAGAATCTGATAGCCGGTCCACGCGATGATCAGGCCGACCACGATCGCCAGCGCGCCGTCGACACGCGCGACGCCGCGGGTGGACAGCCAGAGCGAAACGATCGCGAGCAGGGTGACGAGGATGTCACTCTGTGTGTGTGCGGCGTCGGCGGTGAGCAGGGCGCTCTTCAGCTCCCGACCGCGTTTCGACTCATACCACACCACGAATGCATTGATCGCGAGCGTCGCCGCGACGACGACGATGTCGGCGAGCGACGCGCCGTGCCCCGCCGCTGGTGCGTCGCCGAACAGCGACGCAGCCCCCTGGCGCATCAGCTCGAAGCAGGAGATCGAGAGAAATCCGACGACGGCGAGCGCGCCCAGCGTTTCGAACTTCGCGTGTCCGTACGGATGCTCTTCATCCGGCGCTCGGTGCGCGATGCCGACGAGCGTCAGCGCGATGACGTTGTTCATCAGATCCAGCCCGGACTCGAGCGCCGCGCCGACGACGGTCAGCGTGTGCGTGTGAACGCCGACGACGATCTTCATGATCGTCACGAGCGCATTCAGCGCGAGGACGACCGCGAGGGTGCGGCGGACGCTGTGCAAGCCGGACATCAATCGAGCGCCTCGATGAGTGCCCCCTTGATGTAACCCGTTTCAGGGATGGTCAGCACCTCCGGGTGATCCAGCGGCTGCCCGCGGATGGCTCGCAGCGCCAGGCGCCGTCCGGAGTCTGCCGCCGCGTCGTGCAGCATATCGAGAAAAAGCGGCTTCGTGAGGTGAAAGCTGCAACTCGCCGTGAACAGCAAACCACCGGATTCCAGCAATCGCATCGCGCGCAGATTGATCTCCTTGTATCCGCGCATCGCTGCCGGCAACGACGCCCGGGATTTCGCGAACGCCGGTGGATCGAGCACGATGGTGTCGAAGCGATCGCGTGCACGTTCGCGGTCCTTCAGGTAGTCGAACGCGTTCGCTTCGACCAGTTCGATGTTCCTGAGGTTGTTCGCGGCGGCATTGTCCCGCGCACGTTCCAGCGCGGCGGCGGACGAGTCCAGCGCGACCACGGCATCGGCGTGACGCGCGAGATGCAGCGCGAACGAGCCGTGGTAGCTGAAGCAGTCGAGCGCGCGGCCGCGGGCGCGTTCACCGATGAAGACGCGGTTCTCGCGCTGGTCGAGAAATGCACCGGTTTTCTGTCCGTCCCAGGGCGCCGCCACATAATGGATGCCGTGCTCCTCGACCGTCACCGCGCGTGGTACGTCTCCGTGCAGGAGCTGCGACTCGAGGGACAGTCCTTCCTTCGTTCGGAGCGGCACGTCGTTCCGCGCCAGGATGCCGCGCGGCCGTGCGATTTCCATCAGCGCCGCCACGATGTCCTCACGAAAGCGCTCGAGGCCAGCGCTCATCAGCTGTATCACGATCCAGTCGTCGTAGCGGTCGGCGACGAGGGACGGCAGTCCATCGCCTTCGCCGTGAACGAGCCGGAATGCGTTGGCGCCGGAGATCGTCGCGCGGCGCGCAAGGCTGTGTGCGATAGCCGTGTGCCACCAGTCCGCGTCGATTTGCGCGTCGGGGTCGCGGTCGAGCAATCGCAGCGAGATCTCCGAGCGCGGGCTCCAGAGCGCCATACCGAGTCCTTTGCCGCGCTCGTCGCGCACGCGAACCGCGCCCGCCTCAGCGGTGGGCCGACGGCTGACGTCGCTCCTGAAGATCCATGGATGGCCCTGCTGCCAGCGTCGTGCTCCCTTCGCGGAGACGACGGCATCCGTGCTCATCGCGCGCGTGAGAGCACGCGTGGCGGGGTTGAACTGCGCGCGGAGACTTGGTATTCTTCGCGCCCTTTTTCGGAGCTGGCGTGGCGCGACCGAGTAGACCGCGCACCCGCGTGAGTTGAAATGAGCGACACGATCGGCTAAGATTGAAGGCTCGCCGCGAACGTTTTTTATTCGCGCGCGACAACAGAAAATCGCTGTTTGAAAAGTGAAGGAATAGGTAGATCGTGGGAAACGAAATCCTTTTCGAGATGATGATGCGGCGTCAGCCGTATCACCGATTCGTAGAGTGATGATTGCGTTTCGCAATGCGCGTGCTTTGCTAGACAGATTTTGTAGTCAAGCAAACGAAAGCGTACGGGGGATGCCTGGGTATACAGAGGCGAGGAAGGCCGCGGTAAGCTGCGAAAAGCCGGGGGGAGGCGCACACAGCCAGTGAGCCCCGGG
>DATFHG010000140.1:0-2949 GCA_035248725.1 Gemmatimonadaceae bacterium | reverse complement strand
ACGAGGGCACGGCCGACCGCCTGTTCCGCAGCGAAGACATGGCCGCGGACCCGAACGAGGGCAGGCGGCTGCACTACACCTTCACCGCCGGCGACTACTTCAAGGCGATGCAGATCCGCACGCTCGCCGGCGAGACCTTCGCGCCGTACGACCTGAGCGCGACGCTGGGCAAGGTCGTGATGAGCAAGGAAGCGGCTCGGCTGATGTTCAAGGATGAGAATCCGCTCGGGCGACGCATCCAGTTCTTCGGCGACTCGGCGTGGTATCAGGTGATCGGCGTCGTGAGCGACGTGATGCAGGAGGACTTCCGCCAGCAGCCGAACCCGCTCGTGTACTTCCCGCTGGTGTCGCAGAGCGAGCTGTGGGCGGTGAGCTCTCCCGCGTACGTCGTGAAGAGCACGCGCGCGGAGGTCATCGCGCCGGAAGTGCGCTCGCTCGTGAAAGAGGTGGCGCCCGGCGCGCCGATGTACCGTGTGTTCACAATGGCGCAGCTCGCGCGCGACTCGATGGTGCGTCTCTCGTTCACCATGCTGACGCTCGGCATCGTCTCCGCGCTCGCGCTGATCCTCGGCGCGGTGGGCCTCTACGGCGTGCTTTCATATGTAGTGGCCGAGCGGACGCGCGAGATCGGCGTGCGGATGGCGCTGGGCGCCGAGGCCGCGCAGGTGCGGCGGATGGTGGTGGGGCAGGGGCTTCGCGTGGTGGCCGTCGGCGTCGCGATCGGCGTGTCCGTCGCGCTCGTGTCGACGCGGGCGCTGGGGTCGCTGCTGTTCAATGTCGCGGCGATGGACGGCATGACGTTCGTCGCGATGTCGATCGCCATGCTTGGCGTCGGAGTCCTGGCTTCGTACATGCCGGCGCGGCGGGCGTCCGCGGTCGATCCCATGGAGTCGCTGCGGTCGGATTGAGCGGTTGCGGCTGCAGCAGGCGCGTGAGCGCCCAAGTCACCTTCGGCGAACCGTGCGCAATACTGCCATAGAAGAGCGCTATGACAGTATTGCCACGGCCTCGCCTCCGGTGACCAGGGCGCTCACGCTTCCGCTGCAGCCGCCACCGCTCCAACGGGTCGCGATTGGCATTCAGTTCGACGAGTCCGGCAGTCCTCGCATGCGGAGGCGTAGCAGCGAGTCCGCATAGCGAATGGAGTCGTTGCGTCGTCGAAGACGCAGCTGCACGCGCTGCAACAGCTGCAGATTCTCGGCGAAAATGATGCTGTCGCGACGGCGCTGTTCGCGTGACGGGCCGCGGCTGAAAAGCGGAAGGGAGATTCCGCCAGACATGCCGCCGAGCATCGACGCCGGCACCGGACGCTGGTCGGTGCGTGCGAGCTGCAGCTGGAGGGCCTGCGCGCGCAGCGGCGTCACGCTCCTCGGGCGTCGGTGGCGGGACGATCCAGGGCAGGATCGGCGCGCGCGATCCGTGCTCGGCCAGCACCGACTCACGTTGCGCGGACCAGTACTTCGACCGCAGACCGAATGCCACCGGCGCGAGACGCGGGCCCGCGAGCTGCTCAGCCGGTGCTGACGGTCGAGGTGCGACGGAGATGGCAACAGCGGGTTGGGACGCCGCAGTGGAGGTTGGGGTCGACGCATCGATTGACGTGTCCACTCGCACAGCCGTTTGTGGCAGAGCAGGCGCGCGAGGCGTCACCGGAGATCGCGCGACGCTGGTAGTGGTGCCTGACGGACGGACGCTGACAAATGCGACGCGTTCAGGAGTCGGCTGGGGCGCTGTCGTCGGGACGCTCCATTTGACCAATCCCGTCATGCTCGACGTGAGCGCGGCGATGCACGCCAGCGTCGCTATCGTCGCGAGTCCCAGCTCCCAGCGGGGCAGGGCGCGCTTCCGACGATCCGTCCACGTCATGTTCACGGTCTCTCCCCCGCGTTTCACGACCTGCGTACCGCAAGTTTGACACGCGGGGGCTGCGTTTGGTCAACCGCGTCCTCCGCTCCTCCGCGACCCCGCCCGCCCGCTCGAGGGGCTCAACCTGCGGGTGGACCCGCGATCCAGGGAGCTCGTGGACGCGGGTCCGATCGTCGCAGCGGTGGCGTAGAGTCAGCTCTACTTACCGGCCACCTTTTTCGTGGGATCGTCCGCGGGATTGACGTACGTGAGCACGAACGGACCGATCGCATGTACCTGCACCACGGTGCGGCCGCGCGCGATGGCGTAGTGGTGCTGCTCGGCCTTGGCCGTGGCGAAGTCGCCCGCATGCAGCGTCATCGTCTGCTTCGCGTCCACCTTGTCGCCCATCCCCACGAGGAACGTCCCCGAGATCACCGTGATGTGCTCGTCGGTGGGGTGATAATGGGACGCGATGGTGTAGCCGTTCGGCATCGAGAGACGCACCGTGAACAGCTCGGCTTTGCTCGGGTCGCCCGCGAGCACGGCCATCTTCGCGCCGGCGGGGAAGATCGCGGGCGCCGGGCCCCATGCATACGCGGGCTTGCCGGCCATCTGCGCGCCGGCGCTCGTGAACGCGGTCAGGAACACTGCCGCCATCATCGCCTGCATGTTGTGTCTGGAAATCGCGCTGCTCATCTCGTCCTCCGAGTCGATTGGGGATGAATCCACGACCCGAGGATAGGGCTGTCGGCGCGAGGGCGCTTCGCTCACGAGAGCCATTGATGCGCGTCACAGGCCATGGCTCGAACGGGCCATGCAGGGAAAGACCGGTGCCCGGAAACTGCATGACGCAGAGCACGCGGAGGCGCGGAGGTCGGGGAGGAGATCTTTTGGTTCATCAACGTCAAAAATTTCGCCTTTGCAGTACCCCGTGTCCTCCTTTCCTCCGTTACCTCTGCGTTGATTGCAGTTTCAGGGCACGAATCCGGCCCTACAGATCGTGCCGAGCGGCATACGCGGCAGCCGCCGCGCGTGACGACAAGCCGAGCCGCGTGAGCAGGTTCGCGACGTGCCGTTTCACCGTGTGCTCGCTCAGCCCCA
>DATFHG010000139.1:0-17444 GCA_035248725.1 Gemmatimonadaceae bacterium | reverse complement strand
GGTGAGCTGCTGGAAGACGACGCCATGCACGCAATGGCCCTCCACGAAATCGGCCATCTCCTTGGTCTCGATCACACCACCGATCCATCGTGCGTGATGGCGCCGAAAGTGCGCGTCCGCAGTCTGTCGGAATCGGACAAGGCCACCGCGCGCCTGCTCTACTCGCTGCCCGCCGGCCAGTATAGCAGCCGTTAGCGCCCGGTCTTTCGGTGCGCAAAAGCGAACTCGTTCCTCTCGCGCTGCTCGTCGGCATCGTCGGCTTCATCGTCGCCCAGGGCCGGCAGATGGGTCACGAGCGCGCGCATCGGCCACCCGTCGTTCCGCAGGGTGCCGCCCGTGATTCCACGCCCGGCGACGTGGGAGCGCGACCACATCCGGCAGGGTCGGCCGTGCTGTCGCCGGCATCGATCGCGAATGATCAGGGGCCGGTAGAGCTGCGGCCGTCCGGTATTCCCGCACCGCTCCGCGACGATGCCGTAGTCCGCGACCAAATCCGCGACAACGCATCGGGCACGTACATCGCGGACATCCTGCAGCAGAACCAGCAGCTCGTCATGCGGTGGCCGGACCGCCGCGCGGACGGCTTGCGTGTCTTCATCGAGCGCGAATCGAATGTGCCGGACTTCAATCCGGCGTACGCCGGTTCTGCGGAGCATGCCCTCGAGGAATGGCGGGCGGCCGGCTTTCCCATCCAATTCGACGTCGTCACGGATCCCGTCGGCGCCGACATCACCGTCCGGTTCGTCCGACAGCTCGAAGGCCGGCGCATCGGCGTCACGTCCATCGCCCGCGATCAGATCGGTTGGCTCGTCAACGCCGACATCAGTGTGGCGCTGCACGACTCCCTTGGAGCTGCCCTTCCCGCCGAGATGGTCGCCGGTGTGGCACGCCACGAGATCGGCCACGCTCTGGGCCTCGGACATTCGTCGGACACGACGGACGTGATGTACCCTGAGTCCAGGACCCCGACCATCAGCGCGCGCGACCAGGCCACTCTGCATCTGATCTACACGCTGCCCCCGGGATTCGTGCGCTAACCGCGGGCCGGGTTCTTGCCCACGATGGCGGGGCGATGACGGATCTTTTCGACGTCGCCGTGGTGGGCGGCGGACCCGCCGGACTCTCCGCCGCCGTCTGGTTGTCCCGGTACCTGCACCGCGTCGTGCTCATCGACAGCGGCGACCCGCGCAACTGGGAAACCCGCGGTGTGAACGGATTTCTGGGACTGCCGCACATCCGGCCCGCGGAGCTGCGCGCCCTGGGCCGGGATGAGGCGCGCCACTACGGTGCCGTGCTCGTCGACGACACGGTCCAGAGCGCCGACCGGCTGGATGACGCGACGTTCGGGCTGGCGCTGGAAAGCGGCGCGGTCTATCAGGCGCGCCGCGTCCTGCTGGCCATCGGGCTCAGGGACGTCTGGCCGGACATTCCGGGGCTCGAGAAGGTCTACGGCGAGACGGCGCATGTCTGTCCGGATTGCGACGGCTACGAAGCGCGCGGAAAGAAGACGGTGGTCATCGGTCACGGACGCAAAGCCGTCGGGATGGCGCTCAACCTCTCGACATGGACGCGCGACATCATCATCTGCACCAACGGCCATCCGCCCGACCTGGATGAGCTGGAATACTGTGAGAAGCTCGACGCCCTCAACATCCCGGTGTTGACCGATCGCGTGGTCAGCGTATGCGCGCGCGACCGCCGGGTGCACTGTCTCTCGCTCGAGAACGGCATGGATCTGGACGCCGACAAGATCTTCTTCGCGATCGGGCAATATCCCGCCGACGATCTCGGTGCTCAGCTCGGATGCGCGCGCGACGAAGGAGGCCATATCATCGTCGACGAGCATTATCACACGTCGGTGCGCGACGTCTACGCAGCGGGTGACATCGTGCCCGGAGCCCAGCTCGCCATCGCGGCCGCGGCGGACGGCGCGATCGCGTCAGTCGCCATTCACAAATCGCTGGTGCCCGAGGGCAGCAAGCTGGAGCCGCTCGTTACCAGCGAAGCGTGATCTCCCGCTGCTTGCGTTCGCGCAGCAGCAGCAGCTTCACGCCCGCATCGCCGTCCGCGTCGAGGAGCTGCTCGCGCACCTCGCGCACGCTGCGGACCGGTGTTCCTGACGCGCGCAGGATGATGTCGCCGTCGCGCAGCCCGGACTCGGCCGCCGGCGATCCCGGAGCGACGCGGAGCACGAGCACTCCGCTGCTCGTTCCCAGCGCGCGGCCGAGCCCTTCCGTGATGTTCTCCAGTCGCGCGCCGGCGACGCCGTCCTGCATCACCCACGTCATCGCCATCGCCGCGGGCATCGGCGCCATCGGCGGCATCGGTGTGCGTGGAAGGTCTTCCCCGGGATAGACGCGGACTGAGCGTGGCGCCGCGGGCGTCGGCGCAACCCCCACGACCATCGGCGCTGGCGGCGCCATGCGGCTCATCACGTAGCCGGGTGCCTTCGCCACCGTTACGCGAAACTCCATCGGCGTCGTGGCGCGGCGCACGCGCAGACGGATGCGCTGATCGGGCACCAGGATCTTCGTGAGCGAGATCGGCCGGTCGCGCACGTCGCTGCCATTCAGCTGCAGCAGGGTATCGCCTTCCGCGATGCCCGCACGCTCGGCGGGCGAACCCGGCTCGACGAGCGCGATGCGCGGATAGTCCAGGAAGCGGATGATGCGTTCGCCGCCGCGGCGCTCGTCGACATTCGGACCGTCGAAAGAAAGGCCCAGATACCCGCGCGTGGGATCGGCGCGCTTGAACGCCATGGCCATCGCGGGTTCATTGCCGTCGAGCGACTCCTGGAGCGCCATCATCGTGTCGTGCATCTCGTCCGACAGCGACTCACGGTCCGCGTCGGACAACCGCGTGTGCTCGAACTCATACCGCAACGAGTCGAAACGCAGCAGCAGCCGCTCGCGTCGCGTGCGCGCGGAGTCGCGCGGCGTCGACGCCGATCGCTGGCGCACGGACGTGCTTGCGACCTGCGCATCCACGTGGGCCGCCACGACGAGCAGCGCGGCGGCCGATACGAACATCGTGAGCACGCAGCGGCGCGCCACCGCACCGCCCGGAATTACACGAGACATCGCCAACACCTGCATCATCAGAAGCTGTTGAGTCGAACACCCTGCGGCAGCACGGTGTTGAGCTGGCGCAGCGTCGCCTCACGCTGGCCGAAGGAGTTGAGATAGAAGTCGTTGATCACCGGATCGAAGGGCGCCTCGTTCAGCGCCTCGCGCATCGTGCGCGACACGCGGTCCAGTGCGGACAGACGGGCACGGATCACCGCCGGCGTTCCCACGGCGTGCGCTGCGGTATCGTTCGCGGCGAGGAAGGACACGGTGCGCTGATACGCGTCCGCGTAGGCGCTGCGCCAGCGCGCGGCTTCCGCGACGGACGCAAACGTCGTGGGCAGCGAGTCAGCCGATACGCTCGCGGTCGTGACCGACGGTTCGTCACCCGTCAATCCGCCCGGTACCAGCGAGGCGCCCGTGCTTGCGCGTCCCATCGCGACGCCGCTCGCGACGAGAACCAGTGCGGCGGCGAACTGCAGCGGAACCCGAAAGCGACGCGCGACCCCGCGATGCACCTGCGTCGCGCCGGCTGGCGATGCGATCAGACCCTCCGCGCGCAGCCGCTCGGAGATCGTGTCCCAGCGCGTCAGCGGCAGATGCATGACGTCGCGCTCGTGGCCGGCGATCGCGAGGAGCGACTGGTGCGCCTCGAGCTCCCGCGCGCACGACGGACAGTGCGCCAGGTGGTTGCGTTCATCGGCCATGGGCGGCTCGTCTGCGAGCGCCGCCAGCCGGTCAGTAGACAGGTGCAACATGATCCACGTCCTTCCGCACGGAGCTATCCACGAGATGCGCGAGCAGAGTGCGGAGCTTGGCGCGCGCCTTGAACAGTTGTGATTTCGAGCCGCCGGACGTGATGCCGAGGCGTTCGGCGATTTCCTCGTGCGTATAGCCTTCCACGTCGTGCAGCATGAACACCGCCCGCGCGCCCGGTGACAGCTGCGCCGCGGCGCCCTCGATGGTTTCCATCAACAGCGCACGATCGGGATCGGGATCCACCGTCGCCGTTTCCTCCTCGACCTCCGTCTCCATCTTCGCGAGCCGCCGCGTCTTGCGGAGCGCGTTCAACGTGCGGTTCACCGCGATGCGGTGTGCCCACGTGCTGAACTGTGAATCGCCGCGATACTGCGGCAGCGCGCGAAAGATCTGAATCCACACTTCCTGTGCGACGTCGGCCGCGAGATCGATGTCATCGCCCACCAGGCGGCGTACCACCGCGTCGATGTGCGGCGCGTGGCGTGACCACAGCGCCCGCATCGCGGCCTCGTCACCGCGCGTGGCGCGCTCGATGAGCACAGACTCGTTCTGCATTGACGTCACAGTCTTGGTCACCCTATCCACCCCAAAGGTTTACCTGGCCAGCGCCGCCCCCGCCTACGGGCCGCAGATGACCGTGACGCAGCGCACCCGGGCAATGTTTCGATTGTCGTTGCCCGGAAAATGCCTTGCTCGTTCTATAGAGTGCGACCATTATGGATATCCCGCCGGCGCCAGGAACATTTGGCCTAAAGCCGTCGTATCCCCAATGGTAGCATCGGGATAGACCGGACAGATCCTGGCTCCAAGTCTCTCATTTCACGGTTTGCCGACGTTGTTTACTACGCTCCTCACCACGGTTTTGATGCTTTCCGGTGCGTCTGACGCACCGAAAGACGGCCTGCCCGCCAAGGCGCCGTCGGCCGTGGGTATGTCGGCAACGCGTCTCGCCAAGATCGATCGTGTGCTCGCCAGGGGCATCAAGGCTGGCGGTTTCCCCGGCGGCGCCGTCGTTATCGGCCGTCGTGGCGCGACCGTGCTCCAGAAGGGCTATGGAAATCTGAGCTGGAGCGGCAAGTCCGCTGTGCTGCCCGACGAGACGATCTACGACCTCGCATCGCTCACGAAGGTCGTCGCGACCACGACGGCCATCATGATCCTTTTCGATCAGGGCAGGATTCACCTGGACGACAAGGTGTCGCAGTTCATTCCGTCGTTCAGCGGCGGCATGAAGGACGACGTGACCATCCAGCAACTCCTCGAGCATCGGTCTGGCCTGCCCGCGGGCCGCGATCTGTGGCGCATTGCGCTCACGCCGGGCGAGGCGCGGCAGGCCGTGATCGACACGCCCCTCGAGTGCACGCCCGGTTCGTGCTACATCTACTCCGATCTCGGCGCGGATATGCTGGGCTTCGTGGCCGAACAGGTGAGCGGCCAGCGCCTCGACGTGTTCGTGCAGGAGCACGTGTTCGAGCCGCTGGGGATGCACAACACGTTCTTCCGTCCGCACTGGACGCTCCGCGATCGGATTGCGCCCACCGAGCTGACGCCGCCGCGCGGCTATCCGCTGCGCGGTGAGGTGCACGACGAGAACGCCTTCGCCCTGGGCGGCGTCGCGGGCCATGCCGGCCTGTTCAGCACGGCCACCGATCTCGCGATCTTCGCGCAGATGATGCTCGACGGCGGTGAGTTGAACGGCGTACGCATCGTCGCGGACAGCACAGTGTCGCTCTTCACCAAGCGCGTGGATCCGGACGGCACCACGCGCGCGCTTGGGTGGGACACGTGCGGGCACGACGGCAGCTGCGGCAAGTATCTCGGCAAGCGCGCCTTCGGACACACGGGGTTCACCGGCACGTCACTGTGGATCGATCCCGATCGCGATCTCTTCGTCGTGCTGTTGACGAATCGCGTGCATGCCGCGCGCGCGCGTCGGCCCTCCAAGGTGATTGCCGATGTTCGCGCTGACGTCGCCGACGCCGCGGCGCTGTCCATCTTCGACGCCGATGGCGATCTGCGCGCTATGCCGGCGTCCTTCCGCGCGGACCGTGCAGTGGGCTGGAACCGTCCGGTCCGGTCGAGATCGACGCGCAAGTTGCACGTGAAGAAGAAGAAGACGACCACCGCGAAGTCCACGAAGAAGAAGAGCTCCGCGTCGGCGGGCGGCCAGTAGGCCGCGTATCACGGGGCCGAGCGGAAATGGAGTAGATTCCGCTGCATGACGTCCATGGACGACACGGAGCCGACCGCTCCGGTCGCGGCGGATCCCGCCAATGACCTCACCGAAGATCAGGTGCGTCTCGCGCTCCGGAAGGTGAAGGACCCGGAGCTCAACCTGAACATCATGGATCTCGGTCTGGTCTATAACGTGTCCCTCGACGATGACGACAAGGTCATTGTGGACATGTCGCTTACCTCGCCGGGCTGCCCTGCCGGGCCGCAGATTCTCGCCGACGTCGAGCGCACGATTCAGGCGATGCCCGGCGTAGCCAAGGTCGTGGTCAACCTCGTGTGGGAACCGTACTGGACGCCCGAGCGCATCGAACCCAAGGTCCGCGCCTACCTGGGCCTGTAAGCGCGGCTATTTCTTCGGCACGCGACTGAGCGCCTGGACGAAGTCGCGACCCATCAAGTCGATCTGCCAGCGCCTCAACTCGTCCACCGAAGACAGCTCGTCCACCGAGCGCGGATTCTTTCGCGCGACGGCCTCGAGGCGGTCTCGCGAAGCCAGCACGCCGGGATCCATCTCCAGCCGTTCCGCGAAGGCGTCGCGAACGACCTTCAGCGCGTTCACCTTCGCATCGAACTGCGGATCGCGATCCCAGCGAGGTGACTTCGGGAACTTCGGGAGCTGCGCCTCCGGCACCGCCACGCCGCGGCGCACGGCGTCGAGAATCTCCTGTGCGCGGCGCTCCATGATGCCGCGCGACAGACCCTTGATTCTCCCGAGGTCGTCGCGCGTTGCGGGCTGTGATCGCGCGATGTCGAGCAATTGCTCGTTGCCGACTACCCGAAACGTCGCGCGATCCATGGCTTTGGCGACGGTGTCGCGCCAGCCCACGAGCTCGCGCAGAATCGCCAGCTCGCGGCGCCCGAGGTCGCGTGCGCCTTTCACCTTGAAGAACGTGGTGGCGGCATCCTCGTCGTCCCACCGCACGTCGACGGCGCGCGCGAACTCCTCGCGCGCCCACTCCAGCCGTTCCTTCGCGCGCAGTTCGTCGCGCATCAGGTCGCGCAACGGCAACAGATGCATGGTGTCCTGGGCGGCGTAGTCGAGCATGTCCTGCGGCAGCGGACGCATGGACCAATCCGCGCGCTGGTGTTTCTTGTCGAGCCGCACACCAACGTACCGCTCGAGCAGCGCGGCGAGCCCGAACGCCTTGAGTCCCAGTAGCTGGGCGGCCACGCGTGTGTCGAACAGATGCTGCACCTGCCAGCCGTAGTCCTGGCGCAGCAGACGCAGATCGTAGTCGGCGTCGTGGAAGACGACTTCCACGGCCGGGTCGGCGAGCAATGCGCCGAGTGGCGCGAGCGTGTCCGCGTGAACGGCGAGCGGGTCGACGATCGTCGTGTGGTCGCGCGTGGAGAGCTGCAGCAGGTAAATGCGATCCACGAATCGATGGAAGCTCGCGCCTTCAGTGTCGACGGCGATCTCGCGCGTGTGCGCGATGTCGCGCAAGGCGCGCTCGGCGTCGGCAGTCGTGGCGATCAGGGTGGGCGCATGCATGGCCGGTGAAAACTGGCACTTCCTGTTCCACGCGTCATCAGCCATCGTCAGGGCCGATGAACGAGGAACGCTCCGTCGGGTGGCACAGCAAGGACGTGGCGCGCGCCGCGGCGCTCGTGATCGCGATGTACCTCGCGGTGCAGCTGCTGTGGTTCGTGAACCAGCTGATCATCGTCGCATTCATGGGGGTGCTGTTCGGCCTCGCCGTGGCCGCGGGCGTGGATCGCCTGCAGCGCTACCACCTGCGCCGGGGCCTCGCGGCGGCCCTGATCGTCGTCACGTTCTTTGCCGTGCTCACCGGTCTCGGCGCATGGATGACTCCGACGCTCCGTAGCCAGAGTGCCGAGCTTCGTGTGAAGATTCCGGAAGCCGTGGACCGCGTGGAGCAATGGTTCAGCCGCCGCCAGAACGGAATTCTTGGTGCCGTGCTGGGCGGATCGCGTTCGGCAGACACAACCGGAATGCGCGTGCCGACGGACTCGGTGCACGATGGCGCTGATTCGACGAGCGGCGCAAACGCCCCGAAGGCAACCGAGACGCTGCGCGGGAGCCTCGGCCGGCAACTGGGAGGGGCGTCGCGGTTTCTCTTCCCGTTCGTGACACACACGATCGCCGTGTTCGGCGGTTTGATGCTGATCATCTTCATGTCGATCTACATCGCCGCGGATCCCGATCTCTATCACCGCGGCCTCATGGCGCTATTCCCTCATCGCATGCGCGATCGCGCCGGCGCGGTGCTGAGCGCGATGGCCCTCGTCCTGCGACGCTGGCTGGTGACTCAGCTGATCGCGATGCTCGTCATCGGGTCGGTCACAACCGTGGCGCTGCTGCTGCTGCGGGTGAAAGCGGCATTCGCGCTCGGCGTCATCGCGGGATTGCTCGAGTTCATTCCGACCGTGGGTCCGATCCTGAGCGCGATACCAGCGGTAGCCATGGGGTTCCTCGACTCGCCGGAGAAGGCACTCACCGTCGCGCTGCTCTACGTCGGGATCCAGTTCCTCGAGAACCACATTCTCATTCCGTTGCTGATGAAGGGCGGCGTCGACGTGCCGCCCGTGCTGACGATCCTCGCGCAGGCGCTCTTCACGCTGCTGTTCGGTTTCATCGGGCTGATGGTCGCCGTTCCCCTTCTGGCTGCCGTGATGGTCGGCGTGAAGATGCTGTACGTGGAGCGCGTCGTTGGCGACCAGATGGCGGTAGTCAACACGGGCGAGAGTGGGTGACGGGAGGCGGGAGCCGGACGGCGGGCGCGCCAGCGAGCCCGCGATCGTGCGACGGTTTCCCGCCTTGCAGTCACTTCCGCGCGTGACGCTCGGCGTGGCGCCCACGCCCGTGGAGATCGTGACGCTGCTCGATGGACGTACGCTGCCCGTCAAGCGCGACGACCGGTTCGGCAATGTCGTGGGTGGCAACAAGGTGCGCGGCCTCGAGTGGCTGCTCGGAGGCGTGACGCGCGACGACAGCGTCCTGACCGTCGGGCCAACGGGTTCGACGCACGCGCTGGCGACCGCGACGTACGCGAAGCAACTCGGCGCCGCGACGGCTGTCGTGCGGTGGGATCAGGAGATGAACGCTGCGGCGCGGCGTGTGGACGCACGACTGCGACGTACGACGCGAGTGATCGACGCACATTTCCTGCCCCTCGCGTACGCGACGGCATTCGCGCTCAGGGCCCGTCGTCCGTCGACCCGATACATCCCGGCGGGCGGCGCGGCGCCCCTGGCACTGCTCGGCCACGTGAGTGCCGCATTGGAGCTGGTCGAACAGGTCGAGCGTGGTGAATGCGCACGACCGCGTCGCGTCATCGTGCCTCTCGGCAGCGGTGGCACCGCCGCCGGTCTGTGGCTCGGCTTCGGGATCGCACAGGCGGACATCGACGTCGTCGCCGTGCGCGTCGTTCCACGCATCGTCGGCCGCGCCGGTCACGTACGCCGTCTCGTGAACGGCGCGCGCGCATTGCTGCGACGGCACACCGGACGCGCCTTCCCGATGCCCGACGCGCGTCGCCTCCGCATCGAGCACGCGTTCTATGCAGGTGCGTATGGACGCCCGCTCGGGTCGACCACGGCGATCGCCGGCCTCGTCGTCGACGACACGTACAGCGGCAAGGCCTTGCAGGCCGCTGTGGCCGAGCCCGATGACTCGCTGCTATGGCTTACGTTCGATGGGCGACTGCTACAGGATTGAAGCCGGCGCGCCCGCACTTATCCCGAGCCGAACAATGTCACTGCCTGAAGTGCAGTTTCACATCTATCCGACCGACTGTGATATGCTCGGTCACCTGAACCATGCGACGATGCTCAGTTTTCTCGAGCGCGCGCGGTGGGCGTTGCTCGAGCCGCAGATCGACATCAAGGGATGGGCCCGCCAGCCGGTGTATTCGGTCGTGCGACACGTGGACATCGGGTATCTCGCCCAATCGCTGCCCGGTGAAGATCTCGTGATTCGATCGGGGTTGCTGGCGGTGAAGAACACCAGCTACATCATCCGCCAGGACGTGCGGAAGGTGGGGACGCGCGAGAAGGTCGCCGACGCCAACATCGTGTTCGTCGCGGTCGCGCAGGATGGAAAGCCGGTGCGCGTGCCGGACAGCTGGCGTGAGATGCTCCCGCACTGGCCGGAGCGCGATTGATCGCGGTCGTCGATTCGCTGGAGATGGGATACGACGACGTCGGGAGTGGTCCCGGCGTTCCGCTGTTGTTCGCCCATGCGTTCCCGCTCAATCGCACGATGTGGGCTCCCCAGGTCAGCGCTCTCGTCGAACGGTGCCGCTGCGTCGCGGCTGATTTCCGCGGCTTCGGTGACTCGAGCGTGACGCCACCGTACTCGATGGAGCAGTACGCCGACGATCTCGCGCATCTGCTGGACGTGCTGCGCATCGACAAGGTGGTGCTGGTGGGCTGCTCGATGGGCGGCTACGTCTCGTTCGCATTCTGGCGACGGCATCGGGCCCGCGTGCGCGCGCTGGTGCTCGCCGACACGCGCGCGGGTGCGGACAGCGACGAGGCGTTGAACCGCCGGCGACAGCTCATTCGCACCGCGCGCGCCGACGGCGCCACCGCCGTGGCGAACCTCCAGATCGCGAGTCTCGTCGGAAAGACGACGCGCGAGAAGCAGCCGGATACCTACGATGCCGTGCACCGCATGATCGCGCAGACGTCGGTGGATGGCATCGTCGGCGCCATCGAGGCCATGATGGTCCGGCCCGATTCGACAGCGTCGCTGGCAACGATCGACGTGCCGACGCTCGTGGTGGTCGGCGAGGAGGACGTGCCGACGCCCGTCAAGGAGGCGCGCGCGCTGCATGAACACATTCCCGGCAGCCGGCTCGAGATCATCGAACATGCCGGGCATCTCGCGAACCTCGAGCGCCCCGCGGCATTCAACCACGTGCTGACGGAGTTCCTCGGCGCGCTGACGTACTCCTAGATTTCGCGGCCGTGACGACGATCTCCCACGCCGAACAGACACGCGCGGCACGCATCGGCGCTGTGCTCTTCCGCTATCGCGGATTTCTGCCGGTGCCGTTCCTGCTCATCCCGCTGCTCGTACCGGCGCGACAGACATTGCGCGGGTGGCTCATCGGCGCCGTGTTCATTGTCGTCGGCGAGCTGGTGCGTCTGGCCGGCGTGGCCGCAGCGGGAACTGTGACGCGGCGCCGGTCGCGCAATGTGCAGCGTCTGGTCACGTACGGCGCGTTCGCGTGGTTCCGGAACCCGCTGTACGTCGGCAACCTGCTGATCTGGACCGGTTTCGTGATCGGCTCCGGCGTGCTCTGGTTTCTGCCGATCGCCCTCGTGCTGTTCGCGATCGAGTACTGGTTCATCGTGCGCTATGAAGAAGGCGTACTCGAGTCCACGTTTGGCGCGGAGTACCTGACGTACAAGGGACGCGTGTCCCGATGGATGCCGCGGCCGCCCAAAAGCGCATCGCCCGGCGAGCACGATTGGGGCGAGGCGCTGCGATCCGAGGTCTCGACGTTTCTGCAGTACGTGGCGCTCGGCGCCGCGTTCTACGTCAAGGCGCGATTGACCACCTGACCGCGATTCAGCTCCGCTGCGGCCTGCCGGGCGGGCTCTCGCTCTGGAAGACCTCCCGGTTTTTCGCGATGTACTGCTTGAGATTCGCGGGGACGTCTTCTTCCGGGAAGATCGCGGTCACGGGACATTCCGGCTCACACGCGCCGCAATCGATGCACTCGTCCGGATGGATGTAGAGCTGATCGGGTCCTTCGTAGATGCAGTCGACGGGACAGACGTCGACACACGCGCGGTCTTTTGTATTGATGCAGGCTTCAGTGATGACGTAGGGCATCTCGGCCTCGAGTGTTCCAGCCGTGCCAGTGGACACGGCCACGGCTAAGATAATGACGCTCGCGGATTGCTGACTAGTCATTCATCGATGCAGCTGACCATCAACGGCGCCACGCACGACATCGAGCTCGCGGGACACGAGACGCTGCTGCGCGTCCTGCGTGACCGCCTCCAGCTCACGGGCACCAAGGAATCATGCGCCCGCGGTGAATGCGGCGCGTGCACCGTGCTCGTCGCCGGCGACGGCGGGCCCCGCCGAGCCGTGTACTCGTGCCTGACGCTCGCGGCTGCCTGTGGCGACGTACAGATCACGACGATCGAAGGCGTCGCGCAGGGATCGGTGCTGCATCCGCTGCAGCAGGCATTCATCGCGCACGATGCGATGCAGTGTGGCTTCTGCACCCCCGGACAGATTCTCGCTGCGCTCGCGCTGCTCGAGCGGACGCCGATGCCGAGCGAATCCGATATCCGCACGGCGCTCAGCGGCAACCTCTGCCGCTGCGGGACGTATCCCAACATCCTCCTCGCGGTGCGCGCCGCCGCCGAGCAGCTGCACCATGGCCGGTAAGCGCTTCGTCGCCACGAAAGTCGAAGTGGAAGGGCGCGAGGACACGCGCATCGTCGAAATCCCCGATTTCGACCCTGCCCCGTGGACGCTCGACGTGCCGCTCGAAATCGTCGGCCAGTGCGTTCCGCGCGCCGACGCCCGCGAGAAGGTGACTGGACGCGCCGTCTACACCGCTGACGTGAGCCAGGCGGGAATGCTGCACGCGGCGGTGATTCGCGCGCCCATCGCGCACGGTCGCGTGGTGTCTCTGGATCTCACGCCGTGTCTGGAGATCGCGGGCGTTCAGGACGTGTTGCAGCTCGACGACGTGAAGGACATCCGCTACGACAGCGGTCAGTTGTTCGACCACACGATACGATTCGCCGGCCAGCCACTCGCGGCCGTCGCCGCCGATTCCTGGCATGCCGCACGTCTGGCGGCGGACGCCGCGATCGTTCGCGTCGACGCGGCACCACACGCGGTCACGGTGGCCGCGGCGCTGGAGCCCGATGCGCCGCAGGTGCGTCGCACGGGAAACACGAGCAAGAATTCACCGCGCGTCACGCAACGGGGTGACGTCGAGGCCGGACTCCGCGAGGCAGACGTCGTCGTCGAGCGCGAATTTCGCACGCCGACCGCGCTGCACACCGCGATGGAGCCTCACGGAGCCGTCGCCGTCTGGACGGGCGATCAGCTCACCGTGTGGGAGTCCACGCAGGGAATCTTCAATACGCGAAGCGATCTCGCGGAAGCGTTCGGCCTCAAGCTCACGCAGGTGCGCGTGATCAAGGACTACATGGGTGGCGGGTTTGGCGCCAAGAACGGCGCGGCGGCATCCACCTACATCGCCGCGGCACTGGCGCGCAAGACCGGACAGCCCGTGCGGTGCGTTCTCGACCGCGAAGGCGAGCAGGTGGACACCGGCAACCGATCGGCGACGACGCAACGGGTGAAAGTCGGGGCGACACGCGACGGCAGGCTGACCGCGCTGGTGCTCGATGCCGACGTGCAGATGGGTGTGGGCGGCTGGTTCGCCGGCCCGGGCAAGATCTTTCATGAGCTGTATGCCTGCGCGAACGTCCGCACCACGGAGACGTTCGTGTACACGCACACGGGCGCGATGGCGTCCTTCCGGGCGCCCGGACATGTGGAAGGCGCATTTGCGCTGGAACGCGCGATGGACATCATCGCGACCGAGCTCGGCATCGATCGCCTGGAGATCCGCCGACGCAATTACGCCGACCGCGATCAGGAGAAGAACCGCCGCTACTCGGACAAGAATCTGCACCGATGCTACGACGAGGCGTCCCGCCGGTTCGCCTGGCCGATGCGCCGCGAGGCGGCGGCCGGTCCATGGAGGCGCGGCAGTGGCGTCGCCTCGGTGAGCTGGCCCGCCGGCGGCGGCCCGCCGTCCTACGCGCACGTGCGCGTCAATCCCGACGGGAGCGTCGACGTGCTCACCGGCTCGCAGGATCTCGGAACGGGATCACGCACCGTGTTCGCACAGATCGCCGCTGAAGCACTCGGCGCGCGCGTCGAGGACGTGCGCACCGTGCTCGGCGATACCGAGCGCCTGCCATACACGGGCAATTCGTGGGGCTCGCAGACCACGGCGTCGGTCGGCCCCGCGGTTCGCATGGCGGCGGAAGACGCACGCCGCAAGTTGCTCGACGCGGCGGCGACGCTCATGGACGTTCCCGCCGACACCCTGGAGTCACATCAGAGTGTCATACGCGTGCGCGATCGGCACGATCGCGCGATGACCTTCGCCGAGATCGGCGAAAAGTTGCGGCACGTGATGATCATCGGAAACGGAAGCCGTGGTCCGAACCCCGACCAGACCGCCCTGTCCGCATTCGCCGCGCAGTTCGCGGAAGTGATGGTGAACGTCGAGACCGGACAGGTACGCGTGCTGCGCGTGGTCGCCGCGCACGACAGCGGGCGCATCATCAATCCGCGACTGGCACAGAGTCAGCTCGAGGGAGGCATTCTGCAGGGCATCGGGTACGCGCTGTTCGAGGAGCGGATCATCGACGAGAGCCTCGGACGTCCGCTCAATCCAACGATGCACGATTACAAGATTCCGACACTCGCAGATCTGCCGCAGATCGATGCGTTTTTCGTCAGGTCATCGGATACGGTGGCGAATCACACCGGCGCCAAAGGGCTCGCCGAGCCGCCGATCATTGGTATTGCCGCCGCGATCGCGAACGCCGTAAGTGACGCGATCGGCGCGGAAATCAACGCGCTGCCTGTGACGCCCTGGCGCGTCGTTTCTGCTCGAGCTCGGGATTCAGGCGAAACAGCGTAGCTGTCCGTCCGATCACCTGCACGACGTCCGCATCCAGCGCCCGCGCGAGCTCGTTCGCGACGTCCTTTGCCTTCGCATCTCCGTTCTTCGAGATCTGGATCTTCACGAGCTCGTGCGTACGGAGGGCGTCATCCAGCGACTGGCGGAGCGCGTCCGTCGGTCCCTGGTGCCCGACGTGGACGGTGACCTGCAGCCGGTGCGCGTGCGCGCGCAGCGCTGCGCGATCCTTCGACGACAACGTCATCTGTCGACGCTGGGCGATGTCGTATGCGTCAGCAGCGGATACGGGTTCACGGGGTCGCCTTCCCAATACCGCTTGTCCGCCGGCATGCGCATGACCTGGAAATGCAGGTGCGGCGTGTTCGCCGGCGCGTTGCCCGTGGTACCGACATAGCCGAGCGTGTCGCCACGCAGAAGCGGTTTGCCGTCGTACACACCGGCGTGATAGTGATCGAGATGGGCGTAGTAGTACACGAACTTTTCGTCGAGATCCGTCGCGTAGACCGTGATGCCACCCTTAGGGTTGCGCGACAGTCGCAGGATGCGGCCGTCCTGCACGGACAATACCGGCGTCCCTCTGGGCGCCATGATGTCGATGGCGTTATGCCGGCGCGCGCCGCCGTCTCGCGGATCGTCGAAGCTGTCGTCCAACCTCGTGCTGTCGACACCGGGGACGGGAAACAGCATCGACGACAAGTGCGCGACATCTGCAGCGTCGAGTGGCGCCGTGGCGACCGCGCTGAGCGCCACCGCCGGTTCGCGCGGCGAACCGGCGGCATCGGCGACGGCATCCCCCGCAGGGGTGACCGATGCGTGCGCGCCCGATGACGCCGGAAGGGGCGTCGAAACGACGCGCCACGGCGCTCGCTGCGAGCAGCCAACTGTGAGGAAAATGCTCCCGAGTAGCCAGAGCTTTTGCATGGCGGAGTTCGGTACGTGCGATCTATCGACGCGGCGAACTCCGCCGACGCAACAACCTTACGGGCGCAAACCGAGTGTCTTCAGGAGTCCCGTGAACCGCGCGCTTCCCCTGATCGGGTCGAAGAGCGCCGCACCGAGAGGCTGGGCGGTGAAGAATCGGGCGCGTCCCCGTGCCGCCGCCTCCAGCGCAGACAACGCCTTCGTCGTGTCACCGAGTCCGAGCTGGGTCACGGCGAACGCCGCCTGTGAATCCGCATCGCGCTTCAGGGACAGCTGCTGCGCCATCGCTTCGGCATTGGGTCGCTGTCCACCGACGGCGTACGCGTAGCCGAGCAGCCCCTGAACGTACGGCGAGCCGTGACTGAGCCCCAGCGCTGGCTCGAGCTCGCGTATCGCCTCCGCGTTGCGCCTGGCCACGAGATGATCGAGACCGAGCACGAGGTGCGGCAGGAACAAGCCGGAATCGAGCTCCACGGCCCGCCGCCCCTGGGCGATGGCGTCCGCGTCGCGACCGGCCAGGCCCAGGGCGAGCGAATAGGAGCTGGCGATCACCGGGGATACCGGATCGAGCTCCGCCGCCCGCTTGAGCTGCTCCGTGGCATCGGCGAATCGGCTCTGCACGATGAGCTGCTCGCCGTACCATTGGTGCGCTGACGCGAGCCTGGGATCGAGCGCGATGGCGCGGCGGAAGTCGCGTTCCGCGTCGGCCCACCGCCATTGCGTGTTCAGCAACACGGCGCGCGACGCATACGCATCGGCAAGGGTGGAGTCGAGCTGAATCGCGCGGTTGGCCGCGGCAAATCCCGGCGCGAACAATGTGTCGGCCGCGCCGGTGCCGTACAGCGGCAACACGCTGTATGCCGCGGCGATGCCTGCCTGCGCCTTGGCGAAGTTCGGATCCTGCGCCGCGGACTTCCTGAACAGATCCAACGCGTGGCGCAACGCCGTCTCGCCGCGCTGCTCGAAGAAGTGGTGGCCGCGCAGGTACAGATCGTAGGCGACGTCGTCGCTGGTGCCGCGCTCGTTCTCCGCGTTCGACGCCACCGTCGTCGGCGTCATCTGCGAGCCCAGCGCGTCGGCGATGGCGCCGGAAATTTCATCCTGCACCGTGAACACGTCCTTCAGCGTGCGCTCGAACATGTCCGACCACACCATGAACCCGTCGTCCGTGTTCGTGACGCGCGCCGTCACGCGCAGGCGATTTCCGTCGCGCTGTACCGTGCCCTCGAGGACGCGGCCCACGTTCAGCGCTTTGCCGATCTCCTGCGCGGAGCTGAACTTTTCACGCGCCGACGCCGCCACCGATCGCGACGTGACGCGGATACCCGGCACGCGACCCAGCACGTTGATGATGTCGTTCGTGAGGCCGTCGGCGAGATAGACATCGGTCGAATCGCGGCCGATGTTCACGAAGGGCAACACGACGATTGCCCGCGCGCGTTCGGTGGCCAGGGACGCCGGCACTCCCGCCTGCGCGGCGGGCGCCACGCTCGGGGTGCGCGACCGCGCGATCGCCGCCGCTCCGGCGATCACCGCCACGAGCGCCAAGGCGCCGGCGATGGCGACGACGTTGCGACGCTTCACCGGCAGGACCGGCGCGGACGCAAACGCGCCGCTCACCATGTCCGGGTTCTCGAGCAGTTCGGCGATCTCGCGCGCGGTCTGCGGGCGGTGCTCCCGCTCCTTCTCGAGACACTGCATCACGAGGCGCGCGAGCGCGACGGGTACATCACTGCGTCGCGTGGGAATTGGCGCCGGCGTGGCGGTGAGCTGCGCGGCGAGGAGCGCCTGCGGCGTCTTG
>DATFHG010000138.1:0-5820 GCA_035248725.1 Gemmatimonadaceae bacterium | reverse complement strand
GACCATGATGTTCGACAACGTCCGCCTCGTGCACGAAACGTTTCCCGATAAGCATCTGCTCTTCACCGAGGGGACGGCCGATTCCTACAAGCCGGAGGACATCCACAGCTGGCGGCTGGGCGAGTACTACGCGCGCTCGATGATCAACGACTTCAACGACGGCGCGGTGGGGTGGACGGACTGGAACGTGCTGCTCGACGAGCAGGGCGGGCCGAACCACGTGGGCAATTTCTGCTTCGCGCCGATTCATGGGGACACGCGCACCGGCGAGCTGACGTACACGAACTCGTACCACTACATCGGGCATTTCTCGAAGTTCGTGCGCCCGGGCGCGCGACGCATCGTGTCGTCGCCGAGCCGCAGCGCGCTGCTGTCCACCGCGTTCACGAACCCCGACGGCAAGCACTCGGTGGTCGTGATGAACCCGGGCGAGAAGGACGTGCAGTACTTCCTGTGGGTGGCGGGCAACGCGGCGGAAGTCGCGAGTCCGCCGCACTCGATCCAGACGCTCGTGTTCTGAAGGGTCAGGCGGGTGCGCCGACGATCAGCACCACGGCACCGAGCGCCAGCGCCACGCCGAGCTTTTGCGCGGCGTTCAGGCGCTCGTGCAGGAAAGCGCTCGCGAGCAGGACCGTCGTAGCGGGGTAGAGCGACGACAGCGTCACTACCGGGCTGAGTGGACCGATCCGCGCGGCGATCATGTACAGCGCGTTCGCGGTCATGTCGACGGCACCGCATGCGAGGGTGACGCCGAGCAGACGCGATGACATGCGCAGCGACGTGCGTCGCGCGAGCGCGAGGATCCCGATGAGCAGAGTCGACGTGCTGCGCGATGCCACGAGCGGCCACATCCCCGCGGTGGGCTTCGCCTGCGCGAGCGCGTACAGGAAGATCCCGATCGCGACGCCCGATATGAGCGCGAACCCGACACCGCTGCGATGCGGAGCAGCTTCGGTCACCGTGGTCGGTGTCTGCATGCTGACGAGCACGATCGCCGCCACGCCGACGACGATCCCGATCGCCGACAGCAGGGCGAGATGCTCGCCGAGGAGCACGGACGTGAGCACAGGGATCGCCACGGCACACACTGCTGTAGTGGGCGCGACGACCGACATGGTGCCGATCGCCAGTGCGTGATACAGCAGGGCCACGCCCACCGCGCCCATCACGCCCGCCAGCGTGCCCCACGCGATGTCCGCCGATGTGGGTGTGGCGGCCGGCAGGAGTGGCATCAGCAATAGCACGAGCAGCAGCCCCGCGCCCTGCGAGATGAGCACGACGGGGATCGCTGCCGCGCGGCGCGTCGCGAGCCCTCCGAGGAAGTCCGCGGAGCCGTAGAACGCCGCCGAGGAGAGCGCGAGCAGAAAAACCATGCGACATTCTAGCGGGACAGGCCTGGGGAATCATGGCAGGCATCGCGGAGTTCAGCGCCACGGTCGTCGATTCCGCGACGCTTGAATGACGAGAACACATGGATCCGCAAATGGTCGACGATGAGCTCCTGCGAATGGCGCTGGTCGAGTACATGCGCTTCGGACCTGAATCGAGGACGCCGGTCGCGGAACGCATTCGATCTCGCGCGCCTGATGCGTCGGAGGACGACGTAGCCACCGCACTCCGCACAGTGTCTGCCGCCGTGCACGCGGCGTCCAGGCTGGCCACGGCGGGCATGCGAGGTGAACGGAGCGAACGCTCCATCCGCGAGGAGCTGGCGCGCACATTTCGGTGGTTGCGGCCGAGCGAAGATTCGCACGATCGCCGCTGGTGGAAGCGTTTTCTCCCGGTATTCCGGCGCGACGATCTCGCCCAACGCCTGAAGAATTTCGGGTTCTATCTGATGAAGTAGCGCGAGAGTCGCTTGTCGCGCTGCAGATTGGCGCCGCAAACGCGGATCGACCTTGCGTCGCCGTCATCATGGCCTGGCGGCCATATTCCGCGCGGCGAGCGACATCGGCTTTTCCCAGTAACGCCGCGCTAGCGTTCTGTCGTCTTCGGCAGCGGTAGATCGAACGACACGTCGCTCCCCGCGCCTTCGGCGGTGGCGGAACGCACGCGCAACTGGCCGCCCATCGCGGCGACGAGGCGCCGACAGATCACGAGCCCCAGGCCGGACGTCGTCACGGCTGGTTCGCGCAGCCGGACCGTGTCGGACTCGGAGATCGATGCACGAAGCTGGGGCGGCAGGCCGGGACCGGTGTCGACGACGGAAAAATGCACCGTCATCGCATCGATATCACGCGCCACGACGCGTACCGATCCGCGCACCGTGAACTTCAGCGCGTTCGTGACCAGGTTGAGCAGCACCCGGCCGACGGCGGCGGGGTGTCCGACACGCCGCGTCGACACGGACACGTCGAACGTGAGCTCGAGCCCCTTCGCGCGCGCCACCGGTCGCACGATGTCCTGCACGGAGTGCATGACGTCGTCCACGGAAAATCCCACCGGCTCGGATTCGAGCAGACTCAGACGTCCATGGTGCGCGAACTCGGTGAGATCGTTCGCCAGCGTGCTGAGTTGCAGCGCTGAACTGTAGATCAGCTCGAGTTGCTCCTGCTGCGTGTCGGAGAGCTCGCCGGTCACGCCGGATCGCAGCGCATCGGTGAGGAAGAGGATGGACGTCAACGGCGTGCGGAAATCATGAGCGACTTGCGCCACGAGATCCATCGCCGGCATCTCGACGCCGCGCGTGGCGTCCGGCGGTTCCGTGCCCGTCGTGCTCACGTCTCCGGATGCAGCGTCGCATCCCAGCCGCCGCTCAACCCGTGCTTGCCGACCAGGCGATAGAGTGTCGTGCGGTCGATGTGCGCCAGCCGTGCGGCCTTGGCCATATTGCCCCCCGCCCGCGAGACCAGCTTGCGCAGATACACGCGCTCGAATTCCGCGAGCAACTTGGCGCGCGCCGGATGAAAGGCCTCGCTCAGGACATCCGGCGTCAGCGCGCGGCTGATCGATGCAACGGGGTCGACGTCCTCGCCCATCGGCAGGTCCGTAGGCGTGATCGGCTGTGCGGCGTCGGCAAGCACCACGGCGTGCTCGATCACGTTCTGCAGCTCCCGAACGTTGCCCGGCCACGACCGGGTGCGCAGATACTCGATGGACTCCGTCGTGAGCCGTGGCGGTTGCGTGCCTGGTCGGCGGTGACGCTGCCAGTAGTGCACCAGCATGTGATTCGCGAGCAGCGGAATGTCCTCACGTCGTTCCCGCAACGGCGGAATCCGGATCGGGACGACGCTCAGCCGATACAGCAGGTCGGCCCGGAACGCGCCGCCTTGCACGGCATTCTGGGGATCGACGCTCGTCGCGGCGATGAAACGCACATCCACGACTGCATCACTCCGCTCGCTCCCGGCGCGGCGAACGACGCCGTCCTGCAGCACACGCAGCAGCTTGGCCTGGAGCGCCGCCGGCATGCACGTCACGTCGTCGAGGAACATCGTGCCATCGTTCGCCGACTCGAGCAATCCCGTCTTGTCGCGATCCGCGCCCGGGAACGCGCCGCGGCGGTGTCCGAACAGTTCGGACTCCATGGCCTGCTCGGGGAGCGCTGAACATGCGGCGGCGACGAACGGGCGCGTCGCTCGACGACTGCGCTGATGGATGAAGCGCGCAATCAACTCCTTGCCCGTGCCGCTCTCACCCACGAGCAGGACGGCGGCATCGGTTGGGGCCACGCGCTCCGCGCGCGCGATCGCCTCGCGGAAGATGGCAGACGAGCCGATGACCGTTGCGTCGCTCTGCAGCTGTGCCCGCAGCTCGCGCATCTGTCGCGCCTGGAGAATGACGTGTGTGGCGCGGCCGAGCAGTACCTGCAGATGCATCGCGGAGAACGGCTTCGGCAGGTAATCCCACGCACCGGCGCTCAACGTCTCGATGCTCGTCTCGACGGTGGGGTTACCCGTCATGAAGATGACGACGGCGTCGCGCTTGGACCGCAACGCCGCGCGCAGGACCTCGAGACCGCTGACGGGTGTGAGATAGAGATCGGTGAGAACGATGTCATGGGGGGAGCGACGCAAGAGGTCGACGGCCTCCGCGCCAGTGCTCGCCGCCGTGACGTCGAAGCCTTCGACCTGCAGCGTGCTGGTCAGCCCTTCCCGGAGCGCGCGGTCGTCCTCGACGACGAGGATGCGAACGGTGCGCTTGACATTCAGCGGAACGGAGAAGGGGTGTGACGAATGCCCCGCCGCGGATTCCGACCGTTGCGCGCGTTGCCTGTCTTCGCTGCGGCGTCCTTCGTTGCGGGGCTGCATCGCGTCCTATGGGCTCCAGCGGCGGACGTCGGACGGCATCGCCTCGACTGACCCAAGCCAGTGATACGGCGCACAAACGGGACCAGCTGCCGAAATAGGCGCCCGCTCTTCGCTTCGGCGCAAGGTGTGGCGCGGACGCCACACTCCTGTCGCCGCGCGGCAACACAGGACGTGTCGACGCGGTGCAACTGCCGACACCGCCTGCGGACAAGTGTCTGTCTCGCAAGGCTTTACGCAATTAGAAAAACCTATGGCCGCTGCTCGCGCGCACGCTAAGGTGTCGCGCATGACACGCCCATTCAGCTTTTCCATCACGACGGCCGCCACAGCGGCCGCCCTCATCGCGGCGCACGGATGTGCCGACGCACCGACGCCGCCGCGGGAAAGTGCGCAAGCCTTGGCAGCCGCGCGAGCCGCCCAGGTCATGACGCAGGTTCGCGCGGCACGAGTAGTCGCCGACCCGCTCATCGCCGACGCCGGCAGTCGATTGAGCGCCGCGATGCAGGATGCGGCCGTGCGCGATCGCTTGCGCGCCCTGCTCACGCAACTGTCGGCCGCGCTCGCGCGCGGCGACGCGCCGAAAACGCAGAGCAACATCACGCAAATCCGCCACCTCATCGCATCGCGCTCGCACAGCGCTGATGCCGCCGACTTTGCCGCGCTCGGCCTCGCACTCGATCAGGTCGAAGCACGCCTCGCAGACACCACAACAACGCGCTAGCCGCAGCTGCACAGGAGTACCGCTTTCATGATGACACAAGTCCCCTCGCACACCGCGAATCGTTTCCGCTCGCGATCGCTCGCGCAGACGCTCATCACTGCCATCGGCATCGTCGCCGCAGTGCTCGCGTTTCCTGTGGCGGCGGAGGCGCAGACGACGGTAAAGACCATCTACGCCTGCTACGTGCCCACCAGTGGTTCGGTGTATCGCATCAAGGAGCCGAACACACCTGCGAATTGCACGAGCACGACTCACGTGCCGTTCCAGTGGAATGACATCGGGCCCGCAGGGCCTCAGGGTCCCGTGGGTCCTGCCGGTGCGGTTGGCCCTGAGGGGCCGCAAGGTCCCAAAGGCGACAAAGGAGATAAGGGCGACACGGGCGCACAGGGAGCGACCGGTGCGACTGGCGCGACGGGTGCGACCGGCGCCACGGGTCCTCAGGGACCGAAGGGTGACAAAGGAGAAACCGGCGCGACGGGTGCGACGGGCCCGCAAGGCGAGACAGGTGCGCAGGGTCCTGCTGGTCCAACCGGCGCAACCGGCGCGCAGGGACCGAAAGGTGAGACGGGACAAACCGGCGCGACAGGCGCGCAGGGACGACAAGGTGATAAGGGTGAGACTGGCGCCACTGGGGCGACCGGCGCGCAGGGTCTTACCGGCGCCCAAGGTCCGACCGGTGCGCAAGGAGCAACGGGCCCCACTGGTGCAGGAGGGCCCCAGGGCGCTACAGGCGCCGCAGGGGCGACCGGGGCGGTCGGCCCTGCAGGTCCGACTGGGCCGAGGGGCGCTACCGGAGACACTGGGCCCGCTGGGCCAACCGGCGCAACTGGAGCAGCCGGCAAGAACGCC
>DATFHG010000137.1:0-6578 GCA_035248725.1 Gemmatimonadaceae bacterium | reverse complement strand
AACCATGCGGACCTCCAGAGGAATAGCCTCAGGTACAAAACCCCTCGTCAGGCCGCCGGGCCACCGATGATGATGAGCGGCCAGTTCGCGTACCTGAATGCGTCTTTGCGGTCGATGCGGATCTTGCAGGGCTGATCTTCTGGCCATTCAATCTTCGGCGCCAGAATCTCGTGAAGATGAGGATCGGCACGATGAGGCGACCAGTGGGGGATATAGAACCACGCGCGCACTTCCGGTGCGCCGATGGGAGCCTCGAGGCGAATGCGGAGCAGATCGAATACTTCGCCTTCCACAGTGTCTGCATGCCAGCGGATCGGCTTCGTCCTGTAATCCGGAACGGCGACGATCAATCCCGAGTCGAGGGTGACGTTCAAGGTCCCGAGATGAATACCAGTGAGTTCAGGAAACTCCTGGCGAATCCTGGGTAGCTGCAGCGGCAACAGCTTATGTGCAGCACCCAAGCCCTCTCGTCGAAGGCCCCTGAGCTCAATCACAACAGACGTCCGTGGTCGGCCTACCCAAGGTTACAAGTTCCACACGTACTCGGAGGTTCGCGCTTCCCGTCGGGCCAACGCGAGCAGCGTCCTGCGACCGTGCTTCGGTCGCAGCAGTGGATGTCGCCTTACTCGGCATGAACGAGAGGCTCAGCGCGTATCCCAGGATCGCACTTCCACCATAGCCGACGACCGGCGTGGGATAATTGCCAAGAGCCGCTGCTACTACGATTCCGAGCCACGTCAGGCCGAACACGACATGAGCTGCGCGGTTCGATGAATCCGTCCGGAGACCGACGAGCGCCGGAACGATGAGCAGGAGCGCCCCGGCCACAACGGCGATCCCTGCGAAATGTTGAACTTCGAACGACGTATAGAGGATCCGGTCGACGTACGGCACCGCCGGCAGAGCATCGGGCCGCAGCAGCGTGACCGCGAAGCCACTTGCGGCGACAGTCAACGCGAGGACCACCTGCCGCTCCCGCCTGAACGGCACCAGCGCAGCCAGAGCCGCGGTCATGACGCCGGCCATGGCGCGATCGGGCTGGAGGGCGAGCGCCACAGCCGCGAGGACGACGCCGCTTGTCGCGAAGAACCCACCGGACCTGGCGAAAACGACCAGCATGGCCGGCAACACGATGAGACTCGTTTGCAGCGATGCGCCGCCGACCCGTACCCATCGCGAGGCGCCTTCTGCCGACAATCCTGACATGGCGGTGGCGAGCAGCATGATCCCCAGGGCGAGGACCACGCCGTTTGCAGCACCTGTGTCCCGCATTTTCTGAGGAATCACGACAAAGAGGGCGAGCCCCATTGCCAGCGACAACGCATTGACGATCAGGTAAGTCGTCGGAGCGCCGGCCGCATGCAGGTACAGCAGGCCGAGCAGGGTGGCCAACAGTGCACAGGCAATCCCCACCGCGCGCGGGCTCTTCACGTGTGCCTCGGATCCGAACATGGCAACTCACCTTTCCTTGTCCAACCAAACTGCTTTACACGCGGCCAACCGACAACTCGCCATTGCGCGCGGCGGCGGCGCCTATCGGTATCGAATCCGATACACGACATATCCGGCGGCACCACCGATGACCGCGGCGCCTGCGAAAGCAGGCGCGAAGCCCAATGGCGAGCACAGGCACTCGTCGCTGGCGCTCATGTTCTCGACCCACATCTCGAGGCCCACGCCAAACGCCACCACGCCAACTAATGCGCCATACAACACATAGGTGCGAGCCGCGGGCCGGCGCTTCTCCGAAGTCAGGTGAAGCGTTCGGTTCGCGACGGACGCGCGCTGGATTGGGGCGGCTCGCAGGTATTGCGCGCGCAACGGGTGCACGTCGAGCACGAGAAGTGCCCCGCAGAGCGGGAGTGCTTGCGCCACAGCTCTCACCACACGAAACGTCTGCATGGTCTGTCTTGCGATAAAGTTTAGCTCCGGCTTCATCTTTCCTTACTCACCCAGGCTGCTTCATCGCGCCGATGGTTACAATTTTCTCGTTAGGTCGCGGAGTCGTCAGCAGTCGCTGCCACACTGGTTGCCGCAAAACGCCATACCCGTGCGCCGAACACCTGCTGCGCGGGCGGCGCGACGTCGGTCACCATCGGGGCGACCTGCATACCGACATCCTCCTCCGTCAGAACGTAAGTCCCTGAGTTCCGCTGCTTTCTCCACCCACCTGGAAACGTCACATGCCGAGCGTCGAGTCGGTCAAACTCTTCGCCCCACCAAAAGAGTTGCTCTTCATCCCGACTCGTCGACAATAGTCGCGTAACGCTACCTCTGACCGTCCACTCGATGCGCCCATCGCCGAAGTCGCCGACTTCATCGTACAGAGCAAAGCTGCCGCCGGTGACGACACACGACTCGCCGTTATATCGAAGCGTCACCGGCAACGGACGGTTGTCCACCGCCACTAATTCGTAATGGAATCCTCGAGGCATCGATTGCACGCCTGGTGATCGCGCCGACATGTCTGTCGCGAACTCACGCGATGGAGTGTAGCTGCGGCTTCACCTTTCTTCAGTAAATCCAACTGCTTGATCGCGCCGCCAGCTACAACTCCCCGTTAGGTGGCGCGGTCGTAAAAAGGCCGCCCGACTCGTCGTAGATCTTCCTCTTGCTCGGGAGTCACGAATGCCACGTCGAGAAAGACGTTCGTCGGTGCGAGTGGCTTGAAGGTCTCCGCAATCCTTCGCACGAGCTTCGGGTCGTCGCCTGCATCCGATACCAGGCACAGCGCAACGGAAGGCGGAGCGCCTGGCTCGAAGCCAACCCTCGCGAGATATGCTCGCGCGATCGGTGCGTCTGCGAGGACCGGTATGAGCGCCGCCTTCACGCGGGTCTCTTGCGGACCATCCTGTTCGTGCAGGAACTCAAGCCGGGGTTCCCGGCGAGTCGCGACCTTCGGACGAAAGAAATCCCAGAGGCCCAGGACATCTCCTTGTTACGATCTCTCAGCGACCACCTGACGCGAAACAGGAAATGGAACGAGGTACGCATATATGCTGCGGCGATGCGCGCGAACGCGCAACTAAGCGGGCGTGGGTCGCGCGCAATCCGCTGGTTACAGCCGGTCCGCCGCTCCGCACCGCGTTCCGGTGACGCACGTGCGTGTAGATCATCGTCGTGTCCCAAACCCGAACTACGCCGCGGCCAATTGCGTCAGCTGCGCCAGGAGCCGATCCGGTGGCACCGGCTTCACCAGGTGTACGTCGAACCCCACCTCCCGCGAACGCGCCTTGTCGGCCTCGCTCCCGTAACCCGTGACCGCGATCAGGCGCACGTGACGCGTCGCGGCGTCCGCCCGAAGCCGCTCCGCTACCTCGAATCCGTCGAACCCCGGCAACCCGATGTCGCACACCACCACGTCCGGCGGTGTGCGCTGCGCCGCCATGACGCCGTCCGGACCGGTGTGCGCAACACTCACGGCGTATCCGGAGAACTGCAGGATCATCCGCAGCGACTCCGCCGCGTCCTTGTTGTCCTCCACGATCAGCACTTTTGTGCCGCTTCCAGCCGCCTGCGCGCGCGGCGGCTCGGCCACCGGCACCGCCGGTTCCACCGGCAGCGTGAGCGTGAACTCGGCGCCCTGACCCGCGCCAGCGCTCGAGGCGCCGACCGCTCCACCATGCCCTTCCACGATCCCGCGCGCGAGCGACAGGCCCAGACCCAACCCGCCCTTCGTGCGCGCCAGTGACCGGTCCGCCTGCGCGAACGCGTCGAATACGCGCGGCAGCGTCTCCGCATCGATGCCCTCCCCGCTGTCCTCCACCTTCACCGCGGCACAGCCGGCGGCGCTGCGCTGGAGCGATACGCGCACGCTTCCTCCGGCGGGAGTGTACTTCCGTGCGTTGTCCAGCACGTTCCCGATCGCCTGCGACAGACGCGTCGCGTCGCCATGCATCCATACGCTCGCGTCGGCGCTGGACGACTCCAGCGTCACTCCGGCGTCCGCGAAGGCCCCGCGCGCATCATCCACGCACGTGCGCACGATCCGCGCGAGATCGACCCGCTCGCGACGCAACTGCATCGTGCCGCGCGTGAGACTCCCCACGTCCAGCAGATCGCCGAGGATGCGCTCCAGATGCGACATCTGCCGTTCGATCATCGCGTGCGCCTGCGACGTTGCCTCGTCGCCGGCGGACGCACGCGTTTTCAGCACGTGCGTCGCGTTGCGCACCGGCACCAGGGGGTTTCGCAGCTCGTGCGCCAGCATCAGCAGGAAATCGTCCTTCGCGCGGTTCGCCTGCGTGAGCGACTCGATGAGCTTCACGTTCTCGAACGCCACCGAGGCCGCGTCCCCCAGCGCCTGCAGCGTCGCCAGCTCCTCGCCGGACGCCTGGTGCTGCGTGGCCCAGTACGCGCCGATCGCCCCGATCGGCTCCGACGTCCGGATCGGCGTCATCGCGAGACTCTTCACGAACGTGGGGCGATACGCATCGTGCGGTATGCGCGCATCCTGATAGATGTCCAGGATCGACACCTGCGCACGATTGAGCATCGCCCAGCCCGAGATGCACGCCGTCATCGGGAACTTCTTCCCCTTCCACAGCGGCGCGATGGCGTCCTCGTCCACGTAGTGGCACTGATCCACGTCGCGCAGCACCACGGTCACGCCGTCCGCGCCGCTGAGCGCCCGGGCCGAGGTGCGCAACACCTCCATCAGGGCCGGCAGATCGCGAGAGAGCGACAGCCGCTGCACCGTATCCACCAGCGCGCGATCGGGGCTCACGGCGCGCCCGCCAGCGGCAACAGCTCCAGCTCCACCATCGTCTCGCTCTCCTTCGGCGGCTCGATCTCCGCCAGCCGCTCCGCCACCACGCGCGCGGACGCGGGCCGGCGGCTCGGCTGGAACTCCAGCAGCTGATGGATCAGCGTCGCCAGCGGCGCGGGCACCGCCACCACACGCGCGTCGATCCGCTCGTACGCGCGGCTCGTCATCTGCTGCATCAGCTCCGTCGGCGACTCGGCGTCGAACGGCGGCTTCCCCGCCAGGCACTCGTACAGCACCACCCCGAGCGCGAAGAGATCGGCGCGGCCGTCCACCTCACCGCCCCGCAACTGCTCCGGCGCCATGTACTGCGGCGTGCCCACGATGAAGCCGCCCATCGTCAGCTTGTCCGTGCGCTCCGTGTGCACCGCGATGCCGAAGTCCATCACCTTCAGCACACCCGACTCGTCGATCAGCAGGTTCGCCGGCTTGATGTCGCGGTGGATGATCCGCGCGTCGTGCGCCACCGCGAGCGCCTGCGCCATCTGCGTGCCGATCGCCAGCACCGAGCCCACGCCCAGCCGCCCGCGCCGGTCCAGCAGGTCCGACACCGTGAGCCCCTGCACGTACTCCATCGAGATGAAGTACGTCCCGCTCCACTCGCCCAGGTCGTGTGCGCGCACGACGTTCGGGTGCGACAGCTTGCGCGCGAGGCGTATCTCCGACTTGAGCCGCTCCACGATGCTGCGATCCTGCTTGATGATGTCCGGACGCACCACCTTGATCGCCACCTGCTCGCCCAGCTCCGTGTCGCGCGCGCGGTACACCGTCCCCATGCCGCCCGTGCCTAGGATGCCGAGTATCTCGTAGCGACGCGCCAGCGTCTCGCCGGTGCGGAACAGGCTGCCGTCCTCTTCGGCCACCGCGGCGCGCCGCGCGCCCGACGCCGCGTTCATCTCGCGCCGCAGCTCCGACACGCGTCGCTCCAGCCGCTCCTCGCGCGATCTGAGCGACGTCACCATGCGGTCGAACACGCGCGCCAGCCGCCCGATCTCGTCGCCGTCGTCCATCACCGCCGCCAGCTGCTCGCTCGCGTACGTCTCGCGCTCCACCGCTTCCGCGGCGGTCGTCAGCACCGCCACGCGCGCGCGATATCCGCGCTCCAGGTCGTGCATCCGCTTGCGATCGAGGGCGGTGCCCACACGCGCGTCCAGCACCGCGAACTCGTACGGCTTGGGCACGTAGTCGTCGGCGCCGTTCTTGAGACATTCGACGACGGCGCCGGAATCGCCCTGGCCGGAGAGCACGATGAGCGGGACGTCACGCGTGGCCTCGTTCGCCTTGAGCGCCTTGAGCAGGCCCAGGCCGTTCAGCCCCGGCATCTGCATGTCCGTGAGCACGAGGTCGAAGGCCTCCTTCTGCGCCGCCTCGAGCGCCGCGGTGCCATCGATCGCTTCGGTCACCTCGTAGCCCTGCTTCCTTAAATAGCGCGCCAGCATGACGCGGATCACCGTCTCGTCGTCGGCGACGAGAATCCGCGCCGCCGCTGTTTCCCCCTTCTGCGTGCTCGGCGTACTCCGCGTACTCTGCGTCTGCTGTTTTTCCGCGACAGAAGCCCGCTCGGCCAATTCCCGAAGCTGCGCCGACATCTCCGCAGCCTCTTCGGCGAGCCGCGCCAACGTCTCCTGCGGCGACGAGCCCAACACCACCGTGGGTCCGCTGTGCGGGCCGCTGCTCATGCGGGCTCGAACTCCGTGTCGAGAATCTCGCGCACGCGGGCCGTGAGCTCGCGCATCCCGAATGGCTTGGCCAGGAACGCGCTCCCGTCCACCGTGCCTCCGCGAGAATCGAGGTACTGCTTGCTGTACCCCGA
>DATFHG010000136.1:0-3802 GCA_035248725.1 Gemmatimonadaceae bacterium | reverse complement strand
GTAGCGACCGTCCACACGACGATGAACGCCATCTGAACCTGGTTGGCCCGACTGCGAAGATCGAAGGCGTAGTACAGCGCGATCGCGATGCCGTCCAGCGCGACGACGAGCACCACCATGGTGAGCAGCAATCTGCGGCTCGCAGGAGATCCGAATGCCATCGCTGCAATGTAATGAAACCTCGGCTGCCGCTGGAGCGTAGGCCGCCAGAGACGCCGCGGCCGACTCGACGTGGCGTGTGCAGGCCACCCTCCGCGATTCGCCAATGTCCGCAATCCTCCGCGACCTCCATTTCGGCAGCCGCACGTTGCGCAAACATCCAGGGCTGAGCCTCGTGGCCGTCCTGGCGCTCACGCTTGGCATCGGGCTCACGACGACGATGTTCAGTATCGTGTACGGTGCGCTGATGAAGGGCCTTCCCTTCCGTGATGCCGACCGGATCGTGTTGCTCTTCGAGCAGAATCTCTCCCGGCGCTGGATGCAGATGGCGCCCATCTATCCCGACTACCGGCAGTTTCGCTCGCAGATGACATCCTTCTCGGAGCTTGGCGCGTATTACTCCGGGACGGTCATGGTCAGCGGAACCGAGCGCGCGGAGCGATACAGCGGCTCATGGGTCACCGCGAACATGTTCGATATCGCCGGAGTGCGTCCGCTGCTGGGACGAGCGCTCCGGCCGGGCGAGGACGCCGTTGGTGGCGAGCGCGTCGCCGTCATCAGCTTCGCGATGTGGCACGGACGGTTCGGCGCCGACCGAGAGATCATCGGCCGCACCGTTCGCGTGAACTCGGTGCCCCACGTGATCGTCGGTGTGATGCCCGAGGGATACGAGTTTCCCGACAATGGCGCCATCTGGCTGCCGCTGCAGCTCGATCCGCTCGGCAAGCGGACCGACTCGCCCAACGTGACCGTCATCGGGAAGTTGAAGCCGGGCCTGACACTCGACGTCGCTGCCGCCGAGGCCAACGCGGTGGCCCGGCGTATCGCGCTGGAGCACAAGGACACCAACCAGGGGTTGAGCGCGACCGTCACGTCGTTCGTCGAGGGCGCGATTGGTCCCGAGCCCCGGCAGCTTCTCCTCACGATGCTGGGCGCCGTCTTCTTCGTGCTGCTCATCGCCTGCGCGAACGTCGCCAACTTGCTGCTCGACCGCGCGGCGCATCGCACCAAGGAGGTGGGTATTCGCACGGCCCTCGGCGCATCGCGAACGGCCGTCGTGCGGCAGTTCCTCGCCGAGGCGTTCGTGCTCGCCGCGCTCGGAACGGTCTTCGGCGTCGCGGCCGCGTACTTTGGCGTGGGCGCCTTCAATCGAGCCATCGCCGACACCAACCCGCCCTTCTGGCTCGACATCGGGTTGTATCCGCCGGTGCTGCTCTTCGCCATCGGGGTCGCGGTGGTCGCGACGCTCGCCTCGGGCGCCATTCCGGCACTGCAAGCCTCTCGTACCGACATCAACGAAATACTCAAGGACGATTCACGCGGTTCGTCGAGCTTTCGAATCGGCCGGCTGAGTCGCGCGCTCGTGGTGTTCGAGATCGCGCTGTCGTGCGGCCTCCTCGTCGCGGCGGGACTGATGATCAAGAGCGTGGTGAAGCTGCGCACCATCGACACCGGATTCGATACGGCGAACATCTTCACGGCGCGCGTGGGCTTTCCGGCCACGTACACCGATACGCTGCAGCAGCGCCAGTTCTTCGAGCAGCTGCCGGATCGTCTCGCCGCGCTGCCTGGCGCGCAGGCTGCCGCGCTGACCACACAGCTGCCGGGCACCGGGCGCGGCAGAAACACGTTCGCCATCGAAGGCCGCAGCTATTCGAAGGACGAGGACTATCCGAACGCCGGGTCGGCGCGCGTGTCGCCCGGCTTCTTTTCGACGTTCAATCTCCGTATCCTGCAGGGGCGTTCCTTCGCGTCGTCCGATCGTCCGGGCGCGCTGCCGGTCGCGATCGTCAACCAGGAGTTCGTCACGCTGTTCCTCCCGGGTACGGATCCGCTTGGCCGCCGACTGCGCTTCGGCGACTCGCGGAGCACGGCGCCCTGGCTCACGATCGTCGGCGTGGTTCCCAACACGTTCACTGGAGATCCCGAGGCGCCTCGCGCGCCGATGATCCTCACGCCGCTGGCGCAGAACCACACGAACTTCGTCAGCATGGCGGTGCGCGCGCACGGCGGCAATCCGATGGCGCTCACTCCGCAGGTGCGTGATGCCGTTGCGGCACTCAACCCGGATATCGCCATCTATTTCGTGTACTCGATGCAGGAGGCCATCGCGCGTCCGCTGTGGTTCGTACGCGTCTTCGGCACGATGTTCATGATCTTCGGGATGATCGCGTTGTTCCTGGCGAGCGTCGGCCTCTATGCGGTGATGGCGTTTTCGGTGAGCCGCCGCACGCGCGAGGTGGGGATTCGGATGGCGCTGGGAGCGCGCGCAGGCGACGTGGTGCAGATGGTGCTGCGCCAGGGCCTGCTGCAGTTGGCCATCGGGATGACCGCCGGGCTCGCGTTGGCGCTCGGCGTGTCGCGGCTGTTGCAGGCCATCCTGTTCCAGGTCGAGCCGCGCGACCCCTTCATCTTCGCTGGGGTCGTCACGGTACTCTCGATCGCGGGCATCGTGGCCAGCGTCGTCCCGGCGCGGCGGGCGACGCGCGTCGATCCGCTCACGGCGCTTCGGGCGGAGTGAAGGCGCAGGAGCCTAGGAAGAGGGGAACTGACTGACACGCTGCGGAAGCGGACAGCGCCCGGTGGCTTCGCCACCGGGCGCTGTTTTTTGTGATCGTTCACTGCTTCCCGCTTCCCGCTTCCCGCTTCCCGCTTCCCGCTCCTTCAGCTCTTCTGCAGAACGAGCTGGACTTCGATCGAAAGTTTGATGTCGTCGCCCACCAGCCAACCGCCAGTCTCGAGCGCCTGGTTCCAGTTGAGGCCGAACTCCTTGCGGTTCACCTTGCCGGTGGCGACGAAGGCCATGCGCTCACCGCCCCAGGGATCGCGGTTCCGTCCCTCGAACTCGCCCTCCAGCGGCACCTCGCGCGTCACGTCGCGAATGGTGAGGTCGCCGATGATCTTGAACTTGCCCCGCGCGTCGCCCTCGATGCGCTTGCTCGTGTACGTCATCGTCGGAAAGCGCTCCGCGTCGAAGAAATCCGCGGACCGGAGGTGCGCATCACGCTGCTCCGCGCGGGTATCGACGCTGGCGATACCGATCTCGATCTGGACGTGCGACCGCGCCGGAGTGGCCTCGTCCAGGCGAACCATCCCCTTGACGTCGCCGAAGCGGCCCTTCACGGACGAGATCATGAGATGCTTGACGCTGAACTCGACGGTCGAGTGCGCGGGATCGATGGTCCAGGTGGTCACGCCGCCTGCCGTGTCGGTAGCACTCGTGCTCATGCGGTGTTCCTCATGTCGTATAGGTGGTGACTGCTTACTGGGCTGCTAGGGACTATACTTTCGTTAGTTACTCTTGTCAAGTCATGTACTTATGGTATCTTTCAGCGCATGTCCGATGCCGTCACCATCTGCCCCCGCTACCACCTCGCCGTCGAGCTCATCGGACGCCGCTGGGCCGGCGCGATCATTCGCGGCCTGCTCGACGGGCCGGCACGCTACAACGAGCTGCGCGCCACGATCCCGGACATCAGCGACCGCATGCTGTCTGAACGCCTGCGCGAGCTCGAGGCGGCACGCCTCATCACGCGTACCGTGCTTCCCGAACAGCCGGTGCGCGTCGAGTACGGGCTCACACAGAAGGGCCGCGCCCTGGAAGACGCCATCGTGGCCATCGAAAAGTGGTCGTCGCGGTGGA
>DATFHG010000135.1:0-24936 GCA_035248725.1 Gemmatimonadaceae bacterium | reverse complement strand
CCGTCTGCAGGACATCGTCGTTGGCGAAATCAAGCCGGGGCGCACCGGGAACGAGATCCTGCGCAGCGCACTGGCGCGCATGCGTTCGGAGGGAATCGATGGCACGGTGTACTCGCATCCGATCGGGATGCATGGCCATGGTGCCGGCCCGCTCATCGGACTGTGGGATTATCAGGCGGGCGTGCCGGGTCGCGGCGACGCCAAGGTGATTCCGGCCATGTGGTTTTCGGTCGAGCTGCAAGCCACGACACCGGTGCCGGAATGGAAGAACCAGCCCTTGCGGTCGGCGCAGGAGGAGGACGTGATCGTCGCCGCGGATGGGGCGGTGCGGTGGGCGAAGGACAGGCAGACGAAGTACTGGCTGGTTCGATAACGACGACGCCATGCGCAAACTCAATAAGGACCTGATCGTCGTCGGTGACCGGGTGCTCGTGAAGATCGAGGAGGGCGAAGAGCGCACGAACGTCGGCCTGTATCTGCCGCCGACAGCAGTCGACAATCAGGCGGTCCAGAGTGGTCAGATCGTCGCGACGGGACCTGGCCTTCCTCTCCCGGCCCCCGACGCCAGCGGCGACGAGCCGTGGCGGACGACATCCTCGCGCGAGACGCGGTTTGTGCCGATGCAGGCAAAGGTCGGTGACTACGCCCTCTTCTTCCGGAAAGCCGCCGTCGAAATCACGTTCGAGGCCGAGCGCTACCTGGTGGTTCCACAGGCCGCCATACTCGCGTTGGTGCGGGACGACGACTTCGACATCGACAGTCTTTAGATTGAAGTCATGAAACTTCCAATGTCACCCGGGATGTATCCCGAAGAGCTCGTGCAGCCGATGCGCGCGGAGCTCACCTCGCTCGGCTTCGAGGAGCTCAAGTCTGCGAGCGAAGTCGACGAGAAGCTCACCGAGAAGGGCACGACGCTCGTCGTCGTGAATTCCATTTGCGGCTGCGCGGCGCGCATGGCCCGACCGGCGGTACGGCTCGCTCTCGAGAACACGCACGCGAAGCCCGAGCACCTCACGACGGTCTTCGCAGGCCAGGATCGCGATGCCACCGATCGCGCCCGCGATTACTTCACGGGCTATCCGCCGTCGTCGCCGTCCATCGCTTTGCTGAAGGACGGCGAGATCGTGTTCATGCTCGAGCGCTGGCAGATCGAAGGCCGTCCGGCACCGGCCATCGCGCAGGATCTGCAGGCGGCGTTTCAGGAGCACTGCGCGGCCTGACCGGCGCAGCAGGGTTGGCCCCGGGCGCTGCGTTGTTCAGCGCTCGGCCAGCTTCGGCTTCTCGATGCTCCGAAGCTGGAACTGGACCGTCCCGAAGGACATGTGTGTGCGCATCTGCAGCACCGCGCGTCCGTCGTCCTCGGCGATCCAGACTTCCGCGTTCGCGCCCTCCGCGAAGATGCCCTTCGCCTTGATCTTGGGCTGAAGGACGACGGCATTGAACTCCCCGGCCGGTACGCGAATACGCTCGCGGCGCACGACGGTGACCGTCACGGGATTGCGGTCGGGCTTGAAGTAGCGGTTGAACGTGTACGTCTTGCCGACCTTCAGGGGCATGGTGCGCAGGAAGTACAGGAACGCCCCGTCGTCCAGCGGCTGATCCACCGTGGCGCGCTGCGTCTTGTCCGGCTCCAGATAGATCCCCAGGTCGGGAAAGATCTCGTAGGTCCTGTTGCGCTCGTATGAGCCCTGGTCGATCTGCTGCCTGTAGCGAAGCGACACGAGTGTCGTCGGGTCGAACCAGCTCTCGTATTCGTCGTCGACGTGAAAGAAGAGCAGGGAGCCGTTCATCGTGAACACCGAGTGGTACACGGTGCGGCCGCGGAGCGTATCGATGCTGCGCAGCTCGGCGACGGCGTTGCCGTGGCCGATGGGTCCGACCTTCACGGAGTAGACGAGTCGCTCCCCGACGGCGAAGGGCCGCAGCGCCACGTCGCCGCCGGATTGCTGCTCGGTCTGCGCGCCCGCGATGGCCGAGCCCGCGCAGAGCGCGAGGCCCACCAGCACGTGCGTCCATCCCGCGCGACCGACTACGCTCATCCGGTTCCCTCCCACGGGCCGCGACGGCCCGAAGGCGAACCGTCTACAGCGAGTTGCTCGATCTGGCCGGGACCTTGATCTCCTCTTTCGGCGACGGAGCCACGGGAATGAAATCCTCGCCGGGATTGATGAAGACGTCCCGCTCCGCGCCATACTGACGGTCGTGGAGCTCACGGTACCGGCCGCCGAGCTTCATTAATTCATGGTGCGTGCCACGCTCGACGATGCTTCCGGCCTCGAGCACGAGGATCTGGTCGGCGCTCTCGATCGTCGACAACCGGTGCGCGATCACGAAGGTCGTCCGGCCGCGGCGCAGACTGCGGAGACCGTCACGAATCATTGCTTCGCTTTCGCTGTCCAGGCTGGACGTGGCTTCGTCGAGAATCAGGATGCGTGGGTCCGCGAGAATAGCGCGCGCGATGGCGACGCGCTGCCGCTGTCCGCCGGAGAGCTTGACGCCGCGCTCGCCAACGATCGTGTCGTACCGGTCGGTGAACGTGTCGATGAACTCGTCCGCGTGCGCGATCCGCGCGGCGGCGACGACCTCGTCCAGCGTCGCCCCCGGCTTCGAGTACGAGATGTTCTCGCGAATGGTACCGTCGAACAGGAAGTTGTCCTGCATCACGACGCCGAGGTGCGACCGGAAGTCGTTCAGGCGCATGGTGTCGAGATCGCGCCCGTCGACGTAGATGCGCCCCGACCGCGGCCGGTTGAACGCCATCACGAGACTCACCAGCGTGCTCTTGCCACCGCCGCTGGATCCGACGAGCGCCGTCGTCGTCCCCGCTCTCGCGTGGAAGCTGATGTCCTTGAGCACCGGGACGCCGGGATTGTACTCGAACCACACATCGCGAAACTCCACCTCTCCCTCGATCTCCGGCACCGAGGCCTTCTCCGCATCCGACTGATCTTCCGTGCCCATGTCGCGGATCTCGCGGATGCGATCCAATCCCGCGAACGCTTCGGTGATCTGCGTGCCGATGGACGCGATGCTCACGAGCGGAGCCGCGACCATGCCGATGAAGAAGACGTACATCATCATGTCGCCGAGGGTCATGCGTCCCGCCAGCACGTCGCGACCGCCGACGATGATCATGAGCACCCCGATGATGCCGGTGATCACGGCGACGCCCGATCCCACCGCGGAGGTCCCGGTGATCGTCGACGCCACATTGCGAAACAAGCGATGCGCGCCCTTGGCGAAGATCAGCCGCTCGCGGCGCTCCGCCGTATAAACCTTCACCGTGCGAATGCCGCCGACGCTCTCGGCCAGGCGACCCGTGACTTCGGCATTGATGGCACCGCGCTCACGGAAGAGGGGACGCAGCTTCTTGAATGCGATGGACATCATCGTGCCGAAGAACACGAGCACGACCACCGTCATCACGGTGAGCTTCCAGTTCAGCCACAGCAGCACGCCGACGGCGATGATCGCCGTGAGAAATCCCCCCACCAGCTGAACGATGCCGGTGCCGACCAGATTGCGGACGCCTTCGGCGTCGCTCATCACACGGGAAATGAGGATGCCCGTCTTGGTCGAGTCGAAATAGGCGACGGGCAGACGCAGAACGTGCTGCTGCACCGCCTTGCGCATGTTCGTGATCGCGCGCTGTCCCGCGAGCGACACTACCTGCGACAGCGCGAACCCCGTGAGCGCCTGCACCACCGTGGCGGCGAGCGCGGCGAGCGCGAGCGGCAGCAGCAGATGTGCGTTGTGCTTTCCGATGACGTTGTCGATCAGGTACTTCGAGCTCGCCGGCAGCACGAGGCCGGCAAGGCGGTTCACGATCATCAGGGAGAAGCCGATCGTGAGGGACCGCTTGTGCTGGCCCATCAGGTCGCGCGCTTCGGCCCAGGCGCGCTTCGCGTCCAGCTTCTTCTTGTTCGGCTTGCTGCCGCTGGCCGCGCCGGGTAGGGCCGGCGCGGCGGGGGTGGCGGGTGACGTCACCCCCGAAAGTTACTCGCCGACTACTGGTACTGGATATACAGCGGGCGCGGCACGAGCTGCAGCACCTCGAGCGGCGTCAGCAGACGATCACCCTTCTTGGTGTCGTTCTGATAAAAGAGCTTGAACCCGGTGAATTGAACCGGCTCGCTGACGACATAATCCTTGTACGAGTCGTACTTGAGCCACGGCTGACCCCAGCCGTCCATGTTGACGACGACCTGTACGCGCGGATCGAGCTTGATGTCTTTCGCGCCGCGGAGCATCGGGCGGGTGAACCGGTGCACGACGAGCACTTTCGGCGGCAGCTTGTATTTCGTCACGAGATTGGCCAACTGGCCGATGGCGTAGTTCACCTCGGACGCGGACAGCGTGCCGATCTTCTTGCCGGGCATCACGCCCTCCTTGTCGTAATGCATGTGGAACTCGGGATCGAGTCCCAGCATCACGTTCGGCCGCGCGAGGAAGGGCAGCAGCCGGGGCAGCTCTTCCTGAATGGTGCTCTGTCCTGCCTGGATATCGAGGAAGAGCAACGCGTTCTTCTGCTGCGCCCATCCATACACCTGTTCGATCAGTGACGAATCCATGCGCAGGCGATACTTGCCATCCTTGCCGGGTGCGCCTTGCGCGACGACCGCGATGAGGTGCAACGCCGGCTGCACCGGTGTCGACGGGTCAGCCTTGTTCCACTCGGCGATCACCGCATCGAACTTCGCCAGCATCTGATCGGGCGGCAGCGCACCGAGGATGCCCATTTTCTTCGAGAGCGGATTGCCGTAGAAGGCGACGATCCGCTTCTGGGGCAGAATCGAACCGGGCAACGGTGTCGGACCCTTGACCGGCCACCCCGCCGACTTGTTGCCCACGCGGATCGCCGAGACCAGCGCGATCGAGTCCTTCTTGGGACGTCCCGGTGGCACTTTGGCGGTCACCGGTGGTTCCACCACCTTGCCCGTCGAATCGCGCACGACGGCGGTGTCCTTTCGCGCGGAATCCTGCCGGGCGACTTCACCGGTAGAACTGTCGGGCTTGATCAGGGCCTGCGTGGTGGTGTCGGCATGCGCCTGCGGGTCGCGACCACAGGCCGCGAGCACGAGCAAGCTGATCGGAAGATTTCGAAGATACCGCTGCACTTCTCGACTCGTTGGAAGGGTTCAACGCGGAATTCTGGCCGTTCACATACAAAGGCAGCACACATGCCAGCGCATCACAACGACGGCCGCGGCCGCTCTGGCTGCCGGGTGGACCGAATTCTAGCTTGAGCGACGCCCATGGACCTTCGACAACAGCTGCAGCAGACGCTCGGCAGCACGTATGCACTCGATCGCGAGCTCGGCGGCGGCGGCATGTCGCGCGTGTTCGTCGCCGATGAGCGCCGGCTGAACCGGAAAGTCGTGATCAAGGTGTTGTCGCCCGAGCTGTCCGAGGGCATCAGTGGCGAGCGGTTCGAGCGCGAGATCCAGCTGGCTGCGTCCCTGCAGCAGGCCAACATCGTACCGATCCTGGCCGCTGGTGAAACGAACGGGCTGCCCTTCTACACGATGCCGTTCGTCGAGGGGGAGTCGTTGCGGGCCCGCCTTGCACACGGCGCGCTGCCCGTCGGCACCGTCGTCAGTGTGTTGCGCGACGTCTCCAAGGCGCTGGCGTACGCGCACGAACGGGGTGTCGTCCATCGCGACATCAAGCCGGACAACGTGCTGCTCTCCGGCGGTACCGCGGTGGTCACGGACTTCGGCATCGCGAAGGCGATCTCCGCCGCCCGAACGGACAAGGACAGCGGCACGCTGACGCAACTCGGCACGTCGATCGGGACGCCGGCGTACATGTCGCCCGAACAGGCGGCCGGTGATCCCACCGTCGATCACCGCGCCGACATTTATTCGCTCGGATGCATGGCGTACGAGCTGCTCGCGGGACACACGCCCTTCCACGGTCGCACGCCGGCACGCATGCTCGCGGCGCACATGACCGAGTCGCCAGCGCCCATCGAGACGGTCCGTCCGGAGACGCCGCTCGCACTCGCGCAGCTGGTGATGCGCTGTCTCGAAAAGGATCCGGCCGCACGACCTGCGTCGGCCAGCGCTATCGCGCAGTCGCTGGATGTCATCACGAGCGGTGGGATGGCGGCGATGCCCGATGCGTTGCGCGCTCCCGTGCGACTCGGACGCTCGCTGGCGTTCTACGCCGTCGCATTCGTCGCGGTCGCGTTGCTGGCGAGAGCGGCGATCATCGTCTTCGGACTCCCCGACTGGGTATTTCGCGGCGCGATCATCGTCATGCTGCTCGGCCTTCCCGTGCTGCTGTTCACGTGGTACGTGAACAGGACCGTACGACGGCTCGCCGCGGTTACACCCGCGCATACCCCGGGCGGGACTCCCGCAGGCCGGGGCACGATGGCGACGCTCGCGATGCGCGCGAGTCCGCACGTGTCCTGGCGGCGAACGTGGATCGGCGGCGGCATGGCGCTCGGCGCGTTTGCCGCGATCGTCGCGGCGTTCATGGTGCTCCGCGCTCTCGGCATCGGTCCGGCGGGGTCGCTCCTTGCCGCGGGCAAGCTCTCGAATCGCGAGCGCCTGATCGTCACCGAATTCCAGGCCTCCGATTCATCGCTGGCGAGCATCGCGACGGAGGCCGTCCGGACGAATCTGAGTCAGTCGCGCGTGATCTCGCTGCTGCCACCCAGCGCGATCGGCGCGGCGCTGCAGCGCATGCAGCGTCCGCCGTCGTCACGCGTGGATCTGTCGCTCGCGCGCGAGATCGCCGCCCGCGAAGGTGTGAAGGCGATCATCGACGGCGCGATTCGCCCCCTCGCCGGCGGCTACGTCGTCTCCATCCGCCTGGTGTCCGCGGATTCCGCGAACGAGCTCGCCGCGTATCAGGAGACGGCGAACGGACCGCGCGAGCTGCTCGACGCGATCGACAAGATCACCCGCAAGCTTCGCGGGAAGATCGGGGAATCACTGCGCGAAGTTCGCGGTAACGCTCCGCTGGAGCAGGTGACGACCCCATCGCTCGAGGCCTTGCGCAAGTATGCGGAGGGTGCGCGGCAGGTCGACCTGCTCGGCGATCCGGTGAAGGGTGCCGAGCTGCTGCGCGAAGCGGTGAAGATCGACACTGGCTTCGCGATGGCCTGGAGAAAGCTGGGCGTCGCCCTCAACAACACGGGCTCGCCGCGTCCGTCCATCGACAGCGCGCTGGGCAAGGCGTACGCGTTGCGCAGTCGCCTCACCGAGCGGGAACGGCTGGCGGCCGAGGCGACGTACTTCCATCTCGGTCCGGGCCACGATCGGCGCCGAGCGATCGACGCCTACCAGGCGCTGCTCCAGATCGATCCCGACGATCCCGTCGCGACGAACAACCTGGGCAGCATCTACTCGGGGCGCCGCGAGTTTGCGAAGGCGGAATCGCTGTACAAGCGGATGATCGCGACCGGACGCGCGAGCCAGCAGCAGTACACGAATCTCATCAGCATCCTCTACAACGAAGGAAAGATCGACGAGTCGGAGCGGCTGCTGGGCGATCTGCGGGAACGCTTTCCCAGCGTGTTGCAGGGACGCATCGGCAAGGGCGCGTTCTACTATCAGCGCGGACAACTGGACTCGATGCGAACGCTGTACCAGGAGTTTGCGTCGAGCGACAACGTCATCGCGCGGATCCAGGGACTCAATGGACTCGTGAGTCTGGATGTCATGGGCGGCCGACTCAAACCCGTCTTCCCGCGAGTGGCCGAGATCGAGAAGCTCGGAGCATCGCTCGGGCAGAAGATCTATCCCGTCAACGACTCCATTCAGCTCGCCGGAGTGGATCTCGCCTACTACGGCGATACCGCGCGCGCGATTCGACGGGTGGAGTCCGCGCTGGCGCACACGAACCTCGCGGCAATGCCGGCGACCAGCCGTCCGTATCGCAGCCTGGCCGTGTTGTTCGCGCGTTCCGGGCAACCCTCCCGTGCCAGAAGCTTTCTCGCGCAGGATGACGCGGCGATCCCGGATAGCTCGACGCGCCGCACGATGGAATCCGGCCGTCACGCCGTGATGGGATACATCCTCATGGCCGAGGCCAAGCCGCGCGATGCGCTGCGCGAGTTCTGGCAGTCGGATACCACGTACGACGGTCCCAACGGCAGCTGTACCATCTGCGTGCTGGACGACGTCGGAGCAGCGTGGCGAGCGATGGGCGTCCCCGACTCGGCCATCTACTACTGGCAGAAGTATCTCGACACGCCCCTGTTCGGCCGCGAAGGCATGGACGCGTCGACGGTAGCGATCCTGCATCGTCGACTCGGCGAGCTGTACGAGGAGAAGCACGACATTCCGAACGCCGTCGCGCACTACCGGAAGTTCGTGTCCCTCTGGGAACACGCCGATCCGGAACTGCAGCCACAGGTGGCCGAAGTGAAGCGTCGTCTGACGCGCATGGCCGACACGGAACGGCAGTAGCGGCGGCCATCGACACCGTGAAATCGAGCGAGCGGTACGCGTGGTACGTCGTCGGCGTGCTGATGCTCGCCAACATCTCGTACTGGGTGGATCGCCAGATCCTGTCGCTGCTCGTCGTGCCCATCCAGCGCGATCTCGGCATCACGCGAACGCAAATGAGCTACCTCGGCGCGATTCCGTTCGCGGTGTTCTCGACGCTGCTGGCGCTGCCGATCGCCCGAGTCGCGGACCGGCGCAGTCGACGCGGGGTCATCGTGGCGGGCAGCGCGCTCTGGAGCGTGATGACCGCGCTGTGCGGCCTGGCCGGGACGTATGGGCGCTTGCTGGTTGCCCGCATCGGCGTCGGTGTGGGCGAGTCGTCGCTGCAGCCGGCCGCGACGTCGCTCCTCGCCGATCTGTTCCCGGTGGATCGCGTGTCCACCGCCATGAGCGTGTTCAACACGGCGGTATTCATCGGCTCGGGACTCGCCTACATCATCGGCGGGTGGATCGTCGGCCTGGTGTCGACGCAGGAGCAGTGGATACTCCCGGTCATCGGTGCCGTGCACCCATGGCAGACGGTGTTTTTTGCGGTTGGCCTGCCCGGCCTGCTCATCACGCTGCTCCTCGTTACGGTGCGCGAACCGGATCGCTCGCAGCAGGCGCGAGCCGCACGCGTGCCGCTGCGCGCGCTTCTGTCATACGTGCGCTCGCACGCGCGCACATTCGGCTGCCTTGCATTCGGGTATGGATTCTCGTCCACCGTGAACATCGGCATCGCCTTCTGGCTCGCCACCTTCCTTATAGAAAAGCACGGGTGGCCGCCCTCGCGCGCCGGAGAAGTGCAGGGCGCGTTGACGATCACCATCGGGACGCTGGGCGTATACGCCGGCGGGCGGATGGCCGACTGGTTCGTGCGCCGTGGCCGCATCGACGGGCCGCTGCGAGTGGGGATCATCGGTGCGTCGGGAATGCTCGTGTCTGCCACGGCGTATCCGCTCGCGAGTTCAGCGACGGCGGCGATCGTCTGGCTCGCGATCGTGAATTTTTTCGCCGCGTTTCCGTGGGGAGCGGCCTCGACCGCCGCGGCGGAAGCAGTACCGACGTCGATGCGCGCGCAGGGTACGTCGCTGTACTTCCTCGTCGTTAACCTGCTCTCCGTCGGCCTTGGGCCGCCGGCCGTCGCGGTCGTCGCCGACAGACTCTTTCATGACAAGACCGCCGTGGCGAACGCGCTCGCGGTGGTCAACGTCGTTGGCATGACCGCAGCGATCATCCTGCTGTCGCTCGGAATGCCCGCGTATCGTCGAACGGTGACGACGCGCGACGCCTGAGTCGCGCGTGGCGCATCTCGCCGCCGCCTCGTCGGCCGGCGCAAAAGCTGCAGTCCTCTCCATGACTTCCTTTGGAGGCATCATGGAGCGCAACGATCTTGGCAACGACGGCCTCGCGTCGAGCGATGCCGTTGGCGGTGCAGGGACGACGGGTAATGAAAGCGGCACGAGCGGCACGAACGACTTTTCGGGAAGCACGCAGCGGTCGGACAGTTTCGATTTTTCCGGAAGCACCTCGCCGGGTGATCAGTCGCAGGGCCTGAAGGACCGCGCGCGCAACGTCATCGGCAACGCGGGCAGCCGTCTGGCTGACGTGGGATCGACGGTGCGCGAACGCGCGGGCAGCGCGAAGGACAAGCTGGCCGACGCGCTGGAGACGGGCGCCGAGAAGCTGCGCAATCGCACGCAGGGCGGCGACGCCACCCTTGCCGGTGCGACGGCGGGTGGCAGCACGGCGATCGCCAACGATGGCCGTGTGGCGCAGATCTCCGATCGCGTGGCCGGCGGCATGGAGCGCAGCGCGGAGTGGCTTCGCGACGCCGATCTCGACGGCTTGAAGACGGGCGTCGAGCAGCAGGTACGCGAGCATCCGGCGCGCACGCTGCTCATCGCCGTGGGCCTGGGTTATCTGATCGGCCGCGCGTTCCGCAGCGAGTAACCTCGATGGACAGCGGCAGTTTGGAGACGTTCGAGCGGACACGAGGGTTTGGCGTCCTGCTTCGCGATCTCGCGAACGGCAGTACGCAGCTGCTGCGCGGCGAGGTGAAGCTCGCGCGCATGGAGTTGACGGCGATCACCGCGAACGTCGGTCGTGGCACCGCGCAGGTCGCCCTCGGCGGCGTGATGCTGCTGCTCGGCGGGCTGGCGCTGCTGGCAGGGCTGATCCTGCTCGTGGGAGATCAGTGGCTGCCGCGGGATCTGTATTGGTTGTCCGCGTTACTGGTACTGGTCGTGACCGGGACGATCGCGGCGCTCTTCGTGCGGCGGGGGCTCCATCGGCTCTCGCCCGCGGAGCTCGCGCCCGATCAGACAGTAGAGACCTTGAAGGAGGACAAGGAATGGCTGAAACAACAGCTGACGTCCGGCGCGACATCGAATTGACGCGTGAACGGATGTCGACGACGATCGATGAGCTCGAGCGCAAGCTGAACGTGACGCAGATGGTGCGCGAGCATCCGTGGCCCGCGCTGGCGCTGGCCGTCGGCGCGGGCGTGCTGCTCTCCGGCTCGAAGTCCGATGTGAAGGCGGCAGCGGCGACCGTCGCCGCAACGAAGGGCGCCAGCTCCAAGCTCGGGACGGCACTCGACGGCGTGGTGGCTGATCTCCTCGGCGCGTTCGAGGACGCGTTCCACGGCCACGTCGACTCCCTGGTGGGCGAGATCAAGACGATGATCGGTGCACCGCAGACCGGTCGCGTTCGCGGCGAAAGCCGCGCGTCGAACGCATCGGGGTACGGTGTGGGACCGGTCGACGTCACGCCGGGCGCGGCGCCGACCGCCGGCGGCGAGATTCCGCGCGCCGACTGAAACGAATCAGGCCATACGGATCCATCGCGCGAGCTCCTTCATGTCCGGCTTCTTGCCGTACATGAGGAGCCCGACGCGATAAATGCGCGCGGACAGCCAGGTCGCCACCCAACAGCCCAGCGCGACACTCACGAGTGAGCCGACGATCTCGTACCAAGGGATCGCGATGAGCGACATGCGCAGCGGCATCATGATCGGCGCGGTGAACGGCAGCCACGACACGACGGTCGCGAGCGTGCTCGACGGATTCAACAGTACGGGCTGCATGAAGATGATCGACGCGATGAGCAGCATCATCACCGGCGTCGCGGCCTGCTGCACGTCTTCCTGATTGCTCACCATCGCACCCACCGCGCAGAACAGCGCGGCGTAGAGGATGAAGCCGAGCACGAAGAAGAGCACGAGCGCGACCCCGACGAGGGCGGGCACGGAGGGAATCTTCAGCGCGCCGGCGCCGGCGACGCCGAATGCCTTCAGCAGGGGGGCGCGCACCTGGTACATGAGCATCGACATGGTGATCCACGCGATGACCTGCGTGAGCGCCACGCTGCCCGCGCCGAGGATCTTGCCGGCGAGCAGCGAATCCGGTTTCACGCTCGACACCACGACCTCGGCGACGCGGTTGGTCTTCTCCTCCAGCACGCCGCGCATGATCTGCTGCCCGTAGATCGCGATCATCATGTACAGCACGAGGGCGACGCCATAGCCGAAGAAGAAGCTCGCCAGGCCGCTCGCGTTCTCCTTGCCGCGATCCGTGATCTTCTGTGTCTTCGCGTCGATCTTGATGCTGGTGAGCATCGATACGCGGGCGCCATTGATGCCTTCGGCTTCGAGGCGCTGCGCGAGCACCGCCTGCTGGACGGTGCGCTCGATGACCTCGACGTCGATGAGGGACGTCGCGTTCCGCCCCGCGTAACGCATCGAGTTCCCGGCGGTCGTGGTCGAATCGAGGACGATGTACCCGACGGCCTCGCGGTCTATCACCTGCTGCGTGGCGTGCTGCTCTTCGGACGCGACCTGCTCTGCCTTCACCACGTGGACGCGCGGGGGCGGCGCCTTCGGCGTGAAGGACGCCAGCGTCTTGCCGATGCGCGCGCCCAGTCCTGTCCCGGAGGCGTCGATGATGACCACGTCCGACAGCCGGTCGGACGATTTGGTCTTCGACGCGAGCACCACTGGCACCACGGTGATGAGTCCGAGGAACACGGGACCGAGGATCGTCGCGATGATGAACCACTTCGAGCGGACGCGCTCGAGATATTCGCGCTTGAATACGACGAGCGTCTTGTTAGCCATGTCCACTCATGCCCGCTTCGACGCCGGTGGCGCCGACGCGCTCGAGGAAGATCTGATGCAAGGACGGCGTGATGAGCTCGAATCGCCGCACGCCGACGCCGGTCTGGACGACTCGCCGCAGCAGCTCCTGCGGATCGGCGCCTGCGGCGAGCTCGATCTCGAAGAAGCGATTCTGATCGTCGACGCGCGATGCAACCCGTCGGTCCTGGAGGATGGCATGCACGGCGTCGCGTGCGCCGGCGTCGCCATCGATGCTCAGCGCCACGTTGCGCGAGCCCGCGGCCTGCTTCACCGCCGCAATCTCTCCGTCGAGCACTTTCTCGCCGTGCGCGATGATGCAGACGGCATCGCACAGCCGCTCCGCGTTGTCCATCAGGTGGGTGCTGAAGATGACCGTCTTTCCGGCGCGCTTGAGCTCCACCACCGTGTCCTTCAGCGCTTGCGCGTTGATGGGATCGAGGCCGGAGAACGGCTCGTCGAGAATCACGAGGTCGGGCTCGTGCAGCAGCGTCCCGATGAACTGCACTTTCTGTTGCATACCGCGTGACAGCTCGTCGATCTTGGCGGTGCCCCAGTCCTTCTCTGGTGTGATGAGTGACAGCCGCCGCAGCCACTGCTCGATGCGTTCGTCGGCGATCGATCGCGGGACGCCCTTCAGTTCCGCGAGAAAACGCAGGATGCGTCGCACCTGCATTTTCTTGTAGAGGCCGCGCTCCTCCGGCAGATAGCCGACGCGGTCGCGCACGCCGGCCGCGAGGTGCGGCTGGCCCATGATCTCGATCGTGCCGGTGTCCGGCGCGATGATGTCGAGGATCATGCGGATCGTGGTCGTCTTGCCGGCGCCGTTGGGCCCGAGCAGCCCGTACACGGAGCCGCGCGGCACGTTGAGCGACAGGTCGCGTACGGCGACCGTGGACTCGAACCGCTTGGTGACACCGGCAATGCGAATCGCAGGATCGGCCATGGTCGCGCGGTGGGGTGGAGGGCGGCGTATTATACACGTCTCGTGCGATCTACGCTCGCTCTGTGTGTCCTCTGTCTCACGGCGTGCGGCAAGCCGCAGGCGGCGGAGAATCGTCCGCCGATCACGGTGTTCGCGGCCGCATCGCTCGTCCGGCCACTTGCGACGCTCTCCGATTCCTTCCGTGCGCGGTCCCGCATCACGGTGCAGACCGAACCCGGCGGATCCCTCGAGCAGGCGCGGAAACTCACGGATCTCGGTCGCGTGCCGGACGTTCTCATGCTCGTGGATGACGACGTGATGGCGTCGCTGATGCCGACGCATCTCGACTGGTACGTCCGGTTCGCGACGAATCGACTCGTCGTGGCATATACCGCGAAGTCGCGCCGCGCGGATTCGATCACCGCGGACAACTGGTATGCGGTGCTGACGTCGCCGAACGTGACGGTCGGCCGCGCCGATCCCGCGGTGGCGCCCGTCGGCACGCGCGCCATCGCGCTGCTGAAGCGTGCCGGCGCGTACTATCACAAGGCATCGCTCAGCGATCGTCTCATCGAGCACGCACCACTGCGCTTCGTTCGCCCGAACGCCGCGGAGCTCGCCGCGCTGCTCGAGACCGGGGAAGTCGACTACATCGTGGACTACCTCTCCGTCGCGAGGCAATACGGCTTCCGCTTCGTCGAGCTGCCGCAGGATCTTGCGCCCCCCGTGCTCTACGGCATCTCCGTTCCACGCGCCGCTCCGCATTTCGCGGAAGGCGTGGAGTTCGTTTCCTTCCTGCTGTCCGACGACGGCAAGCGGCTGTTGCGGTCGTCATTCGTGGACGTGCTCGGAACGCCGGTCGCGACTGGCTCCGTACTCCCGCCTGAGATCTCCGGAATTGTCCGCACCGCCTCCGCTGCCCGTCTGGACCGGTGAGAGCGTCGTAGCGCTGGAGCGGCCGCGTCGCGAGTGGACGGCCGCCGAGCGCACGATGAGCATCGTCGTCGCGGTGGCGGCGTCGCTGTTCCTGCTTTTCATCGCCGCGCCGCTGCTCGGCCTCGTCGGCGGCGGAGGCACGCAGGGGTTGCGACAGCTCGGCTCGGACGTCGAGCTCCGCTCGGCGCTCTGGCTTACGGCGGGAACGGCGACACTCGCCACGGTGCTCGGCATCGTCGGCGCGACGCCGATCGCGTACGGTCTGGCGCGCGGGCGCTTCCGGGGCCGCGCCGTGCTGGCCGCGATCATCGACCTTCCGCTGCTCATCCCGCATCCCGTGGCTGGCATTGCGCTGCTGCTGGTGCTCGGGCGAAACACCGCATTCGGCGGCGCGCTGATGCGGTTCGGGCTCCAGATCACGGGTTCGGTGACGGGCATCGTCGGGGCGATGCTTTTCGTGTCCGCACCGCTCTACGTGAGCGCGGCACGGGAGGCGTTCGATCGGGTGGATCCGCGCTTCGAAGGCGTCGCGCGCACGCTCGGCGACTCGCGGTGGCGCGCGATGCGTCGTGTCACGCTGCCGCTCGCGTGGCGCGGCTTGCTCGCGGCAGCCATCGTCATGTGGGCGCGCGCGGTGAGCGAGTTCGGGGCGATCGTCGTGCTCGTGTATCATCCGCGCGTCGCCAGCGTGTTGAGCTATGAGCGCTTCACGGCGTTCGGGTTGCGCGCCGCGCTTCCCGTGGCGGCCGTGCTGGTGCTGCTCGCACTCGTCCCCCTCATCGCGTTGCGCGCCTTGCGCGGCGACGAACGCCTGCCGTCGCGGCGCCGATGATCGCACTCGACGCGGTGAGCGCGCGTGTCGGCGACTTCGTCCTCGAGGACGTGACCTTCGCCGTACCGCAGGGTGCATATGGAATCGTGATCGGGCCCACGGGCGCCGGGAAGACGACGCTGGTGGAGGCGATCGCGGGGCTGGTGCCGATCACGAAAGGGCGCCTCGTGCTCGGCGACAGCGATCTCACGAGAGCGCCGCCGGAACTGCGCCGGCTCTCCATCGTGTACCAGCACGCGTATCTGTTCCCGCACCTGACGGTGCGCGAGAACGTGGCGTATGGCAGCATCGGCACGAAGATCACCGTCGAGATGCTCGAGCGCTTCGGCCTCGGCGAAGTGTCCGGGCGGGACGTGCGTGTGCTCTCGGGCGGCGAGCGGCAGCTGGTCGCGATTGCCCGCGCGCTGGCGCGCCGTCCGGAAGTGTTGCTGCTCGACGAGCCGTTCGCCGCGCTGGATCCGCGCCGACGCGTCGCGGTTCGGCGCGAGCTGCGCACCATCTATTTCGAGCGCCGGTTCACGGTCTTGCAGGTGACGCACGACTTCCACGAAGCCGGTCTGCTCGGAGACATCGGCATCGTCCTCGATCGGGGGCGAGTGCTGCAGGTGGGCCGGCCCGAGGAGCTGTTCCGCAAGCCGTCGTCGCCGGTCGTCGCCGATTTCCTTGGCGCCGAGAACGTGTTCGCCGGCGTCGCGAAGCCGATCCGCGACGAATCCCCGGATTGGACACCGGCGCGCGATCCAGAGGACGTGGAACATGCGGTGGCGTTTACGACCGGCTCCATCACCCTGTATGCGCTCGGGCACGTCATTCCGGGTACAGCGCACGCGGTGATCCGCGCCGACGAAGTATCGCTCTCGCGCGTGCCGAGCTCATCGTCGCTGCGCAACCAGTTTCACGGCGTCGTGACTGAGCTGGCCCCGGCCGGCGCCATCACGCGTGTGACGCTCGACGTGAACGGACTTCCGCTCGTGGCTGCCGTCACTACGCGATCCGTGCAGGAACTGCAGCTCGCTGTCGGCGCGGAAGTCTTCGCCGCCTTCAAGGCGACTGCGGTGCATCTCTGTTGAACCGTCAAGTCTCACAACAACTCACCGCGACCTACGCTCACAACGCGACCCTTCGCATCGCCCAAACATGAATAGGACGCTCCAGATACTCCTGATCGCGCTCACCTGCGCGAACCAATCACTTGGCGCGCAGGCGGTGGATTCCATTCTGGCCATCGTGAAGCGCGACAACGCGTGGACGCTCGAGCAACAGAAGAGCATCTGCGAGATCGCGGCGCCGCCGTTCCACGAGCAGGCGCGGGGCGCGGAGTACAAGCATCGTCTCGAAGCCCTCGGCCTGCAGGCACGTGTCGACGCAGTCGGCAATGTGATCGCCGAACGCGCGGGCGCGACGCACGGGCCGACGGTCGTGCTCTCCGGGCATCTCGACACCGTGTTCCCGGAGGGCACCGACGTGCACGTCACGGTGAGCGATGGTCGCATGAAGGGCCCGGGGATCGGGGACAATTGTCGAGGCCTCGCCGTCATTCTCGCGGTCGCGCGCGCGTATCAGCGCGTGAACCCGCGTCAGGACGGCCGCATCATCTTCGTCGCGAACGTCGGCGAAGAGGGGCCGGGCAATCTGCGCGGCATGCGCAACCTCTTCGAGCGCGAGCTCATGGGACAGATCGACTACCTCATCGCCATCGACGGGTCCGGGCTGAACATCACGTCGCGCGCGGTGGGCAGCAATCGGTACAAGGTCACGTACAAGGGACCGGGCGGCCACAGCTACGGAGCATTTGGAATTCCGAATCCGATCCATGCGCTCGGGCGGGCGATCGCGTCCATCTCGGACCTGCAGGTGCCTGCCTCACCCAAGACGACGTTCAACGTCGGCGTGATCGCGGGTGGCACCTCCGTGAACTCGATTCCATTCGAGGCATCGATGGAGATCGACATGCGATCGGAGAGCGTGGAGGCGCTGCGCGCGCTCGACGCACAGGTGCGACGCGCGCTGCAACAGGCCCTCGAGGCGGAGAATGGGCGTTGGCCCGGCGCCCGCGCCGCGCGCGCCCGTCTCACGATGGTCATCGACACGATTGGCATCCGCCCGACGGGTACGCAGAGCGACAGCTCGCGCATCGTGCAGGTGGCGCTTCAGGCGGCGCACACGCTCGGCTTCTCCGCGTCGGCCGGCGCGTCGAGCACCGACGCCAACGTGCCGATCTCGATGGGAATTCCCGGCATCTCGATGGACGGTGGCGGCCACGACGAAGGGGCGCACTCGCTCAACGAGTGGTACGAGGACGGTCCGAACGGCTGGCTCGGCCCGCAGTGGGCGGCGCTCGTCGTCGCGCGACTGGCCGGAGTCAGGTAGCGACGCCGAACAGCTTCTTCGCGCGCTCGATGCCGGCGATCAACGCGTCGATGTCCGCCGTATCGTTGTACACGTAGACGCTCGCGCGCGCGGTGGCCGGCACGTTGAGCCGACGCATCAGTGGCTGGGCGCAGTGATGGCCGGCGCGGATGCACACGCCGCCCTGATCCAGCACGGTGGACAGATCGTGCGGATGAATCCCGTCCACGGTGAAGCTTGCCACGCCGCTGCGCTTCTCCAGGTCAGTCGGTCCGAACACCCGAACGCCGTTCACGGCCGCGAGTCGCACGAGCATGCTGGCGAGCAGCTCGACCTCGTGCGCGCGCACCTTGTCCATCCCGATGGCGTCGAGATAGTCGCACGCCGCGGCGAGGCCGACGGCGTCGGCCACGTTGGGCGTGCCCGCCTCGAACTTGTGCGGGAGCACGTTCCACGTAGTGCGATCGTCGCCGACGAACTCGATCATGTCGCCGCCCATCTGGTACGGCGGCATCTCCTCGAGCAGCGCCCGCTTTCCGACAAGACCGCCAATGCCCATGGGGCCCAGCATCTTGTGTCCGCTGAACGCGTAGAAATCCACGCCCAGCTCCTCGATGCGTACGCGCATGTGCGGCGCGGCCTGTGCGCCGTCACAGACCGTGACCGCGTGTGGGGCCTTGGACTGCACCAGCTCGACGATGTCCGCCACCGGATTGATCGTGCCGAGCGCGTTGGAGACGTGGCTGAATGCGACGACGCGCGTCTTCGAGTTCAGCAGCTTCGTCAGCTTCGCGACATCGATCTCACCGTCCGGCGTGAGCTCGCATATGCGCAGCTTGGCGTGCGTGAGCAGCGCGAGCTGCTGCCACGGGACGAAATTGGCGTGGTGCTCCATCGCCGTGATGACGATCTCGTCGCCCTTCTTCACGTGCGTCCGCCCCCACGCGGTCGCCACGAGGTTCAGAGCCTCCGTGGTGCCCCGCGTGAAGATCAGCGTCGGGGTGTCGATGACGCCAAGAAAGTCGGCGACCCGCTCGCGCGCATCGTGATAGCGCTGCGTCGCGCGCGCGGAGAGGTCGTACGCGCCGCGATGCGGGTTGGCGTTGTCGTTCTCGTAATAATTGCGGATGGCGTCGAGCACCGCGATCGGCTTCTGTGACGTCGCCGCGGAATCGAGGTAGTGCAGCTCCGGTCGCGTCGCCAGCAGCGCGAAATCGGCCTTCCGCGTCCGGGGCTCGATGCGCGGGATGCGCGGCATGGTGACTGGTGCCGCAGATGCCTTCGGTTGCGACTTCATGCGCCCTCCGTCTGCGGCGGACCTTCGAAGTCGGTCGTGACTTCGTTCGGTCCCTTCTGCAGAGCGGCGCGCAGCGCATGCCATGCCAGCGACGCGCACTTCACGCGCAGCGGGAATTTCGAGACGCCGCCGAGTGCCGCGAGTGAACCCATCTGCGAGCGTTCGGCGTCGGTGAGTTTGCCGGTGATCATGTCGTGGAAACGGTCGAAGAGACGCATGGTCTCGTCGACGGATTTGCCCTTCACGGTGGACGTCATCAGCGACGCCGATGACTTGGACACAGCACAGCCCTGTCCCTGGAAGCTGACGTCGGCGATGCGATCGCCGTCGAGCTTGACGTAGACGGTGACTTCGTCGCCGCACAGCGGGTTGCGGCCGTGGATGTGGCGGTCCGCGTGTTCGATCTCCCGGAAGTTGCGAGGCTTCCGATTGTGGTCGAGGATCACTTCCTGATACAGCGCTTCGAGATTGTTGCTCACACCGTCGAGAGCTCCTCGTCCTTCACGAACCGCTCGAGCGTCACGCGCTCCAGGGCCTGGCGAACCTCCGCCTGCGCGATGCTTTCCAGGACGCCGGCCGCGAAGGCGTAGATCAGGAGGCGGCGTGCCGTCTCCGCGTTCACGCCGCGGCTCTTCATATAGAAGAGCGCGACGTCGTCCAGCCGCCCCACCGTCGCGCCGTGCGTGCATTTCACGTCGTCGGCGAAGATCTCGAGCTGGGGCTTGGTGTCCACCTGCGCGTCCTTCGAGAGCAGCAGCGTGTTGTTCGTCTGCTTGCCGTCGGTCTTCTGCGCGACGGGATGGACATACACCTTGCCGTTGAACACGCCGTGCGACCGGCCGTCCAGCACACCCTTGTAGACCTCGCGGCTGAAGCAGTTCGGCTGTGCATGCTCGATGCGCGTCTGATGATCGCAGTGCTGATCGCCGTCGAGCATGTAGAGGCCGTTGAGCGTGCTGCCACAGCCTTCGCCGTTCAGGTTCGTGTAGATGTTCGTGCGCGACAGCTCGGCGCCGGCCGCGAAGGAAAACGAGATGTAATGGCTGTCGCGCGCCTGTTCGGCTTCCACCGTCCCGACGTGAAACGCGCGGCGCGATTCGCGCTGCACCTTGTAGTGCTCCAGCGTCGCTCCGTCGCCTACCATGACCTCGGTGACGGCGTTGGTGAAATAGACCGCGTCGCCGAGCGATACGTAGCTCTCCACGACCGTCGCGCGCGACCCGCGCTCCGCCACGATGAGATTGCGCGGGTACATCACCGTCTTCGCGGCGTTGGCGTCCGACAGGAAGACGAGATGGATGGGCATCGCCGGAGCGGCATCGCGGCCGATGTGCAGCACGGCACCGTCCGGCATGAACGCGCTGTTCAGCCCCGTGAACGCATGCTTCTCGCGCCGGGCGACGATGGTACCCACACGCTTGGTGAGCTCCGGCACCGAGGTCCAGGCGTCGGCGAGCGGATAGAACTTCACCGCCGCGTCCAGCCCGTGCAGCGAGGACAGCCGCGGCGCGAAGCGACCGTTCACGAAGACCGCCGTGTGCCAATCCGGCGCGAAGCGGAACGCGTCGACATCAGATGCCTCGACGTCTCCCGTCGACGCGGCGACGAACGTGAAGTCCTGCTCCGCGATGGCGCTGACGCTCGTGAAATGCCAGTCTTCGTTCTTGGTCGTGGGGAAGCCCAGCGACTCGAACGACTCCATCCCGTGTTTGCGCAGCTTGTTCACCCATGACGGGTCCTGCCGAGCGCCGTCGTGCAGAAACGCGTCGAACTGCTGGCGATACCGCTCGGACATCTATCGGGCTCCCACGATGGCCGCCCCCGCGCGCGCGGACGCGACGTCGTCCACGAGCCAGTCGTAGCCCTTCTCCTCGAGCTCGAGCGCGAGCCGCTTGTCGCCGGACTTCACGATGCGGCCGTTCGCGAGCACGTGGACGAAGTCCGGAACGATGTAATTCAGCAGACGCTGATAGTGCGTGACGACGATGAACGAGCGGCTCGTGTCGCGCAGCTTGTTGACGCCGTCTGCCACCGTGCGCAGCGCGTCGATGTCCAGGCCGGAATCGGTCTCGTCGAGGATCGCCAGCCGGGGCTCGAGCACGGCGAGCTGCAGGATTTCGTTGCGCTTCTTCTCGCCGCCCGAGAAGCCCATGTTCACCGACCGGTTGAGCATGTCGGCGTCCATGTCCACCAGCTTCAGCTTCTGTTCGACGATGCCGACGAACTCCATCGGATCGACCTCGTCTTCGCCGCGCGCCTTGCGGATCTCGTTGTACGCGGAGCGGAGAAAGTAGGCGTTGCTCACGCCCGGGATCTCGATCGGATACTGGAAGGCCAGGAAGATGCCCTGCTGCGCGCGTTCCTCCGGCTCCATGTCCAGCAGATCGCGTCCGTCATAGCTCACCGAGCCGCCCGTCACGTCGAACGCCGGGTTGCCGGCGAGCACCTGCGCGAGCGTGCTCTTCCCGGACCCGTTCGGGCCCATGATCGCGTGCACTTCGCCGCGACCGATCGAGAGGGAGATTCCCTTGAGAATTTCCTTCTCGCCGACGGACGCCTTCAGATTCTTGATATCGAGCATCGTTGTCAACCGACCGAGCCTTCCAGGGTAATGCCGAGCAGCTGCTGGGCTTCGAGCGCGAACTCCATCGGCAGCTCCTTGAACACTTCCTTGCAGAAGCCCGACACGATCATCGACACCGCCTGCTCCGCCGACAATCCCCGCTGCTTGAGATAGAAGATCTGATCCTCGCCGATCTTCGACGTGCTGGCCTCGTGTTCCACGATGGCCGTGTTGTTCGCCACCTCGATGTACGGAAACGTGTGCGCACCGCAGCGGTTGCCGACGAGCATGGAGTCGCACTGCGTGTAATTGCGTGCGCCCTCCGCTTTCGGGCTCACGAAGACGCGGCCGCGATACGAGTTGTTCCCCTCACCGGCGCTGATCCCCTTCGATACGATGTTCGACTTCGTGTTCTTGCCGACGTGGATCATCTTCGTGCCCGTATCCGCCTGCTGCTTGTTGTTCACCACGGCCACGCTGTAGAACTCCCCGACCGAGTTGTCGCCCTGCAGGATCACGCTCGGGTACTTCCACGTGATCGCGGAGCCGGTCTCCACCTGCGTCCACGAGATCTTCGCGCTCTCGTACGCCTTGCCGCGCTTCGTGACGAAGTTGTAGATGCCCCCTTTGCCGTCCTTGTCGCCCGCGTACCAGTTCTGAACCGTCGAGTACTTCACGGTCGCGCCTTTGAGCGCCACCAGTTCGACGACGGCTGCATGCAGCTGGTTGGTGTCGCGCCGCGGCGCCGTGCACCCCTCGAGGTACGAGACATACGCGCCCTCGTCCGCGACGATCAGCGTGCGCTCGAACTGCCCCGTGTCCGCGGCGTTGATGCGGAAATACGTGGACAGCTCCATCGGACAGCGCACACCCTTCGGCACGTAGCAAAACGAACCGTCCGAGAAGACGGCGCTGTTCAGCGCGGCGAAGAAATTGTCGCTGTACGGCACGACCGACCCGAGATACTTCTCGACCAGGTCGGGATGCTCGCGCACCGCCTCGCCGAACGAGCAGAAGATGATGCCGTGCTTCGCAAGCTCGTCGCGGAACGTCGTCCCGACGGACACCGAATCGAAGATCGCGTCCACCGCCACGCCGGCGAGCAGCTTCTGCTCGGTCAATGGAATCCCGAGCTTCTGATACGTCTTCAGGATCTCGGGATCCACTTCATCGAGCGAGCCGAGCGGCTTCTTCGTCTTCGGTGCCGAGAAGTAGCTCGCCGCCTGATAATCGATGGGCTCGTAATGGACGTTCGGCCAGTGCGGCTCCTTCATGGTGAGCCAGCGCCGGTACGCCTTCAGGCGCCATTCGAGCATGAACGGCGGCTCATGCTTGCGACGCGAGATTTCCCTGATGACGTCTTCGTCGAGTCCCGGCGGCAGGGTGTCCTGCTCGATCTCGGTGACGAAGCCAGCCGCGTAATCCCGCGTGATAAGGCTATCGATCTGCGAACTCATCGCACTGCCTTGGCTAACTAACCGACTTGTATGAGGTTACGGACGCACCGCCGACGGCGGTAATGGCGCCCGTATCAATCGTACAAAATTAGTCGGTTTTCCCATCCCGAGTAAGCTCGCGCATGGCGTCGCGCAGCAGCGATGCTGCCAGAGCCACCTTGTACGCGTTCTTGGCCAGTGGCTCCGCGTCGTACAATGCGCGTTCCGCCAATGCAGCGATCGAGTCCTCATCGAGGCCGCCTGACGCCACGTCCTCCTCCACCGACTCCGGTGCGCGCCAGGGACGCGGCGCCACGCCACCGAGCACGATGCGGACGGCGCCGTCACGACGTCGAACGCCCGCCACGCTTGCCAGGGCGAAGTCCCACGCACCGCGCTGCATCAGCTTCCGGTAGAACTGGACGCCGTGCGTCGCCTCGCCGGGAATCGTGACTGCGGCGACGATGTCACCAGGTTGCAGGATCGTCTCGAGCTCGATCCGATGGCGAGGGAGGACATAGAACTCGTCGATGCCGACGCGGCGCGTCGCGTCGGGTCCGACGATCTCGATCTGCGCGTCGAGCGCAGTCAGCGCCACCGCCGGGTCCGATGGGTGCACGATGTAGCACGGCCCCCCGTCGAGAATGGCGTGATACTGATTCTCACCATCGCGCGCCGGACACGCCACGCCGCCGTTCTTGAGGCAGGGAATTCCACGGCGGTAATACCAGCACCGGGGCCGCTGGCACAGGTTGCCGCCGAGCGTTCCCATGTTGCGCAGCGCCGTCGATCCCACGAGGCCGCACGCCTGTGAGAGCGCGGCACATCGCGCCACGACGTGCTCGTGCTCGCTGATGTCTTCGATGCGCGCGCCGGCCCCGATGCGGAGGCCGCCATCCGCGGTGAGCCGGATGTCGCTCGCGCCTTCGATGGCCCGCAGATCCACCACCGTGGACGGCGCGATGAGGCCCTCCTCGATGCAGACGAGCAGGTCCGTACCGCCGCCCAGGGGGACGCGCGACGTGTCGGCCGTGAGACGCGCGGCTTCAGCGAATGAGGTGGCTTGACGGTACGTGTACGGTCGCACGCAACCCTGTTCAGCCGGCGCGCGTAGTGGAGAGCAGCGCTAGTGCGCCGTGCCTTCGGTCGCCGGGTTGCCCCGGATGTGATACGTCGGATCGGTGGGGTGCTTGTAGGTGCGCTTATGGATGATCGTCGTCGTGACAATGCAGAGCGCCACCAGCAGGAGCACGAGCCCAGCGATGGGCCAGCCTTCGTTCGTCCGCGCCGGCACGTAACGCGGCACGTGAGGCGGGGGAGCGGGAGCGTTCGCCATGGCGAAAACATAGATGGCAACTGCCAACCAAGCGAGCGCCGCCAGGTGTCAAATGAAGGTCGGTAGTCGTCCTATCTTCGTGCCACGGAAGCATCTACCGCATGACGCAGCGCGCAGTGACCAGCCGTGATTGATCTGAGGGAAGGCTTGCAGCAGTCGCTTGGTTCGACGTTCAGCGTCGAACGCGAGCTGACGGGCGGCGGCATGTCGCGTGTGTTCGTCGCGCTCGATCGCGCGCTCGGCCGGCGGGTCGTAGTGAAGGTTCTGCCCGCGGAGCTGGCGGCCAGCGTCTCGGTGGATCGGTTCAAGCGCGAGATTCTGCTCGCCGCCGCCCTGCAGCATCCCCACATCGTGGGTGTGCTCAGTGCCGGGGAGATCGACGGCATGCCGTACTTCACGATGCCGTTCGTGGAAGGCGAGTCGCTGCGCACGCGCATCGAGCGTGATGGCCAGCTGACGATCGGCCGCACGGTGAGCATTCTCAAGGACGTTGCGCGCGCGCTCGCGTACGCGCACGAGCGCGGCGTCGTGCATCGCGACATCAAGCCCGACAACGTCTTGCTCGCGGGGACGTCGGCGACGGTCACGGACTTCGGAATTGCGAAGGCACTTCTGGGTTCGATCGCCACGGATCCGTCCGTCGAGGCCTCTCCGGCGAAACCGGCGCCCTTCGCGGTGCCGTCGAG
>DATFHG010000134.1:0-3346 GCA_035248725.1 Gemmatimonadaceae bacterium | reverse complement strand
TCAGCTGAAGAACGTGGAAAGGAATTGAATGGGGAAACCCAACAACCCATCCGCGTTCTTCCGCTCGTTCCGCGCTCATCCGCGTCAGTCTTCAGGCAGAGAAGTCTTCCGAATGACGCTGGACGTCGGATTGGAGTAGATGAGTCGAAAGTGGCCTACGCCGCGGACACCGAAGTGCAGTAGCAGGCCGACCTCGATACGTGTCGCGCGGAGGTAGTTGTACAGTTGGCGCGACGCTGACTGCTCGAGGCGCACGGTACACTTCGTCTCGACCACGACCTGGTCATCGACCACCATGTCCATGCGCTCGGTGGTCAGCTCGTGACCCTTGTACATCACCACCACGCTCACCTCGCGCGATACCTGGTGGCCACGTGCACGGAGCTCGCGCTCGAGGGCTTTGACATACACGTGCTCGCGAAAGCCGAAGCCCAGCTGCTTATAGACCTCGTGGCTCGCGCCAATGATCGAGTACGTCAGCTCTTCGGCAATGAGCATCGGGAAACGATCTGCTCGAGGGCCGGCGAAGGCACCACCCACTCCGCGCAGATCCCATCCTTCGAGCGCCTGCAGAAAGCTTCTCGGTCAAAAGTGTCACGCGGATGAACGCGGATTCAGCTGAAGAACGCGGAAAGGAATTGAATGGGGAAACCAACAAGACCTTCCGCGTTCTTCCGCTCCTTCCGCGCTCATCCGCGTCACACTTCGGTCAGAGAAACCGTCCAACCAAAATCCGCGTTAGACCGTCTAAGCAGACGGTCCCCTTCGGCCCCTCGATGCCTTCCAACTCTCGTTTCCACTCCATCGCGCTCGTCAGCGCTGCAGTCGTCGTCCCCGCCCTCGTCCACGCTCAGGGCAAAGGCGCCTCGGTCCACACCACCCCCCCTCCCGTAGCCGCCGCGGCCCCGCGCACCGGACCCATACATATAGATGGGCTCCTGAACGACTCGGCATGGGCCGCCGCCACACCGATCTCCGAATTTCGCCAGATCCAGCCCAACGAAGGCTCGGCGGCGTCGCTCCCCATGCAGGTGCGCGTGCTCTACGACGACGACGCCCTCTACATCGGCGCGCGCATGCAGGGGCCGGCGAAGATTGCCGCACCCCTCGCCCGCCGCGATCAGCTGCTCGACGCCAACGGCAACAATGGGTCGTTCAACTCGCTCACCACGGACAAGTTCGTCGTCGACCTCGACCCGTATCACAACCACCTCGACGACGTGCTCTTCGAGGTCAACCCCGCCGGCGTGAAGGGCGAGCAGTTCAACGGCGATCCCTCCTGGGACCCCATCTGGGAGGCCGCCGCGCACATCGACAGCACCGGCTGGACCGCGGAGATGCGCATCCCGTTCAGCCAGCTCCGCTTCTCCAAGGACACTGCGCAGACGTGGGGCCTCCAGATCTGGCGCTACGTCGACCAGTCCAACGAGCGGGACATGTGGGCGTTCTGGGGACGCAGCCAGCCCGGCGGACCCGCCTTCTACGGCCACCTCACCGGGCTCGTGATCAGGGACCGGCCGCGCCAGCTCGAGCTGCTCCCGTACATCGTCACCGGCAGCACCTTCCACCAGGTGCCGACGGCCGACCCCTACCACAGCAATCCGCAACAGCGCGTCTCCGCCGGCGGCGACATCAAGTATCTGCTGACCTCCAACCTCACCCTCGACGCCACGATCAATCCCGACTTCGGCCAGGTGGAAGTCGATCCCGCAGTGCTCAACCTGAGCGCGTTCGAGACCTATTACGAGGAGAAGCGCCCCTTCTTCATCTCGGGCGCGAGCGCGTTCTACTTCGGCGGCATGAACTGCTACTTCTGCAGCAACACGTCGAGCCTGGATGCGTTCTACTCGCGCCGCATCGGCCGTCCGCCGCAGCTCGATCCCTACGTCACCGACATCTCCACCTACGCCGACGTCCCCGACAACACCTCCATCCTCGGTGCCGCGAAGATCACCGGCCGCACGAATCGCGGCTACAACATCGGCGTGCTGGACGCGGTGACGCAGCGCGAGACCGCGCACTACCTGTCCACGTCGACGGCACCGGAATCATCGCTCGTGGTGGAACCGCTGACGAACTACTTCGTGGGCCGCACGAACAAGGAGTTCCGCGAGGGCGCCACCACCTTCGGCGGCATCGTCACGTCGGTCGCGCGCAGCATGGACGACACCGTGATGAGCAACCGGCTGCGCGACCACGCGGAAGAGGCGGGCTTCGACTGGCGCCACCGCTGGCACGGCCGGCGGTACTCGTGGATGGGCAGCGCGCTGTTCACGAACGTCGGCGGATCGCCTGAGGCGATCGCGGCCACGCAGGAGTCCAGCGCGCACTACTTCCAGCGTCCCGATCGGCGAGTGGAAGATGGCGTCTTCACCAACGCGTACGACCCCACGCGCACGTCGCTGAACGGCTACGGCTGGTACTCGCGCGTCGCCAAGGACAACGGCACCCTGCTGTGGGAGCTGATGGGGAACGTGCGCAGCCCCGGCTTCGAGTCCAACGACATTTCCTTCCTCGACCGCTCGGATCTCAAGTGGGTGAACGGCAACGTCGTCGGCAACTGGACCACGCCGACGAATTGGTATCGCACCATCTTCGCCTCGGCGGGCGGCGCCACGGAGTACAACTACGACGGCGACCGCACCTCCGCCGAGTACCAGACGTTCGTCGGGTGGCAGCTGCCGAACTACTGGAACGTGCGCACGTTCTACATCCGGGACGTGCCGTCGTACGACCCACTCGCGACGCGCGGCGGTCCCGTGGTGAAGCGCGACGGGTACAACTTCGTGAGCGGCGAGATCTCCACGGACGCGCGTCGCCCCGCGGTCTTCGATTTCACCGCGCAGGGATACCGGCTCGTCGGCGATCCGGGGTACATGATCCGGCTGACGCCCGGCATGGCGCTCAAGCCGGCGGCGAACGTGTTCGTGCAGTTGTCGCCGAGGTACCAGCACTCGCGCGACCCCGGCCAGTACGTGGACGCGTTCGACGATCCCACGGCGACGGCGTTCTATGGCAAGCGTTACGTGTTCGGCGAGATCGACACCAAGCAGGTATCGCTCGACACGCGCGTGAACTGGACGTTCCTGCCGACGCTGACGCTGCAGCTGTTCGCGCAGCCGTTCATCGCGAGCGGCAATTACCTGTCGTTCCGCGAGTACGCCGGCACGCGCACGCTGACAAAGCTGGCGTATGGAAAGGATGTCGGGACGATCAGCTACGACGACGCGGCGTCGACGTATACCGTGGATCCCGACGGTGCCGGGCCGGCCGGGACGTTCAGCTTCGCGAATCCGAACTTCACCGTGCGTGCGTTGCGCGGCACGAGCGTGTTGCGCTGGGAGTA
>DATFHG010000133.1:0-17164 GCA_035248725.1 Gemmatimonadaceae bacterium | reverse complement strand
GACGACATCGGCTACCAGATGGTCGCCGACGCATACCTCCCCGCCCTCACCGCGGCGGTGAAGCGCTACGACAGCACCGGCGTCATGCCGATGTACATGATCTGGCACGACCAATACTTCTACGAGACGTCGGATGGCCGGCTGTGGCTCACGATCCTCGAGAATCCGCTGCACGCGTCGATGGACTTGAAAGGTGACGACGGAACGCGCTCGCGCCATCTGCGGGAACGGCAGCTGGAGCTGCGCGCCGCGGTCGCCGCGTCCGAGCGATTGCAACGCGACGCCCGCGCCAGCGGCGACGCGGACCGCTGGCTCGCGAAGACCGTCAGCGTCCACGTGAACGTCGGCAATCCGTCGGACTTCTCGTTTCGCAGCAGCCACATCATCCCGGGCATCCCATTCACGCCCGACAACGTGATGCGCGACCACCGCAAGCTCGTGATGTACGATCTCAACGAAGCGAATCCCAACCGCGGTGCACTCTTCGTCATGGGGATCGGCATCGGCGAGATGTACTCGAGCCCCAGCTGGGAGGACCGCGGCTTTCGCGTGCGGGGCCCGGTGACGCTCGAGGCGCGTGCGGCGCTGCGACGCGCGCTCCTGCGAAGCGGCTTCTCCGAGAGTCAGATTCCGGTGCCGCTCCGCGCGGTCGCCAGCAAGCAGGCGCAGGAGACGAGCGCGAACGTCGGCGACTTCGTGGGGCGCACGCTGCAGGTGCACAACGACGTCGGCTTCGGCGACAAGAAGTCGTCAGTTGCGCGCGCGATGCTCTACAACCTGGCACAGCCCGGCAGCGTGATCATCGTGCCGGATCAGCTCTGGCTCAGCGAAACGTGGGCGGGCATGCTGGCCGGCGCGGCGGCGCGCGGCGCGCGCGTCCATGTCATCGCCCCCGCGCAGGCCAATGCGCCCGTCCCCGACGCGCCCGCGATGGCGCGCGCCCACGACGTGCTGCGCCGGCTGCTCGAGCTGCAAACCTCGCTCGCGCCGCAGATCCGCGAGAGCGGCGGCGATCTGCGCGTTGGACTGTTCGCCGCGCTGGCGCAGGCGGACGACGCGGCGGGACGCTTGCGCGAGGTGCGCGACGGGCTTGCGCGGTCGCCATGGATCCGCGAGGTCATCCCATTCAACGACAAGACGCTCGCGGTGCTGGATCGCGTCGAGCGCGAGATCTCGAGCGACGGTCGCGATGCCACCGCGATCGCGCGCGACGAGAAGCCGGACCATCCGCCACAGCCACATCGCAAGACACAGGTGGTCGCGCGCCCCGGCGCGATCGCGGCGCTGCTCTCGCAGCCGGGATGGGACGACGTGCTCGCCGACGCGATGCGTGTGCAGTCTCGACAGACCGCGACCTTTGCCGAGCAGCTTGGCTATACGGCACCGGCCGTGGACACCTCCGCCACCCGTCGCGCCGACGATATGATGCGCGGCTACGAGGCCAGCATCCCCGCCGAGGAGCGCAAGCGCGTCAGCTTCTATTTCGCCGAAGGGTCGCACAACATGGACCAGCGCGGACTCATGTCCGACGGCGAGGCGATGCTGATCGTGTCCGGCCCGCAGGCGTCCGCCGGCCTCGTGGACCTCTTCTATATGATGGCGCGCACCACGTGGATCGATGACCAGAGGACGCTCGACCGGCTCCTCCCACCGCGTTCCTCGATCATTCATCGCTTCGCACGGCGCATCCGCGCCACCTTATAGATCTACGACGACGTGAACCATCCGGATGCGTCTGAAACGACCTGATGCTTCGGATCACTACTTTTGGACTGCACACAGAATGCGCGACGGAGCATGGACGGTGTGCACTCCACCACAGATTTTGTTGTTGATCCGAAGCATCCGGCCCTTTCCGACGCATCCGGCTTTTCACCTTCGTCGTAGATGCCTGCCATCCACCGTGATCTGACCGAACAGGAGGCGATGCGTCGCGCGCTGGAGCTCGCGGCGACGCCGGGCGTTCCTCTCGGTCCGAACCCGCGCGTTGGATGCGTGATTCTCCGATCAGACGGTTCCCTGGTCGCCGACGGTTACCATCGCGGAGCCGGCAGCCCACACGCCGAGGCAGCTGCGTTGGCGAAGGCAGGTGAATCCGCGCGGGGTGCGACGGCGGTCGTGTCGCTCGAGCCGTGCAATCACCAGGGTCGTACCCCGCCATGCGCGCCGGCCTTGATCCAGGCCGGCATCACGCGGGTCGTGTTCGCCATGCGCGATCCCAATCCCGTTGCGCAGGGCGGCGCTCGCGCGCTCGACGCGGCGGGCGTTGCCATCGAGCACGGCATGATGGAGGCCGAGGCGCGGCGTCTGAATCGGGCGTGGCTTTTCGGCCTCGAGCACGGCCGGCCCCTCGTCACGTGGAAGTTCGCTGCCACGCTCGACGGCCGGAGCGCCGCGGCGGACGGCAGCAGCAGGTGGATCACCAATCGCGCGGCTCGGCGCGACGTCCATCGCCTGCGCGCGGAATGCGACGTCGTTCTCGTCGGCACGGAGACCGTGATGCAGGACGATCCGCACCTCACGGTGCGCGACGAGCACGATCGTCCCGCGTCGTACCAGCCGCTGCGCGCCGTCATGGGCGAGCGTGAGCTGGACCAGCAGCGACGCGTCTTCGACCGCGCCGCCGAGACCATGCAACTGCACACGCACGAGCCGAAGGTCGCGCTGCGCGAGCTGTTCGAGCGCGGGCGGCGACACGTGCTGCTCGAGGGCGGAGCAACCGTCGCCGCGGCGTTCCTCCGCGCCGGCGTCGTCGACGAGATCGTCGCGTACGTCGCGCCCATCGTGCTCGGCGCGGGCCAGCCGGCAGTCACCGATTTCGGGGTCGAGTCACTCGCCAAAGCGCTGCACTCCCACGACACGCACATGGACGTGATGCCAGGCGACGAGGGAGAACCACCGAACATGCGCGTGTCGCTGCGACTCCGATGACCGACCCACAACCAGCCACCGCCGAGTATCCAAGTTCTCCCTGGGTGACCCCGGCGGAGCGCGACCTCGGCTTCGGCTCTGTGGTCGCGAGCGAGACGCGCACGCGACTGCTCAATCGCGACGGCACCTTCAACGTCCATCGCGAAGGCACCGGTTTCTGGCGCTCGCTCAGTCTGTACAACTGGCTGCTGCAGATCTCGTGGCCGCGGTTTTTCCTGCTGGTCGTCGCGGCCTACGCCGCGGCCAACGCGCTGTTCGCCACTGCGTTCTACGTCGCCGGACCGGACGCCCTCGCCGGTCCCGCGCCAGGCGGCCCGTTCACCCGCGCGTTCTTCTTCAGCGTCGAGACGCTCGGCACCATCGGCTACGGGAACATCGCCCCGCAGAATCTCGCCGCGCATCTGCTGGTCACCATCGAAGCGTTCACGGGACTCCTGAGCATCGCGCTCATCACCGGCATCCTGTTCGCGCGCTTCTCGCGCCCGGTGCCCGCGATCGCCTTCAGTGACCGCGCGCTGATCGCGCCGTTCCGCGGCAAGCGCGGATTCATGTTCCGCATCGCCAACGAACGCGCGACGCAGATCATCGACCTGGAAGCGCGCGTGGTGCTCGCGCTCTTCGACACGCGGGACGGCCACGCCACGCGCCGCTTCAACGTGCTGTCCCTCGAGCGCAATCGCGTCGCCCTGTTTCCGCTCAGCTGGACCGTGGTCCATCCCATCGACGAGGGCAGCCCGATCTTCGGCCTCAGCGAGCGCGACCTGGCCGAGCGCGGCGCGGAGTTCCTCGTGCTGCTCACCGGACTCGACGAGACGTTCATGCAGACGGTGCACGCACGGTCGTCCTACCGTTACGATGAGATCGTATGGGGAGCGAAGTTCAGCGACATTTTCGAGCACGACCGGGCCGCCAATGACCTCAGCATCGACGTCTCGCGCATACACGCCTACGAGCGCGTGACGCTGTGACGCATCCGTCGCCGGAATTTCTCGATCTCCAGGCCGCGCTCGCGGGCGAGTACTCGCTGCAGCGCGAGCTCGGTCGCGGCGGGATGGGGATCGTCTACCTCGCCCGCGACGTGCAGCTCGACCGCGACGTGGCCATCAAGGTGCTGCCCGCGCATCTCGCCCGGAGTCCCGAGGCACGCGAGCGGTTCCTCCGCGAGGCACGACTCGCGGCCGGTCTCTCGCATCCGCATATCGTGCCCATCCACCGCGTCGGAGATGTCGCCGGCTTCGTGTTTTTCGTCATGAGCTACGTCGAAGGCGAAACGCTCGGCGAACGGCTTCGCACGCGCGGGCCGCTGCCGCCGGCCGACGCCGCCCGCGTGCTTCGCGAGGTGGCGTGGGCCCTCGCCTACGCACACGGACGCGGCATCGTGCATCGCGACGTGAAGCCGGACAACATCCTGCTCGAGGCGGCGACCGGCCGAGCGCTCGTGACGGACTTCGGTATCGCGCACGGCGGCGCTGATGCGGCGCTGTCGACGGAGCCGGGAAAGGTGATGGGCACCGCGTACTTCATGAGCCCCGAGCAGGCGTCCGGTGAATCCATCGACGGACGCAGCGACATCTACGCGCTCGGCGTCGTCGGCTATCTCGCCGTCAGCGGGCGCCTCCCGTTCGAGGCGCCCAACGTCCCCGCACTGCTCGTGCGCCAGGCAACAGAGGACGCACCCAGTGTGGCGCGCGCAGCGCCGGGCCTTCCCGCCGCGTTGGCCGCCGCGATCGATACGTGTCTCGCGCGCGACCCCGAAGCACGCTTCGCACATGGTGAGGAGCTGGCGGAAACGCTCGCGCCGCCGGACGCGCGTCCCGCGCTTCCCGCCACGCTGCGTTCGTGGCTCGCCGCGCGAAATCCGCTGATCGTGCCATACGCCGGCTGGACGGCGGGGTTCACCGTGCTGACGCTCGGGAATCTGTTCGCATGGCTGACCAACAATCCCGGCAGCAGCCCACGCGACTTTCTGATGTTGGCGGGGATCGCGGCGGCGCCGTTGTTCCCCATCGTCGGGTATCACCTGAATCAGGCGCGGCGGCAGTTCCGCGCGGGACACAGTCTCGCCGATCTGCGCTCGGCGCTCGATGTGGCGCGGCGCGAGCGCGTCGAGAATGAAGCAATCTCGCGCGACGAGGTGGACTTGCCGCTGCATCGCGCGCTGCGTTTCGCGACGGTCGGGTCGGCCACGTGGCTTGCGGTCACGTTCGTGCTCGTGCTCCAGGGAACGCTGCACGAACGGTTCACGGGCATCGGCTGGATTCTCACGCCACTGGCAACGACGATGCTGCTCGGCGCCGTGAGCAACGCGCTCGACGTGCAGTTCATCCCGACCCGTTTGCGTGAATGGTGGCAGACGGGTATCCGCGACCGCCTCTGGAACAGCCGCATCGGCTCGTGGTTCGCCAAACGACTCGGCGCGCCGGAACGTTCCCAGCTGGCGGGCGCGTCGGCTTTTCGTGCCACGGAAGCGGCGCTCGGCCTCGCCGCGTCGGAATTGTTCGCGGCGCTGCCGAGTGAATACAAGGATCGGTTGGCGGAACTGCCGGCCGTCGTCGCCGCGCTCGAGGCGCGTGCCGCCGAAGCGCGCGCCGAGATGGATGTCGTCGCCGCGATGGCGCCCTCAGGGTCGGGTGGCGCGGACGCCCTGGCGGCGCGAAAAGAAAACGCATCCGCGCAACTCGCCGAAAGCGTCGCCGCACTCGAAGGCATCCGGCTCGATCTACTGCGTTTGCACGCGGGCGCGAGCGACTTGAGGCCGATCACGACATTGCTCGACGCCGCGCGCGGACTCGGGGAGGACATCAACCGTCTGGCCGACGCTCAGCGCGAAGTCGAGGATGCCACTGGTCGCAAGCGCGCCGACCGCCGGATCCCCACGCCCGTCTAGCCTTTCTCTCTGCCGGACTCCGCGCGCTGATGCGCCGGTTTCTGTCCGGCATCGGCGCGTCGTGGACTGAGATTCAGCGCGCTGCCCAGCAGCGCGAGATGCGAGAACGCCTGCGGAAAGTTGCCCAGCTGGCGCTTGGTTGCGGGATCATACTCCTCCGCCAACAGCCCGACGTCGTTGCGCAGTGACAGCAGGCGCTCGAAGAGTCGCCGCGCGTCGGCGTGGCGCCCGACGAGGGCGAGATTGTCCACGAGCCAGAAACTGCAGGCGAGGAAGGCACCCTCGCCCGCGGGCAGTCCATCGTCCGTCTTGCCGGTGTCGTAGCGGTAGACGAGACCGTTCGACATCAGCCGTTCTTCGATCGTCTTCACCGTGCCGCGGATCCTCGGATCTTCCGCGGGCAGAAATCCGACGAGCGGCATGAGCAGCACGCTTGCGTCGAGGTGCTTCGAGCCGTAGCTCTGCACGAACGAACCGATCGTGACGTCGTATGCGTTCTCGCAGATTTCGGCGTGCAGATGGTCACGCCACGCACGCCAGCGGTCCAACGGCGCGTCGAGCCCGAATTGCTCTGCGCTCTTGATCGCCCGGTCCACCGCCACCCAGACCATCACCTTCGAGTGCGTGAAATGCGCCGCCGGTCCGCGCACCTCCCACATCCCGTGGTCCGGCTTGTCGGCGATGGACTCGAGATGCTGCACGAGCGCCTGCTCCAGTCGCCACGCCTCCTCCGCCGGCGGCTGCCCCTCGCGACGCGCGTGAAAGAGCGCATCCATCACTTCGCCGAACACGTCGAGCTGCAGCTGCGAAGCCGCCGCATTGCCCACACGCACGGGTCGCGACCCCTCGTAGCCCGGCAGCCAGTCCACTTCCCACTCGAGCAGGCGCCGCTCGCCGGCGATGCCGTACATGATCTGCACCTGCGACGGACTGCCGGCGGCCGCGCGCAGCAGCCAGTCGCGCCAGGCCGCCGCCTCCTCGTGGAAACCCGCGTCCATGAGCGCCAGCAGCGTGAGCGTTGCATCGCGCAACCAGCAGTAGCGGTAGTCCCAGTTTCGCGGTCCACCGATCGATTCGGGGAGTGACGTTGTCAGCGCGGCGACCAGTCCGCCCGTCGGCCGATACGTGAGACCCTTGAGCGTGAGTACCGAGCGATGCACCGCGTCGGTCCATGCGCCGTCGTACGTGCAGCGGCCGATCCAGTCGCGCCAGAACGACTCGGTCGCGGCGAGCGCGGCGTCGGGGTCGATCGCGCGCGGGAGCGGACCGTATGACCATGCGTACGACAGCGTGAACCACGCGGTCTCACCCGCGGACACGGTGAAGTCGCCGACGGTGGTGAGTCCTTTCCCGCGCGTCTTCACATTCGTGCGCAACAGCGCCATGTCCGGACCCGCCACGGCGCGCAGCGCGCCGCCGTCCACGCGGCTCACCCACGGAACGATGGAGCCGTAATCGAAGCGCAGCACGATCTCGGTATGCATGGCCACGCGGCCACGTTCGCCCACGACCATGCGCACCACGTCGGACGTCTCGTCGCGCGGCGGCATGAAGTCCACGAGTGTGACGGCGCCGTCGGCGGTTTCGAAGCGCGTTTCGAGAATGAGTGTACCGTCGCGATAGGAGCGCGTGATGCGCGCCCTCTCGTCGACGGGCGCAATCAACCAGCGCCCGTGATCGTTCCCCCCTCGCCCCAGCAGCGCTGCGAAGCACGCGCCGGAATCGAAGCGCGGCCAGCACAGCCAGTCGATGGAGCCTCCGCGACTCACGAGCGCGCCCGTCTCGCAGTCGCCGATCATCGCGTAATCCTCGATCCGTGCCGTCATCCCGAGCGTCGCGAGGAATCTGCCGTTCCGAATTCGACGACGACCTTGATGTCGTCTGGATGCGGCTGGAGCGCGTCGGCCCAATGGTCCAGCGATACACGGCGGGTGATGAGACTCGATAGCCAATGCGAATCGGCCTGGGCCAGCGCTTTCGCCGCCGCCTCGTAGTGCCGGCGATTGGCGTTCACGGACCCGAACACCACGTCGTTCTCCAGGACCATCTCGCGGTTGACGGCGCCGATGTCGAGCGGCACGCGCCGTCCGCCGGACGACACGCCGGTGAGACACACGATCCCGTTCCGTCGCGTGCGGGTGAGCACATCGGCGACCACCGGCGCCGCACCCGTGCATTCCATGACGACGTCCGCGTCGAGCTCGAGGTCGGCGATGTTCTCCGAGTGGTATGTTGCCCCGAGGGCGCGCACGACGCCTGGCTTGGGCCCCGCGGTCGCGCGATCGAGCACATGCACCTCGAGTCCGCGCTGGACGCCAAGCAGCGCGGCGAGCAGGCCGATCGGACCGGCGCCGGTTACCAGCGCGATGCGCGGACGCCACGTGGCGCGCTGGCCGATCCGTTCCGTATGCTCCCACGCTTTCGCGACGACGCTGGTGGGCTCGAGCAGCACGCCGAGGCGATCGAGCGAAGGCTCGAGACGCACCACGCGGTCGGTGGGCACGCGGAACCGTTCCGTGCCGAAGCCGTCCAGCGACTTGATGCCGTGCTCGGTGTACTTCCCGTTGCTGCACATGTCCCACTCCCCTGCCGCGCAGTTCGCGCAGGGCACGGGATCGGGCATTCGCACGATGGGCACGACCAGGTCGCCCGCATCGAATCCGCTCCGGTCGGGCGCTTCGACAACCCGTGCCAGGGACTCGTGCCCAAGAATGAGGCGCTTGCGACCCGGGGGCGCCCACCCGTACTTGCCGGCGACGATCTCGCGATCGGTGCCGCAGATGCCGAGGGCCACGGCTTCCACGAGCAACGCGTTGGGCGCGGACTCGGGCGCTGCGACCTGCTCGAGGCGCGCGCTGCCGGCGACGCCCGGTTCGACGGTGATTGCTCGGACCATTGCGCGTGGTCCCTGCAGAATCAGGACCACGATAGATTCAGCATGTGAATCGGTTTCGCGCCGTCGGCCTGTGCGCGCTGCTGTGGTCCTCCCCCGCGCGCTCGCAGCAGCACGATCACCATGAGATGTCCGGCATGCCCGCATCGGCGCGCATACCGGCGGGCGCGCTGTACACGCAGGCCGACGTGTCGTTCATGCAGGGGATGATCGCGCATCATGCGCAGGCGATCTACATGTCGCGATTGGCCGCGTCACATCAGGCGAGCGCGCACCTGCTCAAGTTCACCGAAAAGATCGATCAGTCGCAGACGGCAGAGATTCGTCTCATGCAGGAGTGGCTGCGCGCCAACGGGCAACCCGCGCCGGACACGTCGTCGTGGCACACGATGCAGATGCCGGGCATGCTCAGCCCCGAGCAGCTGCGCCAGCTCGACGCCGCCTCCGGCAAGGAGTTCGAGCGCCTGTTCCTGGAATTCATGATCCAGCACCACCGCGGCGCGCTCAGGATGGTGGACGACCTGCTGGCGACGCCGGGCGCCGCTCAGGACGTGGACGTTTCCGTTTTCGCGAACGACGTCGTGACGGTGCAGACGGCAGAGATCGGGACCATGGAGCAGATGCTGTTGTCATCCCGAACCGGAGTCTCAAAGTGATGCGCCACGTCCGTACGTTGATGATCGCTGCACTGCCCACTGTCCTGTCCTCGCTGAGCGCCGCGGCGCAGACGTATCCGACCGGCGATGATCCGCGCAACGGACTCAAGGCCGGTCTGTACGACGCCGGCGAGGTCGCGAGCGGGATGCGCCTCGTCTCCTTCTCGCGCAAGCCCGCGGAGCTCGACACGGCGCGCGGCCTCGCGTTCATCAATTCCGATCTCGCCTTCAAAGGCCATTACGTCTACCAGGGCAACTTCGCCGGATTCACCGTGTGGGACGTCGCCAATCCGGCGAAGCCGAGCATCGTCGCCGTGGTTCCGTGCATCACGTCGCAAGGCGATCCGTCGATCGTCGGCAACCTGCTCTTCATCTCGGCCGAAGGCGCCGGGAATCGCAACGACTGCGCGAAGGGCGGTGTGCAGGACCCGCGAGATCACATGGCCGGTGTCCGCATCTACGACGTCTCCAATCCCGCCGCGCCGCGCCTCGTGAAAAACGTGCAGACGTGCAAGGGCTCGCACACGCACACCGTCATCCCGAGCCCGACGGACAAGGGTGTCGTCTACATCTACGTCAGCGGCAACCAGATGGCGCGTCCGGACAGCGAGCTGGCCGGGTGCAACAACGGCACCGATCCCGCCGACGTGAATAACTCGCTCTTCCGTCTCGACGTCATCAGGGTGTCGCTCGCGCACCCGGAGCAGGCGGAGGTCGTCACGGGCGCCCGTCTCTTCACGGGCCTGGACGTGGCGCCCACGAGCGCCATGCGACGCGAACAGAACGCCGCCCGCGCCGAGCGTGCACGTCGCGCGGACTCCACCGGTGCCGGGGCCGCCGCGCGCGAGAGCACGCCGACCGGCCCGCGCAACTGTCATGACGTCACCGCGTATCCGGCGCTGCACCTGCTCGCCGGCGCGTGCGCGAGCTACGGCCTCCTGGTGGACATCAGCAATCCCGAGAAGCCCGTACGACTCGACGCGCGTGCGGACACCAACTTCTCGCTCTGGCACACCGCCGTGTTCAGTAACGATGGCTCGAAGGTCGTGTTCACCGACGAGTGGGGCGGCGGCACGCAGCCCATGTGTCAGGCGACGAGCATGCTGGAGATGGGCGGCAACACCATCCTCACCATCGACAGGAACGCCAAGTTCACGCAGCACGCGTACTTCAAGATTCCGTCGGCACAGACCGCCCAGGAGAATTGCGTCTCGCACAACGGCGGACTCGTGCCCGTGCCCGGGCGTGACATCATGGTGCAGGGATGGTATCAAGGCGGCATCGACGTCATCGATTTCACGAATCCCGACCATCCCTACGAGCTCGCCTTCTTCGATCGCGGCCCGGCCGACGAACCGCCGGCCATCCAGGCGGGCGACACGAGCAGCGGCACGATCAGCCGGCAACGCGGCACGATCGGGGGATCATGGGGCGCGTACTACTGGAATGGCCTCGTCTACTCGTCCGAGCTCGCGCGCGGCTTCGACATCCTGGAGCTGCTGCCGAGCGACAAGCTGTCCGCGAACGAGCTCGCGGCGGCGAAGCTCGTGCACTTCGACGAGTACAATCCGCAGAGCCAGCCGAAGATCGTTTGGCCGGCCGCATTCCCCGTCGTGCGCTCCTACCTCGATCAGCTCGCGCGCGACCACGGCCTCTCCGCCGCGCGCGTCAGCTCGATCTCCCGCTCACTGGACGCCGCCGAGAAGATGACCGCCGCAGCTCGCCGTCCGCCGCTCAACAGCCTCGCGAGCCATATCGACGCCGACGTGAAGGGTTCGTCGGATCCCGATCGCGTTCGCGCCCTGGCGAGGGAGATTAGACGCCTCGCAACATCACTACATTAGACGCAGATGGTCACAGATGGACGCAGAATGACGCAGAAAAAAGCACGAACGGCGAAACCCATTCAACAGGTTTCGCCGTTCTGGTTTCTGCGTCCATCTGCGGCCTTCTGCGTGAGCGGTTCAGGTGGAGCGGATGTTCTGGCTCGCGGGATCCCAGGTGACGCTCGTGCGCCGGAGCCACGACTCGTTCGCCATGTGACACGCGAGCGCCGCGTTGTGCCCGAACACCACGTCTTCCACAACGGGTTTCCGGGAGCGCACCGCATCGAAGAAGTTCTGCAGGTGCAGGTAGGTGCCGTCGTAGTCGAGCGCGCGGTAGCGAATGACGCTCTGCGTCGCAGCCGCGGCGACCTTCGCGTCGTTCTCGCGGTGCCACTGCTCGTCGTACGCCTTCTTCATCTCCCGGTCGTAGCTGTCCGTGTAGTAGCACGGATACGTGTCGAAGCCGAGCTGCGGCGTGAACGTCACGGTGTCGCCTTGCACAGCCAGCGTGCCCTTCGAGCCGCGAAAGCGATAGCCGTCGCCGTCCTCGTTGCCGAGGTTCAGGCGCATGTAGATCGGCGCGTCGTGCCAGTAGAAGTTGGTGGCGATGATGTCCGGCATGTTGCGGCCGTCGTGGAAGTGACGGATGCCGCCGACGGCGGCGACGTAGCTCGGCGGCTCGTTCCAACCCATCATGTACATCATGCCGGTGACGAGATGGACGAGCAGATCGCCCGCCGCACCGGTGCCGTATTCCTTCCACTGGCGCCAGCGCGCGTAGAGGTTGGGATCGAACGCGTGCTTCGGCGCGCTGCCGATCCACGTGTCCCAGTCCGTATTCGCCGGGGACAGGTCGGGCGGCGGCGGATACACCCATGCGCCGCAGGGGTCGTTTCGGCCCTGCGTGGCCTCGATGATCATCAGGTCGCCGAGCATGCCGGACGCGATCATCTCCTTCGCTTTCGCGAAGGTGGGCGTGCTCGGACCCTGCGACCCCACCTGCAGAATGCGTCCTGATTTCCGCACCGCGCTCACCATCTCCACGCCCTCGGCGGGGCTGTGCGACATCGGCTTCTCGATGTAGACGTCCTTCCCTGCCGCGACGGTGTCGAGGACGATCTGCTTGTGCCAGTGATCCGGGACGGCGGCGATGATCGCGTCGATGGTCTTGTCGGCGAGCAGGTCCTGGTAGCGACGCGTGGTGCGCAGCGACGGATTGTTCGTGATCTCGCGCGCGTGCTTGTGCCGGCCGTCGTAGACGTCGGCAGCGGCGACGCACGAGACGCCGGGCAGCTTGATCGCGGTGTCGAGCAGTGCCGTGCCCTGCATCCCGACGCCGATAATGCCGAAGCGCACCGGCGTGGGCTCGACGATCGACCGGCCGCCGTCGATGAGGATCTCCTCCGCAAGCAGCGGCCGGGCGACGACGGCAGCGCCGGCGGCGAGCGCGCTGGCACCGATGAATTCCCTGCGAGAAACACTCTTCCTTTTCATGTTGTCATCCCGAACGAGGTTGTAAATCGCGAGCAAGCCGCCGTCCCGAGCAAAGCGAGGGATCTGCCGTCGTTGCCCGGAAACTGCATTAACGCAGAGGATGCGGAGGAGCGGAGGTCGCGGAGAAGAAATACTTATTGGGGCTGCGCGGCGAGAATTCGCAGTGCGCAGCCACGACATTCATCTCTTTTCCGCGTTCTCCGCACCTCCGCGTCTCCGCGCCTAAGGGCACTCTTGTGAAAATGGCGCTATAATCGCGACGCCGCGAACGCCGCGCGATACCGCTGATACAGCGAGTTGTAGGTAGCCTGAGCTGACGTCTCTCCATGTTCGAGGGATGCGCGCTCGATCGTGGCGCGCGTCGCTGAAGGGAGATCGGGAAAAGCCCCCGCGCCGACCGCGGCCAGCAGCGCTGCACCGTATGCCGGACCTTCCTCACGATTGACGGTGCACACTGGCACCCCGAAGATCTCCGCCTGCAGCCGACGGACGAAGGAACTGCGCGCGCCGCCGCCGGTGAGGCGCAGCTCCGACGGCGTGATGCCGAGGTCGCGCAGGATCTCGAGCGAGTCGCGCAGCGCGAAACAGACGCCCTCGAGCACCGCGCGCGTCATGTGCGCACGTTCGTGCGCGAGACTCAGCCCCAGGAACGCGGCCCGTGCGGCCGCGTCGCGATGTGGTGTGCGGTCGCCCTGGAGGTACGGGAGAAACAACACACCCTCCGCCCCGCGCGGCACGCGCTCCGCTTCCGCGTTGAGCTGCTCGATGCGGACCTCCGGCGCCAACTCGCGTGCGACGCGATCCATGTACCACGCAAACGCGCCACCCGCGGTGAGCACGACGCCGATCGCGTACCACGTGTTCGGGTGCACGTGACAGAACGTGTGTGCGCGCAGCTGCGGATCCACACGCGGCTCGGCGATCGGGGCGAGCACGGTTCCGGACGTGCCCCAGCTCGCGACCGCCGCGCCGGGCAACACCACGCCGACGCCGGCGGCCCCGCACGCGTTGTCCGCGCCGCCGCCGACCACGGGCGTGCCGGCCTTGAGTCCGGTCGCGCGCGCGACCTCCTCGGTGACGCGCCCGAGGATGCCGGCCGACTCGCCGACGTCCGGCAGCAGACTCGGCGCGAGATGCAGCGCGCGCAGCATCGTCTGGCTCCACGTGAGCGTCGCCGGATCGAAGAGCAGCGTGCCCGACGCGTCTGACGGCTCCGTCGCCATCTCGCCGGTGAGTCGATACCGCACGTAGTCCTTGGCGAGCATCACCTTCGCCAGGCGCGCGAACGCCTGTGGCTCGTGGTTGCGCAGCCAGAGAATCTTCGGAAGCGTGAATCCCTCGAACGCCGCGTTGCGGACGGTGTCGCGCAGCACCTGCTCGCCGCCGACGCGCTCCGTGATCTCGCGACACTCGGCGGCAGTGCGCGCGTCGCACCAGAGGAGCGCGGGGCGGATGACGCGACCGTCCGCCTCGAGAAACACCGACGAGTGCATCTGCCCCGACAGTCCGACACTGGCCACGCGCTGAGCGATGCTGGCGTCGCCGCGAAGCACCGCCTGTATCGCCGTCACGCTCGCGCGCCACCACGCAGCCGGATCCTGCTCCGCCCATCCGGGCTTCGGTGTCGACAGCTCCAGCGGCGCGCTCGCGCTTCCTTCCACGTCTCCGTCGGCGTCGACGAGCAGCGCCTTGATCGCGCTGGTGCCGACGTCGACGCCGAGAAACAGCGGCTTCGGGAGCTGCGCGTCCGTCACCGCACTCCGAGCAGAAGCTCCATGGTGAGCTGGTCGAGCCGCTCGTACGCGTAGCCCCGCGCGCGCAGCGCATCGAGGTCGAAGGTCTTCTCCTTGATTCGCCTCGCGGTGCGAGCGTCGAATGCGGGCACAGCGCCGCCTGTCGCGCCGCGCCGACCGAGCGCCTTGAGGAGTGCCTGGATCTCGGGGTCCGCGTTGAAGCGCGCGACCTTGTCGCGGAGGATCACGTAGGTGCGCATGCTCCCCGCGGCGAAATCCCAGACGCCGTCCTCGTCCTCGGTGCGGTAGGCGTGGCTGTCGAAGTGCCGCATGCCTTGCCACTTCGCGTCCTCGAGCAGCTTCACGAGGAAGAACGCGCCTTTCACGTCCTCACTCCCGAAGCGCAGATCCTGGTCGAAGCGTCCGGGCTTCTGCGCGTTGAGGTCGATGTGGAACAGCTTTCCGGCCTCCAGCGCCTGGGCGACGCCGTGCGAGAACTCGAGGCCCGCCATGGTGTCGTGCGCGACCTCGGGATTGACCCCCACCATCTCGGGCGTCTCGAGCGTCTGAATGAACGCGAGCATGTGACCGATGGTCGGCAGGAAGATGTCGCCGCGCGGCTCGTTGGGCTTCGGCTCCAGCGCGAATCGCAGATCGTACTGCTGGGAGCGCACGTACGCGCAGAGGAAGTCGATCGCGTCCCGAAACCACTTGATGGCATCGACGGAATTCTTCGACACCGCGGTGTCCGTTCCCTCGCGCCCGCCCCAGAACACGTACGTCGTGGCGCCCAGTTCCACGCCGAGGTCGATCGCGCGCATCGTCTTCTGCAGGGCGTATGAGCGGACGTTGGCGTCGTTGCTGGTAAAGGCGCCATCGCGGAACGCCGGATCGCTGAAGAGATTCGTCGTCGCCATCGGGACACGCATGCCGGTGTTCTCGAGCGCCTTCCGGAACTGCTTCACGATCCGGTCGCGTTGCGTCGGGGACGCGTCGCGCGGCACGAGGTCGTTGTCGTGGAGGTTCACCCCGTACGCGCCGAGCTCCGCGAGCTTCTCCACGATGCGCACCGGCGGGATCGTGGGGCGCACGGCCTCGCCGAACGGATCGCGGCCGACGTTGCCAACGGTCCACAGGCCAAAGGTGAAGTGATCGTCCGGCGTCGGGCTGAATTCGTCCTTCGCGGCTTTGCGCGGCATGCGCAAGTATGGTGTACGAGCCGCCGGCTTGTCATCATCTTGGCTTCGTGAGCGACCGATCGACGCAGGTCTGGGAGGAACGCTGGCACCCGCTCCGCGAGGAATGGGTCATCGTCGCGGCACACCGCCAGGGACGTCCGTGGATCGGCGCCGTCGTCGACACGGAGACCGCCGCGCTGCCCGCACATGACGTGGGGTGCTACCTCTGTCCGGGCAACACCCGCGTGAGTGGCGTCGCGAATCCGCGCTACGCCGGCATCTACGTCTTCGACAACGATCATCCGTGCGTCGGCGACGAGGCGCCCACGCAGTTGGACGCCCCGCCACCGCCCTATGCGGTGCGGCGCGCCGACGGCGTCGCGCGCGTGATTTGCTACACACCGCGCCACGACCTGACCCTGGCGCGTATGAGCGTGCAGCAGATCGCGTCGGTCGTGGACACCTGGCGGCAACAGACGCGCGACGTCGGTGCTCGCGCCGAGGTGAAACAGGTGCTCATCTTCGAGAACAAGGGCGCGGTGGTCGGCGTCTCGAACCCGCATCCGCATGCGCAGCTCTACGCGACCAACTTCACGTGGAAGACGTTCGACACGGAGCTCGAGGCGCAACGGCGCTACGCGCGCGAGAAGCGCCGCGCGCTCTTCGACGACATCATCGCCGCGGAGGAGAAGGACGGCCGCCGCGTGCTGTACGCCGACGAGCACGTCGTCGCGTTCGTGCCGTATTTCGCGCGATACGCGTACGAGGTGTACGTCGCGCCGCGGCGGCGCGTGGCCCTCGCGACGGAACTGTCGGACGCGGAGTGCGACTCGCTGGCGCGCGCGCTCAAGGACGTCACCGTCCGCTACGACAATCTCTGGCGGCAGTCCTTTCCGTATGTGATGCCGCTGCACCAGGCGCCCGCCGACGGTGGCGACTATCGCGACTACCATCTGTTCGTCGGATTCCTGCCGCCCTTGCGTCGGCCGAACACGCTCAAGTACCTCGCGGGCCCGGAAATCGGCGGTGGCAACTTCCTGAGTGACACGGCCCCCGAGGCCACGGCGGCGGACCTCCGCGCGGTGTCGTCGGTGCACTACCTGGACGAACAGCCGCGTACATGATCCGCGACGCCGACAGCCTGCTCGCAGCGGTGCGTGGCGCGCACGCAGCCATCCGCGATGCCGTCGTCGCGGCGTGCGAGCAGCAGGCGATGGACGTGCTCGCCGCGCCCGTCGCCGAAGCGGCCGGCGACACCATTTTCGCCATCGATCGCGTGTCGGAAGATGCGCTGGTCGAGCAATTCGAGGCCATCGCGACGCGCTGGCCGTGCGTCCTGATCGCCGAAGGACTCGCCGAAGGCGCGGGCCGGCTCGTGCTGCCGCGTGGGCGCGCCGCCGATCAAGCCGAGCTCACGATCATCGTGGATCCGATCGACGGCACGCGCGGCCTCATGTATCAAAAGCGGCCGGCGTGGATTCTCACCGGCGTCGCATCCGTGCGTGGCGACGCGCGCGCCACGCTTGCCGACATCGAGCTCGCGCTCCAGACGGAGATCCCGCTCGT
>DATFHG010000132.1:0-11331 GCA_035248725.1 Gemmatimonadaceae bacterium | reverse complement strand
CACGGCGTGGTGCATCGCGACATCAAGCCCGACAACGTGCTCTTCACCGGCGGCAGCGCGGTGGTGAGCGACTTCGGGATCGCGAAGGCCATCGCCGCCGCGCGCTCCGGGCCGGTGGCCGAGACGCTCACGCGCGTGGGGAGCGCGCTGGGGACGCCCGCGTACATGGCGCCCGAGCAGGCCGCGGGCGATCCGTCCGCCGATCACCGCGCCGACATCTATGCGTTCGGCGTGATGGCGTACGAGCTGCTCGCGGGGCGGCCGCCCTTCCATGGCCGGTCGCCGCAGCGGCTGCTCGCCGCGCACATGGGCGAGCAACCGCAACCGGTGAGCGAGCTACGCCCCGACACGCCGCCCCTGCTCGCCGATCTCGTGATGCGCTGCCTGGCGAAGGAAGCCGACCTGCGGCCGCAGAATGCCAACGATCTGGTGAAGGCGCTGGAGTCGGTCACGAGTGGGGGCACGCATCCGGCGATGCCGGAGATCCTGCTGGCCGGGCGGCCGCGGCTGGGGCGGGCGATAGCGCTGTGGGCCGCGGCATCGGTTGCGGTGGTGATCGTCGCGCGCGCCGCCATCATCGCGATCGGACTTCCAGATTGGGTGTTCCCGGCGTCGATCGTCGTGATGGCCGCGGGGCTTCCCGTCATCGTGCTCACGTATCTCATCCATCGGGGCGCGCATCAGGCGCTCACGATGAGCAGCGTGACGCCGGGCGGGTCGCCGACGCAGCAGTCCACGCTCACGCGGCTCGCGGTGAAAGCGAGCCGACACGTGTCGTGGCGTCGCACCGTGCTGGGCGGGGCGTACGCGCTCGGGGTGCTCGTGCTGGTGGTGGCGGGATATATGGTATTGCGCGCGCTCGGTATCGGGCCAGTGGGCTCGCTGCTGGCAAAGGGCGCGATCGCGCAGCACGAGAGCATGCTGGTCGCGGACTTTGCCAACACCGGCGGGGACAGCACGCTCGGCCCCGTGGTGACGGAAGCGTTCCGCACCGCGCTGGGTCAGTCGCAGAGCGTGGCCGTGCTTCCGTCCACGCGCATCCGCGACGTGCTGCGGCGCATGCAGCGCGACGTGAACACGCGCGTCGATTTCAGCCTGGCGCGCGAGATCGCGACGCGCGAAGGGATCAAGGCGTACGTCGAAGGTGAAGTGGTGTCCGTCGGCGGCAAGCACTCGCTGTCGGCGCGGCTCGTGGGCACGCTCGAGGGACAGACCCTGGCGTCGGTGCAGACCGTCGCCGCGAGCGACGCGGACCTGCTGGGCGCCATCGACAACCTGGCGAAGGCGATGCGCGAGCGCATCGGCGAATCGCTGCGCACGATTCGCGACGCGAAGGCGCTGGAGCAGGTGAGCACGCCGTCGCTGGAAGCGCTGCGCAAGTACGTGCAGGGTGTGCACGCCATCGATTACGACGGAGACTTCGAGCGTGGGCGCAGCCTGATCGAGGAAGCGATCGCGATCGATACGGGATTCGCGATGGCGTACCGCAAGCTCGGCGCCGAGTACTTCAACCGCCGGATGCAGACGCCGCAGATGGAGTACATGAGCAAGGCGTACGCGCACCTGGACCGCCTGACGGACGCCGAGCGCTATCTCACGATCGCCGACTACTACAGCAACGGGCCGCACCAGGACATCCAGAAATCGCTCTCGGCGTACGAATCGCTCCTCGACATCCAGCCGACGAACACCACGGCGATGAACAACGCCGGCGTCGTGTACAACTTCCTGCGGCAATTCGACAAGGCGTCCGAGTTGTACCGGCGCGAGCTGCAGTATCCGGACGCGCCGGTCGTGGCGTACACCAACATCGTGTACAACGACATCCAGGTAGGTGACACGGCGCGAGCGCTGGCCGATCTGCGCGCCTTCCAGGAGAAATTCCCGGCGCAGGTGGCGGTGGACCTCGTCACGCCGATCGCCGTGTACGCGGCCGGCCACGTGGACAGCGCCAGAAGGCTGACCGAGATCATGCGCGCCGTGCCGCGCCTGGCTCCCGCGCGGCGCTCCGACGCCGATCGCGTTCTGGCGACCATCGCCTTGCGTGAGGGGCGCGCGTCCGACGCGTTGCGCGCCATGGCGGACATCGCCGACGTCGACCGGCAGCGCGCGCTTCCCGCCTGGAGGTTGACCGCGGGCCTCGACAGCGCGCTGGTGGTGGGGTGGACGCGCAACAATCCGGCTGCGGCCCGGGCGATCGTCGATCGGGCGCTGCGCGAGGCGCCGCTCGCGTCACTCGCGCATGTGGAGCGACCGTACGGACGCGTGGTGCAGATGCTCACCCTCGTCGGCGAGATCGATCAGGCCAAGGCCGTCGTCGCGCTGTTCGCGCGTGACACGGTTGCGATCACGAGGTGGGCGGACCAATTCATCCGCCACATGACGGTCGGCGACATCGCGTTCGCCGAGCGGCGCTACGCCGACGCCATCCGGGAATACCGACAGCTGGCGACGATCACGCCGTGCGGCACCTGCGCCCAGCCGCGCCTCGCACGCGCCTACGACCTGTCGGGCCAGCCCGACTCCGCCATCGCGCTGTATCGCCAGACGGTGGAACCGGTGACGATGTCGCGGCTCGGCGGCCGGAACGGAGTAGGTTCGGATGGCGAATACATGCCCTTCATCTACAAGCGGCTCGGTGAGCTGTACGAGGAGAAGGGCGACCGGCAGCAGGCGCTCGGCTGGTACGTCAAATTCGCCGACCTGTGGAAGAATGCCGACGCCGACCTGCAGCCGCAGGTGGCGGACGTCCGCCGCCGGATCGATCGCCTGAAGCGCGGCGAAGGGCCGGCGACGCCCTAGGTCATCCCGAGCCCCTCGCGTGTCATCCCGAGCGGAGCGAGGGATCTGCACTACGCTCGGGGGTAAACTTCGCGAGGGATCTGAACGCCTTTTTCGGAAGCGCGCGGATTCGTTACCGACGACTCGCCTCGATGCGCCGATCTGTTATTCGATGATTACTGATGGGGTCTTCTTGACGACTTTCCATGTCTGCCCCTCGCGGCGCACGATGAACGACGTTACCAGTGCGTTACGTCCTGCCCGCGACGCAACGTAGGCAAGAACGGGTATTGAGTCACACGTAGCGCCTTCTCGTATCGCGCCGATTGCCGCGTATAAGACAGGTTGACGAGGACACGCCCTGCGATCGGCGTTTATTGCACCCGTAGCCGGACAGTCTAGGTACAATTGAATATCCGCCGTCGGGATGCGGAGCTCGGCGAGGGCTCGCACGCGGTCAGTGGGCGCGTACGCGCTTACTGGCGCAGTAGTGGCGATTGCGATGACAGGCAATTCAGCGTTCACCGGCTCCGCGAGTGGTCTTGCATCGACAGCAAGCCGCAGAGATTTCATGGACGCATCCACCGTGTCAGCAACCGCGGCTACGATCGACAACGTGGAGTCACGCAACATTTTCACGACAGCGGTAAAGCCCGATGCGTCGCTGCCGTCGCCGTCGGAAGAAGTCCTGGAAGTGGCCGACACGGTTACGCACGACTCATTCACCGCGATAGCGATGATCAGAGCGGCGATCGACACGAAACGAGTCATGGAAGCCCTGAGCAAATCTGCGAGTAGTTCTCGTCGGATATCCGCGACGGCAATCCACTCGTCGCCGAACTTACCTTCAATCCCTGAGGTGCAGCACCGTTGAACCGACGGTAAGCGTCGCGGTTGTAGATGTGTCGCGCTAGTCATCCCGAGCGAAAGCGGGAGATCTGAACCTGGAGTGCAGGCCCCTCGCTTCGCTCGGGATGACAGGGAGTGGAAATCCCTCACTGCGCTTGGGGATGACACAATTATTCTGGGTGACCTGGTTCTGGCCGAGGTCTGCGCTGCATCCTATATATGGACGCGCGCATGACGGACATCCGCGACCAGCTGCAACAGTGCCTCGCCGCGACGTACTCCATCGAGCGGGAGCTCGGCGGGGGCGGGATGTCGCGCGTGTTCGTCGCGACGGAGCGCGCCTTGGGTCGCACCGTCGTCGTGAAGGTTCTCTCGCAGGAGCTGGCGGGCGGGCTCAGCGCCGAGCGTTTCAGGCGCGAGATCCAGGTGGCCGCGAGCCTGCAGCATCCTGGCATCGTTCCGCTGCTCACCGCCGGAGACGCCGGCGGGCTGCCGTTCTACACGATGCCGTTCGTCGAGGGGGAATCGCTGCGGTCGCGCCTCCGCGGCGGTGAGCTCTCGGTCCGGGCCGCGCTCTCGATTCTCCGCGACGTCGCCCGCGCACTCGAATACGCGCACGCGCATGGCGTCATTCACCGTGACATCAAGCCTGACAACGTGCTGCTGTCCGCCGACTACGCGATGGTCACCGACTTCGGCGTCGCCAAAGCGCTCCTCGCTGCGCGCAGCGACACCCACGACGCTACGCTGACACAGCTGGGCGTCGCCATCGGCACACCCGCGTACATGAGCCCCGAGCAAGGCGCCGGCGAAGCGGTGGATCATCGGGCCGACATCTATGCGTTCGGATGCACGGCGTACGAGATGCTGACTGGTGCCGCGCCCTTCACAGCGCCGAGCGCCCAGGCGGTGATCGCCGCACACGCGACGCGGACGCCGCAGCCCATTACGTCCGTTCGGCCGTCGGTGCCCGGGCCGGCCGCACAGCTCGTCATGCAATGCCTGGAGAAGCGACCGGCCGATCGACCGCAAAGTGCCAGAGACCTTATCGTCGCGATCGATGCCGCGATCACGCCTGGCACGGGAACCGCACAGCCGAGGGTCCCGCACAAAACGCGGCGCACCTGGATTGCCGTCGGTGCGCTCGGCGTGGTCGGAGCCGCGGTGGTCGTCGCGCTCGGACTGCGGCGCGACGCGACGCCGGTGCGGGAGAATGCGGTGGTCGTGACGCCATTTCGCGTCGCCGGAGCGGACGCCTCACTTCGCCCGCTGCGCGAGGGGATGCTCGACCTCATTTCGGCGAAGCTCACGGGCAACGTGCACGCGGTCGACACACGCACGGTGCTGAGCGGCTGGCGCAAGCGTGGGGGAGGTGAGACAACCGATCTGACGCGCGTGCAGTCGCTCGCGCTTGCATCGAGCGTGGGCGCGGGCCGCCTCCTGGAAGGCGACATCGTCGGCATGCCGCAGCGCCTGGTGATCAGCGCGAGCTTGGTGTCCGTTCCAAGCGGCCAAGTCCGCGCAACTGCTCACGCGACGGGCGAGCAACAGCAACTCGCGTTGCTTGTGGATTCCCTCACCGCGGAGCTGCTCGTACAGGAAGCCGGGGCCGACGAGATGCAGTCGCGCGATCTGGCAGGCATTCCATTCGAGGCGCTTCAGGCATATCTGGCTGGCCAGGCGGCCTACCGACGCGGCCGCTATCAGGAGGCCGAGGGCGCGTATTCACACGCGCTCGACATCGATTCGACGTTCGCTCTCGCCGCGATCCAGTTGCGACTCGCGGCGAGTTGGACGTCCAGCGGCCGCGGGGCGCGCGGGCTTGTCCTCGCGCTGCGCGAGTATCCGAAGCTCGGCACGCGCGAGCGCATCATGCTGGACGGAGAAGACACGAGCTACCTGTCCGGCCGCCGCCGCTCGTGCTCGGAGATCCGGGCCGGCGCGGAGCGCGCGACCCTGCAGTCGCCGGACATCCCCGAGGTGTGGACCTCGCTTGCCGAGCAATATTTCCATTGTGGCTGGGTGATCGCATCGGGCTACGACCCTTGGCGACGCGCGGCCGCCGCATTCGAGCGCGCGCTCGCACTGGATTCAGGCTTTGCCCCGGCTCGCGAGCACCTTCCGATCATTTATGCCGCCCTCGGCGATACGGCGAAGGCGCTTCGAGCCATCGCCGCACAACGCACCGACAGCACGGACATGGCGGACTTCAATCTCTTCATCATCGGGCTGTTGCCCGACAGCGCGCAACGTTGGCAGCGCTTCGAGCGCATGATGAGTCGCAATCTGTCACTCACCGATATGATGCCGATGGCGCCGCTCTTCGGCGGGAACTATGTCGACGACGCCGATCGTATGCTGGCGACGCTGCAGCGGGCGGCCGTCACGGATGCGCAGCGCCGGCGTCTCGCCACCGTGGAGCGCTCGCTCGCGTTGAATTTCGGGCAGCCGCGCCGTGCGATGCTGGCGATCCGCAGCATTCGGCAGGTGACGCCGTTCACGCTCCTCGCAGCGGCGTTCTGGGATGGCGACACCACCGACGCGCCGTCGACGCTGGCCTACGCGCTACAGGCATTCGACCATCCGCCGATCCCCGACAGCATCGACGTGTGGACCGATTGGCTTTTTTCTGCAGCACAGTATGGTCTGATGCGCGGCGACGATGCCCTGGCGCGCCGGGCCATTGTGCAGCTGCGCGGCTTTCGCCCTCCGCCAGGCCAGCCATGGCGCGCCACGCGTCCGCAACAGCTCGCGCTGCTGCTTGACGCTCAGGTGGCGGCGCGCGAAAAGCGCGGCGACGCGTCGCTGCTGCGCGCGCGCGCTGACTCGTTGGTCGCGCTCGGGCCGTCGGGAAGCTGGGTCATGTCAGCGGGGGCGCTGATCGTCACGCGATTGTGGGAACAGACCGGAGACCTCGATCGCGCCCATGCGGCCATCAAGCGGCTCTACTACTCGGCAAACATCTACGGGCCGAACTTCTGGTCCACGTATCATCTCGAGCGCGCGCGCATCGCGGACGCCGTCGGCAGCCGCGACGAGGCAATGGCCGAGTACCGGCTCTATCTCGCGCTGCGCCAGCATCCGGAACCGGGGCTCCAGCCGCAGGCGCGTGTCGCTCGAGAGGCGTTGGCAAGGCTCGAGCGCGCCGCGCGATGATCTGTCGTCGCGGAGTTTACTCGGAGCAAGTGCAGATCCCTCGCTTCGCTCGGGACGACACGCGAGGGCTGGGGGACGACAGCAGCCGGCCTTAGCGCGGCGAAGGGCCGACGACGTCGCCCTGAGTCTACGTCGGTGCGGGAGTTTCCCTCGGGGGGTCCGAGCGCTGATAATAGCGCTTCACGATGCGCTGCAGCACATCGGCCATGATACGCTCGGAGCACGGCGCGTAGCGACATTCGCGCGCCATCTGCTTCAATTCCACGATGATCTGCTCGACCGTCTTGCCGGCGGCCTTCATGCTGTCGACGAAGACGTCCGTGGCGACGTTCACGGTTTCGCGATTGGCGGGACTTTCCTCGATGCACACGGCTTCGAGCGCGCGCTTCAGCGTCAAAGTGGGCACGGACCTGGGGATTGGGGCGTTGGGGGCGGGGCGGAGCCTCTTACGGCGCCGAGCTCGCTGCAAGATCAAGTCCACCCCAGCCGTGTTATGCGCTACGGAACCTTGAGCGTCCAGCCGGGCTGGATCTTGTCCGGATCGCGAACGAGGTCGGCGTTCGCCTGCTGGATTTTCTTCCAGTCGGAGGCGTGTCCGTAAAACTGCTGCGCGATCTTCGAGAGCGTGTCGCCCGCCTTCACGGTGTACGTGCGACCAGCCGCGCCACTTGCTGCGACCGCGACCTCGAGATGGTTCGAGATCTTGCCCACCTTTGCCTCGATCGCCTGCTCGGCTTTGCGTTTGTCGTCCTCGCTCGGCACCGATCCGTAAATCGCGGTCATGCCACCCACGTCCTTCACCTGCAGGTTCGAGACGTTCACGCCGGCGCCCTGCAGCGCCTGTCCCACATCGCCCTGTGATGCCATGGTCTCCTCCATAGTAGTCAGCGTTTCGGTGCTTCGGCGTAGCTGAGAATCTTCCCGAGGATACCGCCGATCTGCGGCGAGCGGTGCTGCGCCTGTTCGCGTGCGCGCTGCGCCTCCTCCTGCAGATGCGTGTCGATCGGCGGATGCTGTCCCGCGCTGCGGCGCTTCGCGATCATGCCGAGCACGATGGGCGCGAGGATCGCGAGCAGCCTCTTGGTCTGATCGCTGTTCAGTCCCGACGCCTGCTGCACGCCGGTGTGAACGTCGCCGGTGCTCTGCCCCAGGATGCGCCCGAGCAGGCCACCGCCGTCCGCGGGGCCGCCGGCGCCGATCAGCTGGCCAAGGTTGCCCACGATGCCAGCGTGTGAGTCGACGGCCTGTTGAATCTGCGCGCTGCCGCCGGGCTGTTGAGCTGTAGTCGCCGCACCGGTGAGCAGCAGCGGCGCGGCGGCTTCGATCGCGTTCCTCGTTTGTGTGGGATCGGCGCCGATCTGTCTGCTGATCTCGGTGATCTGGTTGGGATCGAGCTGACCGGCAATGTCGAGTGCGCTCATCGGACCTCGAGTCGAAGTGAGCGCGATGGCGTGCAATCGCGAGGCCAATCAGTGCGAATGACGACTGGCCTCGCTTCGCTCGGGGAGAACTGCGCTCGCTTCGCTCGGGAGAACGGTGGTACGTTTCGCCGACAGCCTATACGGAGGCCCGATGCCACCGACGCCCGTTGCCCTTCGCCTTCCAGCGTTTCGCGCTCTTTCGGCGCGCATCCTTATAGTGGTGCTCGTCGCCCTTGCGGCCCTCCTGTTCTTCGAATGGCGCAGCGCGCGAAGAAATGTTGCCGGCGCTTCGGACGCAGACACGATGTGCGTCGCCGCGCGCATCGGCCTGTCCTGTCGCTCATAGTCTTCCGCTGCCGCTGGAATGAAGCGCCTCGGTGACGTGCTCATGGGGGTCGGCGTCGCGATCGGCGCGGTCGTCGCCATTAAGTTGGCGATGGGAGTTCGCGTCAACGGCATGCCCTTTCTAGTCTCCGTGGGCCTGGTAAAGCTCACGCTGCTCACCGCGCTCAGCTTTCTGGCCGCGGGTGCTGCTGCTCGCCGCATCGGAAAGCGCCGCGATGCGCAGGCGACCGAGCGCATGGGAACATGACGATGTTCTCGCCGCAATCACTTGGGCCGATCTGCGTGTTGCTTCTAGGAACGAGCGCGTGTGGGTCGCGAGGCGTGCGCGCGAACGACGTCACGAACGACACGCTCGTCGGAGTTTGGCGCGCGTCGACCGTGACGCTGCGCGGACCAAACGGCGCGTTCACGAATCCTTCGCCGCCTGCCAGTTTGCTGATCATCACGGCTCGTCACTACAGCGAGGTCTACGAAGCCGGCGACAACGCTCGCGCTGACTTTGCCGCTCCGCGTCCAACGGATCCTGAGAAGGTCGCCGCGTTTGACGGCTCCGTGGCGAACAGCGGGACGTACAGCGTTCGCGGGAACGTCCTCACCCTGCAGCCGGTCGTAGCCAAGCGGCCGCGCCCAGCTTCGGGGTATTGGACGATTCCTCACCAATTCACAATTCACGGCGACACGTTGTTCACCGTTGACCGAGGACCGGCCGGGTCGGCGCCGACCGAATTTCGCGTCACGTGGGTTCGCGTCGAGTGACGTGACACAGGACAGGTAATGCCCATGGCCACGGTTCAGGTGCGCTACATCGTTCGAGACGTCGACGCCGCGATCGCGTTCTATACCGAGCGATTGGGATTCAAGCTCGTGATGCATCCCGCGCCGCCGTTCGCGATGCTATCGCGCGGCGATCTGCGACTCGTGCTCAGCGCGCCGAGCGGGATGGGAGGCGGCGGACAGTCGATGCCCGACGGCACCAGGCCCGAACCCGGCGGCTGGAACCGCTTCGCCATCGAAGTCGAGGATCTTGACGCGATGGTGGCGTCGCTACGAAAGGCGGGTGTTCACTTCCGCAGCGACATCATCAAGGGCGTCGGCGGAAACCAGATCATTCTCGACGATCCATCCGGCAATCCCGTCGAGCTGTTTCAGCCGACGGTTGCCGACGCCCGATTGCGTTGAGTGGGTGCAGATCCCTCGCTGTGCTCGGGATGACAGCGTCAGCCGCGGCGATTGCGATCAGGACCGGGCTCCAGCTCGGCCCCGCCACTGCCGGCCGATCCGAACTTCGGCGCGGTGATTCCATCACTCGTGGTCCGAGGCGCATCTCCACCACGTGCCTTCTGCTCGGTACGGGACGCATTCACTGTGTTGGTCTCGTGGCGCCCGGTGTATTTCTCCGGATGCGCGCTGAACTCGCGCTCGCATGCAGTTGAGCAGAAATAGTACGTCTCGCCGCCGGCAGTGGCTGACGCCGGTGCGGTCACGCTGTCCACCATCATCCCGCAAACGGGGTCCTTTACTCGTGCCATGATCGACTCCTGTGACGACATGACCAAGGCACGCAATGCGCGAGCCGTGACGGACGCTCGTGTTCGCATGAGTGCAGGTCCCTCGCTGCGCTCGGGATGACATGAGCGACGTAGACGTTCTGATCATTGGCGCGGGGCCCACCGGACTCGTGCTCGCGCTCTGGCTCAGCCATTTCGGTGTGCGCGTCCGCATCATCGACAAGACCGCGGAGCCGGGCACGACATCGCGCGCGCTGGCCGTGCAGGCGCGTACGCTCGAGCTGTATCGGCAGTTGCAGCTGACGGACGCCGTGATCGACGCCGGACACAAAGTGGCTGCGGCGAACCTGTGGGTGCGCGGCAAACGCGCCGCACGCTTGCCGCTCGCCGACCTCGGCGCTGGCCTCAGTCCCTTTCCATTCGCCCTCATGTTTCCGCAGGACGCGCACGAGCGGCTGCTCATCGGGCGGCTCGCCGACGCGGGCGTTCACGTCGAACGCCGCGCCACGCTCGCGGGTTTCGAGCAGAATGACACCGGCGTCATGGCGACGATCGCGCGCGCCGACGGCTCGCGCGAGACGATCTCCGCGTCATACATCGCCGGCTGCGACGGCGCGCACTCGACGGTGCGCGACGCGCTGCGCATCGGATTTCCCGGCAGCACGTACGAGGGCGTGTTCTACGTCGCTGACGTCGATGCGTCGGGGCCCGCGGCGGACGGCGAGCTGCACGTGGAGCTCGACGAAGCGGATTTTCTCGCGGTGTTTCCGCTCAAGGGCGAAGGGCGGCTGCGTCTCATCGGGCCGATTCACCTGGCCGCTGGCGACGCCGAGCCGACCTTCGAGGACGTGGACCGGCGTGCGTCCGACACGCTGCACCTCCGCGTGGACCGCGCCAACTGGTTCTCCACGTATCACGTGCACCATCGCGTGGCCGACCGCTTTCGCAGCGGACGCGCGTTCCTGCTCGGCGACGCCGCGCACATCCACAGTCCCGTGGGCGGGCAGGGGATGAACACGGGCATCGGCGACGCGATCAACCTCGCGTGGAAGCTCGCGGCCGTGGTGCACGGAGACGCGCGTGCCGCGCTGCTGGACACGTACGAGCCGGAGCGCATCGGTTTCGCGCGCCGCCTCGTGGAGACGACCGACCGCGCGTTCACCATCGTCACCAAGCCCGGGCGCCTGGCGCGCTGGGTTCGCACGCGCGTGGTGCCGAGAGTCGCGCCACTGCTCACGCGCTTTCGCGCGGGCGAGCATTTCCTTTTTCTC
>DATFHG010000131.1:0-13668 GCA_035248725.1 Gemmatimonadaceae bacterium | reverse complement strand
CGCAACTGGCGCTGCCGCGGTCGCACCGGTCACCAGCGGCGCGGCTGACGGAACGGCAGGCTGCCGGGTGGATCGTGCCGCGCTCGACCACAGCGTCGCACCAGCGGCGACGAACACGAGCGCCGCTGCGACGCGCCAGCTGAGCGCGCGCACGTCGCGCCGGGGTGAACGCCGGTACGGCGGGATCGCCGCAACGATGCGATCGACGTCGACGCCCGGCGCATGAGCGATTCCGTCGCGCACGCTGCGCAGGAGCGCGAGCTCCGCGGCGCAGTCCGCGCACGAGGCCACATGATCCTCGGCCTCGGCGCGGGCAGCATCGGCCAGGGTGCCATGCAGAAGATCAGGCAACCGTTCGCGCACCTCCAAGTTGTCACAGTCACGCATCGACAAACTCCTTGATCACCCGCATGGCGTTGTGGTAGTGCACCCGTGCCGCGCCCTCCGTCGAGTCGAGCGCCGCGGCGATCTCCCGGTACGACAACCCTTCCGTGACCCGCAACAGGAACACCTCGCGCTGCGTCGGCGTGAGACGGTCGATCGCACGGCGCACCCGCGCCTCCGATTCCGTCGCGACGACCTCGTCGAGTGGATCCGACGCTGTCGCCGCCGCGTCGTCCCGCAGCTCTTCCGGTGGCTGATGCCGCTTCCGGGATCGCTGCCGGTCGAGCACCAGGCGGCGCTCGATGCTGAACAGCCAGGTCCGGAACGAGCTGTCACCGCGAAAGCCGTCGAGCGACGCGAACGCCCGCACGAACGTGTCCTGCACCAGCTCGTCGATGTCGTCGCGCGCGCCGCTGCTGGCCGCGAATCGCGCGAGGGCGGATGCATGACGCGTCACCAGAGCCGACGCGGCGCGCTGGTCGCCGGCTTTCCACTGCGCGATGAGCGCCGTATCGATGGCGTCGCTACGCCGGCCTGATTCGGTCATTCGCCCGATGAGGTAGACGGGGGCGGCCGCTGCTCGTTAAGGCGGAGAGCAAATTATAGTGCGCCATGGCCACCGACCGGGTCGAGCGCGTCGCACACCGTGGGGCGCCGCGCGAGCGGCTGGAGAATACCCTTCCCAGCTTCCAGCGAGCCCTCGAACTGGGCGCCGACGCCGTCGAGCTCGACGTGCACATCACGGCGGACGGTGTGGTCGTCGTGCATCACGACGAGACAGCCAGGGGTCGCCAGATCCGGCGCTCTTCATGGGAAGATCTCGCTTCCCTCGACCTTGGCGGTGGGGCGACCATGCCTCGGCTGGACGACGTGCTGCACGCGATGGGCGATCGAGTGGTCGTCTACATCGAGCTCAAAGGCCGCGACGTCGAGGCGGCGGCGGTCGAGGTGGCGCGGAAGTTCGGGCATCGCTACGCGATGCATTCCTTCGATCACGAGATGGTCGAGCGCGTCGGCTCCATCGCACCGGACGTTCCACGCGGAGTCCTGCTGGACCGCGGCATCCCGCGTCCCGCGGACGCCATGCGGGCGGCCGTCGCGCGAACGCGGCCGCGCGACGTGTGGCCGCACTGGAGCCTCGTCGACGAGCCGTTCATGGCGGCCGCGCGCGAGCTCGGTGTGCGCGTGATCGTGTGGACGGTGAACTCCGATCGCACCGCACGGGTTCTCCGCGACCTGGGCGTGGCGGGCCTCTGCACGGACGACCTCGCGGTGCTCGCGAATCTCTGAACGCTGCTCACTGTCCAACTCCGAGGTCGCGACGCATCTTCGCAGCCTCCCTGCCCGACTCTTTCACTCTTCACCCGCATCGATGCGCACGCACCTCGTCCTTTCATTCGCGCTGATCGCGCTTGGCGCGACGGCATGCGCCCGACAAGCACAGTCGGCCCCAGCCCCCCAGACGCCGGCGCAAACGACGGCAACGCAGACGCCTGCCACCAGGGCATCGGGCGGACCAGGCGCTTTCTCGGTGCCGAATGCCGATCCATTCCCGAGCACCTACCAGCCATTCCCCGCGCGCGCGACGCTGATCCGGAACGCGACCATCATGACCGCGGCCGGCCCGACGCTGCGCGGTACCTCCATTCTGCTGCAGAACGGCAAGATCGCCGCGATCGGTACGAACGTCGCCGCCCCGGCGGACGCCGTCGTGCTCGACGGCACGAACAAGTTCGTCACGCCGGGCATCATCGACGACCACTCGCACCTCGGCGTCTACTCGGCCCCGGGCACGAGCGGCAACAGTGACGGCAACGAGGCCACCAACCCCGTGACGGCGTACGTGTGGGCCGAACACTCGGTGTGGCCGCAGGATCCGCAGTTCCCGCGCAATCTCGCGGGCGGTGTGACGACGCTGCAGGTGCTGCCGGGCTCCGCGAACCTCATCGGCGGTCGGAGCGTGGTGCTCAAGGTCGTGCCCGCGCGCACCGTCCAGGGCATGAAGTTTCCCGGCGCGAAGTACGGACTGAAGATGGCCTGCGGCGAGAACCCGAAGCGCGTGTACGAGAACCGCGGTCCGTCCACCCGCATGGGCAACGTCGCCGGCTACCGGACGGCGTGGATCAACGCGGAGGCCTACCGGCGTCGCTGGGACAAGTGGAATGCCGATCATCAGGGTGATCCACCGAGCCGCGACCTGAACAACGAAACGCTCGCCGAAGTGCTGCGCGGCAACATCTACGTCCACAACCACTGCTATCGCGCCGACGAGATGGCGCAGATGATCGACATCGCCAATGAGTTCGGATACAAGATCCGCTCGTTCCATCACGGCGTGGAAGCGTACAAGATCGCGGACCTGCTGGCGCGCGATTCGATCTCGGCATCCGTGTGGGCGGACTGGGGCGCGTTCAAGATGGAGGCGATCGACGCGGTGAAGGCGAATGCCGCCCTCGTGCATCACGCGGGTGCGCGCACGATCATCCATTCCGACGATCCCTCGGGATCGCAGCGCCTGAATCAGGAAGCCGCGAAGGCGATGTATGCCGGCCGCGACGTCGGCGTCACCGTCACGGAGGATGAAGCGATCAAGTGGATCACCGCGAACCCGGCGTGGGCGCTCGGGCTGCAGGACCGTATCGGTACACTCGAGGTAGGCAAGAATGCCGATGTGGTGTTGTGGTCCGGCGATCCGTTCAGCGTCTACTCGCGGACCGAGAAAGTCTGGATCGACGGCGCCTTGATGTTCGACCGCAGCGATCCGGCGGAGCGCTGGCGCACCGACTTCGAGCTGGGCTTCGTGCCCGAACTTCGTCTCCCGGGAGGAAGCCGCTGATGCGTCCACTCACGCTTGGTTCAATCGCGCTGCTCTGCGCGACACCCCTGATCGTCGGCGCGCAGACGGTCGCCATCACCGGCGGCCGCGTCTACACGATGACCGGCGCGCCGATCGACAATGGTACCGTCATCCTGCGCGACGGTCGCGTCGCGGAAGTCGGCGCCAACGTCGCCGTGCCCGCGGGTGCGCAACGCATCGATGCGACCGGAAAGATCGTGACGCCGGGTTTCATCAACTCGGCCACGGAGCTCGGACTCGTGGACATCGGTCTCGAGCGCGACACGCGCGACCAGTCGGCGCGCGGCAAGGACAACATCGCGGCGGCGTTCACGGTGTGGGAGGGATTCAATCCCGCGTCGGTCTATCTTGCGCCGGCACGCAACGAGGGCATCACCACGGTGGTCATCGCGCCGTCCGGCGGCATCATCGCCGGTCAGGCCGCCGTCGTGGATCTCGTGAAGGGATCGATCTCCGACATGCTCGTGCGCGCGCCGGTGGCGATGATCGCCGATGTCGCCGATCATCAGAACAACGGTCCGAGCGCGCGTGGCGAGCTGCTGGTGCGTCTGCGCGAGCTGCTGGAGGACACGCGCGCATACTCGCGGCGAAAGGCGGACTACGAGCGGGCGGCGACGCGCGACTTCGCCGCGAGCCGTCTGGATCTCGAGGCCATGATCCCCGTGGTCGAAGGGCGCGAGCCGCTCGTGGTCGCCGCCGACCGCGCGAGCGACATCGAGGCCGCGCTACGGATCGCGCGCGAGTACAACCTCAAGCTCATCATCGCGGGGGGCGCCGAGGGCTGGCTGGTGGCGGACAAGCTGGCGGCGGCGCACGTACCTGTCTTCACGGGCGCGATGAGCAACATTCCGTCGAGCTTCTCCACCCTCGGGTCGTATCAGGAAAACGCCGCGCAGCTGAAGCGCGCCGGAGTCGACGTCGTGCTCATCGGCGACGCAGGCACGGGGGACGCGGAGACGTTCAATGTCCGCAACCTGAAGCAGGAGGCGGGCAACGCCGTCGCATATGGAATGAGCTGGGACGACGCGTTGCGTGCGGTGACGATCGTGCCGGCGCGCGTGCTCGGCATCGGCGACCGGTATGGCAGCCTCGAAGCCGGAAAAGTGGCGAACGTCGTGGTATGGAGCGGCGACCCGTTCGAGTTCAGCTCACGCGCGGAGCACGTGTTCGTGCGCGGGACCGAGATCGGCACGCCGAGTCGCCAGGATATGCTGGAGCAGCGGTACAGGACCCTGCCGCCGGACTACAGGAAGCCGCAATAGTCGCCGGCGTCGCCGGAAAACCGTCGCGCCTGCAGCGCGGAGAACGGCCGTGAAAATGCGGCCTGCTGTTCACTTCTCCGCGCCGCAAGCCGCGGCATTCCTGCATCACTCCGTCGGCGAAGCCGGCGGCGGCTCGGGTTCTCCGCTCGCTTTGCGTCGGTTCTGAGCCTCACGGAGCAGCGTCTCGTAGCGCTCGACTTCCGCCTCGGCGTTCCCGACTTCGGCGGAGACGCGCGCGTATTCATCGGTGGGGATGTCGCCGCCGAGCTTCCGCGCACGATACACGGCATAACCCAGTTTCTGCGCCGCCTTGTCCATCGCCTGGCGGCTGCGCAGCAGATCGAGGCGCAGCTTGCCTTCATCGATCGCATCCTGGGCGGCGCGACCGGCTCGATTCAGCTCGTCCTTCAGCTTGTTCCAGATGGCCATACCGATCTCCCAAGTCCTGAACTCGAGTCCCCTGGTGCTTCACTGGTTGAATGTACGTGTGCTCCAGCCCGAGAGTTTTAGACACAAACGAAAAAGGCGCCCCGTGAGGGGCGCCTTTTTCGACCAGATGGGTCTACGCGGCGGACGAAGCCTTCTGCTTCGGTTCGACGCTGACCTTGAGCCGCTTCTTGTTCTTGTGCTCGAACTTCACGACACCGTCCACGAGTGCATAGATCGTGTAGTCGGTTCCCATGCCGACGTTGCGGCCGGGGTGCCACTTGGTGCCGTCCTGGCGGATGATGATGTTGCCGGCGATGACCTTCTCGCCGCCGAACTTCTTCACGCCCTGGTACTTCGGATTTGAATCGCGGCCGTTCCGGGACGAGCCGACACCCTTTTTATGAGCCATGACTACTCCGACTAGCCGAGATTGATGTCGTTGATCTTCACTTCGGTGAAGCCCTGCCGGTGTCCCTGCTTTTTCGCGTAGTTCTTCCGGCGCTTCATCTTGAAGACGACGATCTTGTCGCCTTTGCCGTGACGGACGATCTCACCCGTCACCTTCGCCTTCGCCAGCTTCTTGTCCGCGCCTTTCACCGCCTTGCCGTCGTTGCCGAGGAGCACGTCGGTGAACTCGATCTTGCCGCCGGGCTCGCCCTGAAGCGTTGGAAGACGGTACTTCTTGCCCGGCTCGACGCGGAATTGCCGCCCGCCGGTGCGGATGATTGCGTAGGACATCGGAGACGAAGCTGATTTCGTTGGCATTGAGCCTCGAAAAATACTGGTCAGCTAAGTCCAAGTCAACACAGGGGCTTACGCGACGGCGTACTGCTGCGTGACATCGCGGCCGGCGGACTTCACGACCAGCTTGAACTCGTCCGGCCTCAGCAGCGGGTCGTCGCGCAGCTCCAGCGGGAAACCCGCGATCTTCTCGAGCTTCTTCGAGAACTCGCGCTCCTGCTCGAGCAGATACATGGCGACGTCGGGGTGCAGCTTCACGATCAGGTGATCGCGCCGTCCCTCTACGACCACCCGGCGGATGGCGCGCTCCACTCGCCGCACCACCGTCTCGGCCGTGAACACGCGTCCGGTGCCATGGCAGACTGCGCATGGCTCGGTCATGTTCTGCAGGTGGCTCTGCCGCACGCGCTGCCGGGTCATCTCGATGAGGCCGAGGTCGCTGACGGCGAAGGCCTTGGTCCGCGCGCGGTCGCGCCCGAGATGATTGCGCAGCTCCTGCAGCACCTTGTCGCGGTTCGACCGCGTCTCCATGTCGATGAAGTCGGCCACGACGATGCCGCCGACGTCGCGCAGCCGCAGCTGGCGCGCGACTTCGCGCGCCGCCTCGAGATTCGTGCGCAGGATGGTCTTCTCCGGATCCTTCTTACCGGTGTAGCGACCCGAGTTCACGTCGATCGAGACCAGCGCTTCCGTCGGTTCGATGATGAGATAGCCGCCTGACGGCAGGTCGCAGCGGCGCTTGAACAAGTCGCGGATCTCGTGCTCGATGTTCGCCTTGTCGAACAGCGGCACCTGGTCTTCGTAGAGCTTCACGCGATCGGCGAGGTCCGGCGCGATGCCCTTCAGGTACTCGAGGATCTCGTTGTGCACCTGTTTGGCGTCGACCGTCACCTGCTCGACCTTTTCGCTGAACAGGTCGCGAATCAGGCCGCGGGTGAGGTTCGTCTCGCGGTGAACGAGCGCGGGCGCGCGCACGAAATGTGTCTTCTTCGTGATGCGCTTCCACTGATTCATCAGCGTCTGCAGCTCGCGACTGAACGTTTCCTGTGTTGCGTCTTCGCTGACGGTGCGGATGATGACGCCGCCGGAGTCGGCGGGAAGAATTTCCTCGACCATCTTGCGCAGGCGCTGGCGCTCGCCGCGCTCGCCGATCTTGCGGCTCACGCCGACGCGCGACGCGAACGGCATGTACACCAGGAAGCGCCCGGCGATCGAGACGTCGGCAGTGACGCGCGGACCCTTGGTGGAGATCGGCTCCTTGGACACCTGCACCAGGATGTCCTGGCCGCGTTTCACCGCATCCTGGATGGGGACGTCCTTGCCGCGGCGGCGCCGCGGCTTGTCCTCGTCGCTGGGTTCGTCGTCGGCGGCGTCGTCCGCATCATCGTCGCTGCCGTTCTTTTCGTCCGGCAGCACGACATCGGACGCGTGCAGGAACGCGCTCTTTTCGGTGCCGATGTCTACGAATGCCGCCTGGATACCGGGAAGAACGGCTTCGACGCGGCCCAGGTAAATGTCGCCCACCATCCGGCGGGCATCGGGACGATCAACCAGCAGCTCGACGAGCTGGTCGTCCTCGAGGATCGCGACCCGCGTCTCTCGCGCGGTCGCATTGATCAGAATCTCTCGTTTCATCGAAAATAGAACTGTTGGGGGGTACCCCTGACCCGCGAGTGATCGTCCATGCCGGTACCGGCTGGCGCGCGCTGCCGCGTACGGCGGCAGTGATGCGCGCTCCGAGAGCGCGGAGGGCCAGCGTAAGGCGGCCCGGCATGCGATCGGTCCCGGTCTGAGACCCTGTCATCGCGGAGAGGGTGAGCGCACGCAGCGCCCTCGACAAAAACGCGAGGACGACCGTACGCGGATCGCTCTGGCGCAGCCGCGAAAAGCGCAGCGCGGCCGGAGCGGGAACGAACGTGCTTGCAGACACTGCAGTACTACTACAACGAGCTGCGTGCTTCCGCAATGTTCGCAACGACTTAGGCGGTCAGGGCGTCGGGATCGGGTCGCCGATGGCGACCACATCCTTTGGCCCGATCGCCCAGACGCGCCGGAAGTGGATCGGAAATCCGGACTGGAGCGATTTCCAGCTCGTCCCGTCGTAGTGGAGGATGGTCGACTGGGCACCGACGACGTAAACATCCTTGGGCGCAATTTCGAAAACCGATGTCAACGCGGCCGAGGTTCCGCTCAGTTGCTGGGTCCACGCGTTACCGTCGAAATGCAGGATGGTGCCATTCCCGCCGACGGCGAAAATGTCATTTGCGGCAGAGCCATGTACGGCGTTGAGACCGACGGTCGTAGGACTGGTGTCCTGCGTCCACGTCGTACCGTCATAGCGTAGAATGCCGTTGCCGACGGCGACGATCATGGAAGCCGAAATTCCCCAAAGTGCTCTGGCGAAGGCCGGAAGCTCTCCGCTGACACCGGTCGCCCCGTCCGTTCGGACGAAGCCAGGCCGATCGTGGCACGTTCCTACGCCGAACACGGTTGGTGACTCGGGAGACGGCCAGATATCGGAGAGAGCGCAAAGAAACCCGAAGGCTGACCGGGACCACGTGTGGCCGTCGAAATGCAGGAGAAAGGTGCCTTTCGTGGTGGCGCCGCCCGCTGAAAAGGCGAATACGTCGCTGGCTGAGCGGCCGTCGATGTTCCACGCGTAGTTCAAATCGCCATCGACGCATGCCACGGGGTGCCACCGCAAGCCTGTCCATTCAAGTACGTGCTCGCGACATGTCGACCAATAGGGCAAGTCCGGTCGTATGGCCACCACGTACAATCCCGCTGTCCGGACTCGATCCCAGGGTGCGCCGTCGCTGTGCGCTGTGAAGCTGGCTCCCCACAGGGCGACGATTTGATCCCATGATTCCGTCCCGGTCGACATCGCGCTCCACGCTGATCCGTCGAAATGCACGATCATGGGAGGGGGCGACGCAACGCGGGCGAGGAGAACATGTGTGTCGCCGTGAGGTTCGAGGACGCGAACCGTCACACTCTGCGTGCCAGTGTCCGAGCCGACGCGCCACGACCTTCCCGGTGCCGAGCCGTCCGCATAGGTAACGACCGTGTCCGGATTTACCCACCGCCTGTCGTCCCAGTGGAGGAATCCGCCATCGCCGCTCGCGCGCAGTTCGATGGGAATACCACTCGCCGCAGCCGTGTGTGTCACACCCACCCGGACATCGATGCTACGGCCAATCCAGGTGTCCGCAATGTTCAGACTCGTCACGAGCACGTGTCGCGACGTCGATGCAGGTGTGTCCGCTGGTGGCGGAGTGTTGGGTTCTCCGCAGGAGCACATCGCGAACGTGCATACCAGGATCCCGCTGCGCCGAAGCGCGTTAGACATTCCTAGCCGCCAGATCAGAAGACACGTTCACATGATGAATCGCGTCGGCGCATTAAGCAACACGCAGATCTAGTCGGTCAGCTCCTTGAGCAAATGACGGGCAATGACGATGCGCTGGATCTCGCTGGTGCCCTCGCCGATCTCGCAGATCTTGGCGTCCCGCATCATCCGCTCGACGGGATAATCCTTGGTGTAGCCGTACCCGCCGTGCACCTGGATCGCCTTGATGGTCGCCCGCATGGCCAGCTCGGAGCAGAACAGCTTCGCCATCGCCGCTTCTTTGGAGAATGGGCGGCCGTTCTGCGCCAGCCACGCCGCGTGAAACATGAGGTGACGGCCGGCCTCGATCTCCGTGGCGATGTCCGACAGCTGAAACTGGATGCCCTGAAAGCTGGCGATGGTCTGGCCGAACTGCTTGCGCGTGTTCGCGTACTTGAGCGCCTCCTCGAACGCGCCTTCGGCGATGCCGAGTGACAAGGCGGCGATGCCGATGCGGCCGTTGTCGAGCGTCTTCATGAAGTTCTTGAACCCGTCGCCTTCGGTGCCGAGGAGGTTTTCGACGGGCACCTCGACATCTTCCATGATCAGCTCGCACGTGTCGGACGCGCGCCAGCCGAGCTTGTCCTCCTTCTTCCCCGCTCTGAACCCCTTCATCGGGAGCAAGCTGGGTTCGTGTCCCACCCCCGCGGCTGCCGCGCCCTGCGGGTCATTCGTGTGCTTCGTGAGGATGAAGGAGCTGATGCCCGCGGTGCCGTTTCCGGGTGTCGTCCTCGCCGTGACGACGAAGATCTCGCCGACGCCGCCGTGCGTGATGAATCGCTTGGTGCCGTTCACGACGTAGCGGTCTCCCTTGCGCACCGCCGTGGTCCGCGTGCCCGCCGCGTCGCTGCCGGCGTCCGGCTCCGTGAGACCGAAGCCGCCCATCACGCGCCCGCTCGCGAGCACTGGCACGTACCGCTTCTTCTGCTCGGCCGTGCCGAACCGGAAGATCGGCGAGGTGCCGAGCGTGGTGTGCGCGGACACGGTGAGTCCATGCGACGCGTCCACCTTCGCCAGCTCGTGGATCACGATCATGTAGCTCAGCGTATCCAGGCCGGCGCCACCGAATTCCTCCGGCCATGGAATGCCGAGGAGGCCGAGCTCTCCCATCTTCCGGATGCTCTCCCACGGAAATTTGGCTGACGCGTCGTACTGTGCGGCGATGGGCGCGACCTCGTCGCGCGCGAACTGGCGAACCATTTCGCGCACCTGCAGGTGCTGTTCGGTGAAATAGAGAGAGTCGTCCATTTACAGCCTCAGGAGCGAGGAAGGCAATTGTCGCACCCGTCGCAGCGATCGCGCGTCCGACGTTCACCGAAATATCGAAGCACGAATGCCCGGCGACAATTTGAGGTGAACGCGTATCCCTGCATGGCGGCGAGTTTCTGCAGGTCCGCCGCCTTGCGGCGCTGCAGCGCGTCCCAATCGATGTGGAAGGCAGAGAGCGGCGCCTCGGCGCGCACGGCCCGCAAACCGTCGCCGACCATGGTGAAGTCGAGAAACTGGCGATCGCGGAGCGACTCGAGAGTCGCCGTGGTGCCCCGCGTGTCCGGACCAAAAGACTCGACGTCCACCTCGCGTCCGCCGAACGTCTCGTGCGCGCCCGAGCGCCAGAGCGCGCGCATGACGTTCAGTGCGGCGTCGTCGGCGGGCGCAACCAGCTCGCGTGCGATACGGCGTGCCGTGGCGAGCACGCGAACGTGGGCGCGTGTGCTGCCGCGGTGCGCCTCCACGGCGCCGGCCTGGACGAGCAGACGCAACGCGCTGTCGGCGTCACCGTCGGGTTTGGTGGAGTGGCCGGCGGCGGTGCTCACCCGCAGTCTTTCGTAGACGCGCTGCACCTCTGCGCGATCGGGAAACGTGCGGTTGATGAACCATTCGTGCGTGAAGCGATCCTTGTACATGTGCAGCAGCACGCAGCGGGCGGGGGCTCCGTCCCGTCCCGCGCGTCCGGCTTCCTGGTAATAGGCCTCGAGCGTTCCGGGCATGGCGTAGTGCACCACGAGACGCACGTCGGGCTTGTCGATGCCCATCCCGAAGGCGTTCGTCGCGACGATCGTGTCCACGTCGCCGCGCATGAACTCCTCCTGCACGCTGCGGCGATCGTCGTCGTGCAAGCCGCCGCGATACGGCAGCGCGCGCACGCCCCAACGCGTGAGCTGCCGCGCGAGCCGCTGCACGGCGTTCCGGGTCGCGGCGTACACGATCGCCGGCCGCGGCAACCGCCGCAGCGTCGAGAGCAACACGTGATCCTTGTCCGATTCGTTGCGACAGCGCGTGACTGTATAGTGGAGATTCGTGCGGTCGAATCCCTGCACGAACACCCGCTCCGAGCGCATGCGAAGCTGCCGCGCAACGTCGGCGCGAACGGTGGGTGTAGCCGTCGCGGTCAGCGCCACCATCTGCGGTCGTCCGATCGTTTCGGCGACATCGGCGATGCGGCGAAAACTCGGCCTGAAGTCGTGACCCCACTCGCTGATGCAGTGCGCCTCGTCCACGGCGATCATGGTGACGCGGCCGGTGAGTACGCGCTGCAGGTCGGGTACCTCGAAGCGCTCGGGCGCGACGTACAACAGCGTCAGATCGCCGGACGTGACGCGCTGGAGCACACTGCGGGCTTCGCCGACCGGCACGGTGCTGTTCAGGAATGCGGCGTTCACGCCCTTGCTCACGAGCCGGTCCACCTGATCCTTCATCAGCGAGATCAGCGGCGAGATCACCACGGTGAGGCCGCCGATCGTGAGCGCTGGCACCTGGTAACAGATGGACTTGCCGCCGCCCGTCGGCAGGACCGCCAGCGTATCGTGGCGATCGAGAATGCTCCGGATTACGTCGATCTGCGCCGCCCGGAAATCGTCATAGCCGAAGTAGCGGCGCAACGTCCGCCGCGCCTCGTCCAGTGCAGGCATGCCGGGCATGCCGCCAACGCTGCCACGGCGCGCTCGCGCCGCGGCATGATTTCACCGCGCTGGAAAACCTTACGCCGCCGGCGGAGGATTGCGCGGATAGTCGCCCGAGCGCAGCCGCTTCGGCAGGAAGCGCGTCAACACGGCTGCCGCGAGAAAAGCGATGCCGATCCACCGAATGGTGGGATCATCCACCGACATGCCGTAGCCGAGAAGAATCACACCGATGGCGGCGAGCGCGAGCTTGATCGCGAGATACCTGTTCATGGCGAATCTCCTCTTGCGGGTGGCTCTCCTGTCCCTCCTCCAGCGCCCTCCTGCTCGGCCAGCCTGCGCACACCTTCCTGGAATTCGGCCGTCGCCCGCGCTTCCACATCCGTGACCACGCCCGCTGCGACGCCATCGTCGAACGACAGCGCGTCGAGCTTGTACAGCAGCCATTTCGTGAGTGCGAGCGAGGTGCTCGGCGAGCGCGCCATGCCGGCCAGTGCAGCCATCACATCCTGATCGTACGTCGCGGCTGGCAGCGCGCGACTCACCAGTCCGATGCGTTCCGCCTCTTCCGCGTTGATCACGCGTCCCGTGAGCACGAGATCGGCCGCGTGTTTTTCGCCGACGGTGCGACGCAGGAGTGTCATCATCGCCGCCGGCACGGATCCGAATTTCACCTCGGGGTACCCGAGCTCCGCGTCCTCACGTGCCAGCACGAGATCGCAGGCGGTGGCCAGTCCCGCGCCCGCGCCCAACGCCCGACCGTGCACGGAACACACGACCGGCTTCATCAGGGCACGCAGCGCGAGGAGCACGCGCCCGAACGCTTCCGAGTGCTCGCGATTCGACTCGCTTGTGGCGCCGACCGCGTTCGACAGCTCCTGCATGTCGGCGCCGACACAGAAATCGTCGCCGTCACCGGTGAGCTGGACGACGCGCACCTGTCCATCGCGCTCGAACTGCGCGCATGCGGCGAAGAGATCGGACGTCATCTCGCGATCGATCGCGTTGCCGCGATCCGGACGCGCGAGAATGATGCGTCCGACTGCCCCCTGCCGCTCGAGCCGGATGCGTGTCATCAGTGGCTGGCAGCGGCCGGCAGGCCGAGCTGTCGCCCCTCGGCGTCCGGGACGTCGAGCTCCATGCGCAGCAATGCGGTGGAGAACACCTTTCCCTGCGCGTCCGTTTTCAGCGAGAGCGTGCCGCCGCCGTCGAGGGCCCCGTGCAGAAGAAAGTTGAGCGCGTGGAGATTGGGAAGCTCGAAGCGCTCCACGTCGCCCGTGATGACGCCGCGGAAATGCTCGCTCACACGTTCGCGCGTGAGCGCGCGCGCGATAAGCGGATACCATCGGGGTTCGAGTGCGATGACGCCGACGTTGGCGGTGTCTCCCTTGTCGCCCGACCGCGCGTGCGCGATGTCCACGAGACGGACGCGCATCAGGCGATCTCCACGTTCGGCTGCACCGCGCGCTTGTCGATGAGAGCCGGCCAGTAGGCGACGATCTCTTCGACCTTTGGCCGGCCGCCCGCGAACCCGGTCACGCTCGGCGGACCATTGAGCACCAATGGCGCGATCTCTCGCGTGAACCGCTCGACCATGCTCCGGTTGTCGGAGCGCACGCCGACGCGCAGCTGCACCTCCGGCAGCGCCATGGGATCCGGATGCGAGAGCGGTCCGTGCGTGGCGTTGGCGCCCACGAACTCCGTGAG
>DATFHG010000130.1:0-10468 GCA_035248725.1 Gemmatimonadaceae bacterium | reverse complement strand
CGAAAGTGATTGTCGGTCCATGATGTAGATGCGCTCGTTCTTGCCGTCGGCGAGATACATGTACTTCTGCTCGGGATCGCGCGAGAAGGCGATGTCCCACACCGAGCCGTCGCCAAGCGTACGTGGCGCGATCCGTACTTCCTTGACGAACTTGCCGCTCTTCTCGAACACCTGGATGCGATCGTTGGGGCGGTCGCACACGTACACCAGGCCATCGTTCGACGGCTCCGCGCAGTGCACCGGATTTCTGAACTGCGGGATGAGGGGCGCATCCGGGTTGTAGCGACCGTAGTTGGAGTCGCTGGGCACGTTGCCGTACGCGCCCCACAACCGCTTGATCCTGCCCGTGCCGACGTCCACCACGGCCACGCGCTTGTTCGCGTAGCCGTCGGCGACGAACGCCTCCTTCGCCTTGTTGTCGAAGGAGATCTTGGCGACGCCGCCGAACTGGTCGAGCGCGCGGCTGTTCGCGGGGCGGCCCGGCGTTCCGTACTGCGCGAGGAATTTTCCGTCGTGCGTGAACTTGAGGATGTGCGAGTCGTGGGGATTGAAGCCGTTGCCGCCGATCCAGATGTTGTCCTCTTCATCGACCGCTATGCCGTGATTCGACGACGGCCACGTGTAGCCGGCACCCGGTCCGCCCCACGCATTCACGAGGTTGCCATCCGGGTCGAACTCCAGCACTGGCGGCGCGGACACGCAGCATTCGCCGATCGGCGGATTGGCCTTCGCGCCCGCCTCGGTGCGCTGGTTGAGCGTCGAGTCGCCACGATGGATGATGAACACGTGATCGCGCGAGTCGACCGCGACGCCGATCGTCGAGCCGAGAATCCAGTGGTTCGGGAGCGGCTTGGGCCAGAGCGGGTCTACCTCGAAGCGCGGCGCGTCCACCGCGCGCGTGGCGAGCGCCGCCTGAAGGCGTGACTGACCCACCGCGAGTATGGCACCGGCCGCCGTCAACCCGCCAAGGACCGTGATCGTTCGACGCCGCATGAATGCTCCTGTTGCGCGTGTGTGCACCGCGGTAAAATCGCTGGGAATGCGCAGCACGATTCTACGCCTGCCCATCGGGGCTCGTCCAGTCGTCCTGGCGGTCGCCGCGTTGCTGACCGCCGTGCCGCAGCGTGCTGGTGCGCACGACATCCCGAGCCGGGTGACGCTGCTCGCGTTCGTGAAACCCGAACCCGGGCGCCTGCGCATGGTCATTCGGGCGCCGCTCGAGGCGATGCGTGACGTCACGTGGCCGGAGAAGGGACTCGGCTATCTGGACCTCGCTCACTCCGCGCCGCTCGCCCGCGACGCCGCGCAGCTCTGGATCGCCGGATTCATCGAGGCGTACGAAAACGGCGATAGGCTGCCCGACCCGCGCGTGCTCGCGACGCGCATCTCGCTTCCGTCCGACCGGTCATTCACGTCATACGACGCCGCTGTGGCGCGCGTCCTCGGTCCGCCGCTGGATACGGCCACCGAGCTGCCGTGGCAGCAGGCGGCGGTCGATGTCGTCCTCGAGTTTCCGATCCGGTCGGCGCACTCCAACTTTGCGGTGCGTCCCGCCCTCGCGCGTCTGGGCCAGCAGACGACGACCGTGTTGCGCTTCATCACCCCGGACGGCGCCGAGCGCGCGTATCAGTACGTCGGCGATCCCGGGCTGGTGCGTCTGGACCCGCGCTGGTACCACGCCGCCTGGCAGTTCGTGAAGCTCGGCATCGCGCACATCCTCAGCGGCATCGACCACCTGCTCTTCGTGCTGTGTCTGGTCATCCCGTTCCGGCGCATCCGCCCGCTGGTCATGGTGGTGACCGCGTTCACCGTCGCCCACTCCATCACGCTGGCATCGTCGGCGCTGGGTGTCGCGCCGGACGCGCTCTGGTTTCCCCCGCTCATCGAGACGCTCATCGCGGCGTCGATCGTATACATGGCGCTCGAGAACATCGTCGGCGCGCGCCTGCACAGGCGCTGGCTCATCGCGTTCGGCTTCGGGCTCGTGCACGGTTTCGGCTTCTCGTTCGCGCTGCGCCAATCGCTGCAATTCGCCGGCTCGCACCTCGCGGTCTCGCTGTTCACGTTCAACCTGGGCGTGGAGATCGGCCAGCTGATGGTGCTCGCGGTCGCCGTGCCGCTCCTGTCTTTCGCGTTCCGGCGCGTGGTCGCGGAGCGCGTTGGCGTCATCGTGCTGTCGGCGCTCGTGGCGCATACCGCGTGGCACTGGATGCTCGACCGGGGCGCCACATTGTCGCAATATGAGTTCACGTGGCCGGCGTTCGATCTGTCGCTGGCGCTGAGTGCCACGCGCGCGACGATCGTGCTTCTGATCGTCGGAGGAGCCGCGTGGGGACTGAGCGAAGCATTCCGTCGCCTGTGGCGCGCCAACCCGGAAGCCGAAGCCGTTGCTGTGAGTGTGACCGATGCCTAGAACGTCGCGATTGGCGCTGTGCCTCGGCTCTGCGATGATCGCGTCACTCGCGACGCGCGCGTCCGCCCAGACGGCGCACGCGCCCGCGGACACGCTGACCACGAAACTCGGGGTCTACACGTTCCAGCAGGCGCAGCGCGGCAGCGACGTCTACGCGGGCAATTGCCGCAGCTGTCACGCGCCCGAAACGCACGCGGGTCCGATGTTCACTAGCATGTGGCAGGGGCGATCGCTCGCGGAGCTCTATGCGTACATCCGCGACCGCATGCCGAAGAACGATCCGGGATCGCTGAGCGCCGAGGAGTACATCGACGTCATCGCGTATCTGATGCGGATGAACAAGCAGCCCATGGGCGAGCTGGAGCTTGCTGCCGATTCTCTCGCGCTCGCGAAGATTCGCATCGACATCACCCCGAAAGGTTCTCCGTAGACGCTGATCATCGAGCCATGCAGTCATCACGTGAATGTTTTGACACGGATGATTCGGATTGGACGGATGTCGAGGATCGTGCGAAAATGGTAGGAGCAGAGTTCACTCGGGTCATCCGAAGAATCCAGTTCATCCGAGAGCATCCGTTTTCAATTCTTGATCTTGAGGTATCCAGGCGCATGAACTGCCAGACAACCGAGGTCTCTTCATGAAGCTCCAAGTCGCAGCAATGCTCGTGGCGAGCGCGAGCGCCAGCCTCGTCGCGCAGAACGCGCAAATGGCGCGAGGCAATCCGGCCGGTGAATGGCGGTACTGGGGCGCTGACGCCTACAGCACCCGCTACTCGCCGCTGGATCAGATCAACGCGAAGAACTTCGACTCATTGCAGATCGCCTGGCAGTGGAGCGCGGCATCGCTCGGCCCCGACGAATATTTCCGGTCCACGCCATTGTACGCGAACGGCCGTCTGTTCACCGTCGCGACGGAACGACGCGTCGCCGCCGCGATCGATCCCGAGAACGGACAGACGCTGTGGATGCGTCGCATCGACGAAGGCATTCGCTGGCAGAAAGCGCCGCGCCGGTATTCCGGCCGGGGTCTCGCGTACTGGACGGACGGCACGAACGAGCGCGTCGTCGTGGTCACGCCGGGCTATCACCTGATCTCGCTGGACGCGAAGACCGGTGACTTCGATCCGAACTTCGGCGATCACGGCGTCGTCGATCTCATGGAAGGACTCGGTATTCCGCTCGTGCCGCTCGCCGTCGACGACTCGGGGCCGCTCATCATCTCGGACGCCGCGCCGTACCGCGAGGCGCGGCCGGGCGAGACGTGGGATCCCGTCAAGAAGATCGGCGCCGACGGTACGAAGGGCATCCTCGGCCAGATCGGCAACAGCTCGCCCGCGATCATCGTCGGCGACGTGATCGTCGTCGGAAATTCGCACATCCACGGCTACTTCCCGATCCGTCTCGTCAACAATCGCAGCTATATCCGCGGATTCGACATCCACACCGGCAAGCAGTTGTGGAAGTTCAACCTCATTCCCGAGCCCGGCGAATACGGCGCAGACACATGGGAACGTGGCACCGGCCCCGGCGCGCAGAGCGTCGCCAAGGTGGATGCCTGGGCGCCGTACTCTGCCGATCCCGAGCTCGGTCTCGTGTACATCCCAGTTGGGATGCCGCTCATGGACGAGTACGGGGGCTATCGCCCGGGCGCGAATCTCTTCAGCAGCAGCATCGTCGCGCTCGACGCCAGGACCGGTCAGCGACGCTGGCACTACCAGCTCGTGCACCACGACATCTGGGATTACGACACGCCGATGGCGCCTACGCTCATCGACGTGACCGTCGACGGCAAGCCGCGCAAGGCGATCGCGGCGACCACCAAGCAGGGGTTCGTCTACACGTTCGACCGCGCCACCGGCGAGCCGATCTGGCCGATCGTCGAGACCAAGGTGGCGGCGTCGGAGATCCCGAGCGAGAAGGCGTATCCCACGCAACCGATCCCGACGAAGCCGGCGCCGTACACACAGCAAGGCCTTCAGGCGTCTGACCTCATCGACTACACGCCCGCGATCAGGGACTCGGCCCTCAAGCTCGCGAAGCGCTGTCGCATGGGGCCGTATTTCATCCCTGGCTCCGATGCGACGACGAACATCAAAGGCGCGTACAAGTGCTCGTGGTACACGCCAGGCGCGAGTGGCGGCGTGAACATCGACGGTGGGCCCGCGTTCGATCCGGAGACGGGCATGTATTACGTCGCGTCGATCACGGGGCTCAGCACCATCCAGCTGCAGAAGGATCCGTGCTCCGAGTTCATCCTCAGCTCACGCCATGACAGCTGCGGATTGATCGGCGCGTTGCCGACGCCAGCGGGCTACGTGCGTCAGGCGGGGCTCAGCGCCGATGGATTCTCCGACCGCGACGCGCTGGCGAAGATCGGCGGGGTGTCCATCCTCAAGCCGAAGCAGTTCGGCGGCATAACCGCGTACGACATGAACACCGGCGAGAAGAAATGGTGGATTCCGAACGGCGGCTACAACAAGGTGACGTCGAACGATCCGCTCTTCAAAGGAGTGGCGCTTCCGCCGGATCCGGCGCAGGGGCAGGCGCAGGTGATCAACACGAAGACGCTCGTGATCTATGGAACGGGACGCCAGGGCGGCACGCGCGGCGCACCGGCGCAGCTGTTTGCGGTGGACAAGGCGACCGGGAAACAGGTCGGCGCCGTTCGGATTCCGTCGCGCACGACCGCGGTGCCGATGACGTTCATGCACAACGGCAAGCAGTACATCGTGTTCGCGGTGGGGCAGGGATCCAGCACGTCCCTCGTCGCGCTCACGCTGCCCAGATAGATCGGTGCGCCGGGCCACGTACAGCCAGAACTGCAGATCAAACGGATAACAGCCCGGATCTTTCCCTGAAGCAACAAAGCTCCTCTCTCAGACTGAGGGAGGAGCTTTTTGTTTTGCGCCTTGAAGGATCCGCGTTGTTATCTGTTTGAATCTGTAGTTCTGCTGTACGTGGCCGCTGGCGGGACTAGCACCTGACGCTGGCGCGACGATCTATGACCAGCGTAGATCGTGCTTCGAGATCGGCAGCGACCGTATTCGCTTCCCGATAGCCGCATGGATCGCGTTGCACAGCGCGGGCGGGGCGGGAGGCAGCGCGGGCTCGCCGATGCCAGTCACCGGATAGTCCGTCGTGCGCCAGTGCACTTCGATAGTCGGCGGCGCCTGGCGCATCCGCACCAGCGGCACCGTGTTGAAATTCGTCTGCACCACGCGACCGTTCTCGAAGGTGATCTCCTGCCCCAGCGCCTCCGAGATCCCGTCGATCACCGAGCCCTGTACCTGGTTCTCCGCGTTGCTTGGGTTGATCACCTGCGCGCCGACGTCGCCCGCCACCCACACCTTGTCGACCGCCACGCGGCCTTCCTTGGACACCGTGGCCTGCACCACCTCGGCGAAATAGCCGCGGTGGCTGAAGTAGAAGGCCACACCAAGTCCGGTGCCTTTCGGCAGCGTCTTCGAGCGCTGCACCCAGTCTGATTTCTCCGCGACCAGCTGCAGCACACCGCGCATGCGCTCGGCGTTGAAATCCGCGCGCTCCGTGTTGAACGTCGCCCCCGGCTGCACGCTGTCCAGCAGGTCGAGCCGGAACTGGAGCGGATCCTTGCCCGCGAGCACCGCCAGCTCGTCGATGAACGACTGCATCGCGAACGCGATCCCGTTGCTCCCGGGCGCGCGCAACCAGCCCGTGGGGATGCCAAAGGGCATGATCAGCGACGTGCCGAGCGCGAAGTTCGGCACGAACCGGCCGGGGAACTCCAGCTGATTGATATCCGCCGCGCGCACGGCGTGATCGCCCTTGTCGCCCTTCTCGCCGAAGGTGACGAAATGGTTCCGGAACGCCACCGGCTTGCCTGACTTGTCCAGGCCCGCGGAGAAGAAGTGCCATCCCGCGGGACGATAGAAATCGTGCTGGATGTCGTCTTCACGCGTCCACAGCAGCTTCACCGGCGCGCCGACCTGCTTCGAGATCCACGCGGCCTCGATCATGTAGTCGTTCATCAGGCGCCGGCCGAAGCCGCCGCCGCTGCGCGTGATGTGAACCGTGATGTCGCTCTCTGGGATGCCGAGTGTCTTCGCGACTTCCTCGCGCCCATCCTTCGGCGTCTGCGTCGGCGACCAGATCTCGAGTTTGCCGTCCTTGTACGACGCCGTGGTGTTCATCGGCTCGAGCGTCGCGTGCGGCAGGAACGGATAGTAGTACGCGGAGGTGAGCACTTTCGTCGCGGACTTGAGCGCGCGATCCACGTCGCCGTCGGCGCGCAGCATCTTCTGCGGCGCCTGCTGGGACATCGCGTGTGCCTGCTCCGCGAAGCGCGCCGTGCTCTGTCCCGCGGTTGCGCCTTCATGCCACGTGACCTGCAGCTTCTTGCGCGCTTGCTGCGTCGCCCACCAGCTCTCGCCGACGATGGCGACGCCACCCAGGAGCCCGGTGAGCTCGGTGCCGCCGTCCACGACGAACGCCGAGCGTATGCCCGGCTCGCGCTTCACCGCGTCGACGTTGGCGCTGGCCACCTTGCCGGCGAACACCGGGCACTTCACGTACGTCGCGTACAGCATTCCGGGAACGGTGACGTCGATGCCGTAGAGCGGCTTGCCCGTCACGATCGCTTGGTTGTCCACGCCCGGCACGCGTGTGCCGATGACGCGGAAATCCTTCGGATCCTTCAGTGTGACCTTGTCGAGTGCCGGCGGAGTGATCGTGGCCGCCTTGTCCAGAAGCTGCGTGTACCTGAGCTCCCGGCCACTCGGTGTGTGACGCACCGCGCCACCGACGGTGGTGCACTCCGATTCCGAAACGCCCCATGTCTGGGCCGCGGCAGCCACCAGCATCGCGCGCGCGGCCGCTCCGACGCGTCGCATCGGCGTGTAGTTGATCGGCGTCGCCGTGCTCCCGCCGGCCCATTGCTCTTCGTAGCGATCGTCGAGCTTCGCCTGCTCGATGCGCACCGTCTTCCAGTCGACGTCCAGCTCATCCGCGATGAGCATCGGCAGCATGGTCTTCACGCCCTGGCCGATCTCGGGATTTTTCGCGACGATCGTGACGATCCCGTCAGGCGTCATGCGGATGAATGCGTTCGGCGCGAACTCGGGCGCCGATGCGAGCGGCGTCTGCGCGAACGCCGACGACGCGTCCGCGAGGTCGATGTAGCTCGCGAGCAGCAGGCCACCGCCCACGATGGACGACGCACGCAGAAACTCACGACGCGAAACCGGCTTGGTAGGAGTTGTCATAGTCGGTTACTCCTGGCTTCCGCTCTTGGCCTGACCTGCCTGCGTCGCGATCTGACCGGCCGCGGTGTGGATCGCCTGGCGGATTCGCAGATACGTGGCACAGCGGCACAGGTTGCCGCTCATCGCCGTGTCGATGTCCTCGTCGCTCGGCTTGGGCGTACGCTTGAGAAGCGCGGCTGCCGACATGATCTGACCCGCCTGGCAGTAGCCACATTGCGGGACATCCACGTCCTGCCACGCCACCTGCAACGGGTGCGTGCCGTCGGCGGAGAGGCCTTCGATCGTCGTGACCTCCGCGCCCGCGACGCGACTCACGGGACGCTGGCACGAGCGCGCCGTGACGCCGTTGATGTGGACCGTGCACGCGCCGCAGTATCCACCCCCGCAGCCGAACTTGGTGCCCTTGAGATCGAGGACGTCCCGCAGCACCCACAGCAGGGGCATGTCGTCGGGGACATCGGCGGTGACGCTCTTGCCGTTGACTGAGAACGTGACGCTCATGGATTCCTCACATACCGCTTGAGTGCCTTCTGACCGACCTCGGCGCCGTAGATATTGCCGCGTGCATCCACCGCCACGCCTTCCGCTGAACTCGTGCTGGGCGGGTTCAGGGTGGGGTCGGGAATGAACGCGATCACCCTGCCGTCGCGGACGCTCCCGATGCGGATGCCGCGCTGCCAGTCCTTGTGCTTCGGTTCCACCGATCCCGATTCGGAGTCGGCGACGTAGATCATGTCGTTCGCATCTATATAGATGCCGCTCGGCCGGCTGAACTGGTACCACTCGGCGAGCTGATTGAAATCCTGGTCGAGAACGAGAATGCGGTTGTTGCTCCGGTCGCCGAGGTACAGCCGCCCCTTCGAGTCCATCGCGAGCGCGTGCGGCTGTAGCAGGCCATCTGAGCCGGCACCGCGACGTCCCCAGACACGCAGGAGCTTGCCGGTGCTGTCGAACTTGAGCACGCGCGCGTTCGCCGTTGCGGCGTCGGAATGGCCTTCGCTGACATAGATGTCGCCGTTCGGCGCCACGAGCACGTCGTTCGGCTGGTAGAAGTACGCGTCGTGCGAGCCGCCGCGCGTACCGAGTGTCATCAGCAGCTTGCCGTCCGGACTGAACTTGAAGACCTGGTGGCCGCGCGTGGTGTCGGCCGGTCGGGGTCCCGTGCACGCACAATCGGTCACCCACACGTTGTTGGCGCGATCGACGTAGATGCCGTGCGGGGAATACAAGAGGCCGGCGCCGAACGATCGAACGAGCGCTCCGGTCGAGTCGAACTTCATGATCGGATCCAGCGTCGAACCAGCGCACGAATTCGCGCCGCAACGTTCAGCGACCCATATGCTCGTTCCGTCGCGATCGATGTCGACGGCACTCAGCGATCCCCATGCGCGACCCGCGGGCAGCTTCGCCCAGCCTTCGACCGTGCGATACGGATTTGGTGCAGCGTTCGTGGGCGCCGGCTGCGGACTGGAGGATTGCGGCTGTTGCGCGGCGAGCGCCGCGCTTACGAGCAACGCCGCGAGGCTGTGCGTGCTTCTCATCCCATTAGAGTGCCATCGCGCGCACCCTTTCGCCAGCGTGCAAGAAAGTCCCGTGCTCCAGGGTCACGTACTGCTGGAATGGCGGATGAAATGGATGAGACCAGATCGTCCAACCGCGCGCGCCGAACCAATCCGACGGTATCGGAGTGATCCGGATCGAGCATTACGTGACCTCAGCAAGGACGGCCTCTATGCCGCGGACCTCGTGCGTTGCGGCGCGGTGTCCCGCGGAACAGGATGCTCTCCCGTAGCGTGTGTCGGGCTCTGCGTCGTCGTGATGATCGCGACGCCCGCGAGGATGATCGCGGCGGCAATCAACGTTCGCGCGCCAATCGGCTCACCCGCAATGAGCCAACCGAGGAACACGGCCACCACCGGATTGACGTAGGCGTACGTGCCTGCTTTCGCCGGACTCACCGCCCCGAGCAGGTAGATGTATGCCGTGAAGCCGAGCAGCGAACCGAACGTCACCAGGTAACCCCAGCCGAGGAACGACCGCAGCGTGACGTTCGCGAGCGCGAATCCGCGAAATTCGCCGAGGGCCGCGGCAAGCACGATGAACGCAACGCCACCGGCCAGCATCTGCAGCGCGGTGGTCATCAACGGCGAGTCTGGTCGAGCGCCCCGCCTCGTGACGATGGAGCCGAATGCCCAGCTGAACGAGCCCGCCAGAAGGATGAGGGCCGCGGGCCCGAGCTGTCCGGCGCCGTCCACCACGCTCGGCCCGATCAGCACGACGATCCCGACGACACCGATCGCCAGCCCGACGAAAACCAGGGCGCGCGGACGCACACCGTGCGGTCGCAGCCAGTCGATGAGCACCATCCAGAGCGGCACCGCGGCGACGATGAGCGCGGCGATGCCCGACGGCACGCTGAGCTCCGACCACATCACCGCGCCGTTTCCGAACGCGAGCATCAATACACCGGTGATCGCCGCTGTGCGGACCTGCGCCGCCGTGGGGCGCGGCGCGCCGCGCGCGCTCGCGATGGCGTACAGAACGGCACCGGAGACCAGGAAGCGTCCCGCCCCTGCGACGAATGGCGGGATCGACATCACCGCGTACTTGATCGCGAGGTACGTCGATCCCCAGATGGTGTAGACCGTTGCGAACGCCAGCAGCACGCGGCTGCGGTTCCGCGCGATATCGGCGGGACTCATGCGAGCAGCGCCACGTGCTCTTCCGGGATCGGAATGCGGGACGATTCCTTCAGGGTGCCAAGCACGATCGTCGTCTTCGTTGAACGGACACCGGGCATGACGCTGAACTCCTG
>DATFHG010000129.1:0-44472 GCA_035248725.1 Gemmatimonadaceae bacterium | reverse complement strand
CAATGACTTCATTGGTCTCTCGGAAAGGTGTTCGAAGATCATGGACGGCGTATCTCCACGCGAACGTCGCCGCCGCCCCCGAATCCGCCGCCACCGAAGCCGCCGATGGGGCCACTGCCGGTGGCGAGGCCCGCCGTCCCGCTGCGAATGGAGGCGAGATATCGCACATCCAGATAACTCGCAACGATGGCCGGCAGACGACGACGCTGCGCGTCATCCAGCAGGCCGCGCACATGCGGCGCCAGGTCCCGCAGCAGATCCACGGTCCTGCGTCGCGCGGAGACGTATTCGCCGTACACGGCGTCACGGTTGTAGTCGTCGGGCAGCGTGCCGAATTCCTTGATCAGCGGTGACCAGATCTGATCCACCTTGATCACGTACTGGCGGTTGAGCGTGGCGATGCTGTCCGCCTGGCGACTCGTGAGGTGGAGCGTGTCCTGATCGCGAAGGATGGCGGCGAGCGGATTCGGGATCCCGCCGTTGCTGAACATCGCGCGCAGGAAGAGCGGATCCATCTTCGTTCCCTCCGTCCGGCGTCCGCGATCGAGCTGCTGCGTGAGCATCTGGCGCTCGCGCGTGGGGCCGACGTCGAAGCGCAGCAGCGCCGTCAGCGTTACCGGCGCGCGAATCGCGCTGAACTGGGGATTCGTGGATCCGAAGCGGCGATTCACGTCGTACAGGAATCGCTGATTCGCCGCATCGAAGCCGCGCACGTACAGGAGTGCAGGGTCCAGCACGGGGATCTGGCCCCAGCCGCGCGTGTTCGCGGAGCCGTGCAGCAGCATGTCGGCCGCCGCGAGTGGGTTCGACAGCTGGAACGACAACGACGCGCGTTGCGGCATCCGCACTTTCAGTGGATTGAACGTGAACGACATCGTGGCATTCGACGTCCATGGCCCGGTGCAGCTGTTGCGCGACGCGATGTGCCCCAGTTGGCTGTTCAGGCAGGCGCGCGCGGAGCTCGATCCGCTCGCGAGCAGCGCCTGGATTCCGTTCGCGATCGCGGTGTCCGGTACCGTCGGGCGAAAGATGTAGGCGCGATCGTTCGCGTAGCCGTCTCCGTTGATGTCGCTCGCAACCAGCGGCGTGTACCGCATGCCCGAGCGGAACTGGCCGAACCAGTTGACGCGCAGGAAATCGAAGAAGTTGTAGCCGAGACTGTATCCGATCTGATGCGGCGAGACCGCGCCGCGTCCCCACGCCACATCGAACGGATTGCCGGCAGTGCTCCCGAAGCCGCGGAATTGCTCGCGCATCTGCGTGTAGGTGTACCAGGCGTTCCACGTGAACCCGGTACTGAAGGACATCGGCGACAGTTGCAGGGTCGCCTGATAGCTCTCGGAGCGCAGATCGGAGAGCAGCTCGGTGACCCGCGAATACCGCCGCGACACCCGCGCGTCTTGCGACGCGATGGCGCCCGTCGCGGGCACGATACTCATTGGCCGGACATACACCGGACGGTCGTCCTCGCCCGCGAGCGTGAACTGCTGCGCGGCATCGAAGTTCGCGTCCACACTGCTCGGCTGGTTGAGGTTCAACGAGTACGTGAGGTTTACCGACGTGGAGAAGCGATTGTTAAGTGTCGGTCCCGTCCACTGCAGGTTCGAGCGTACGCTGCGCTGCGCGTCGTAGTCGCGCGCGAACGCGGTGACGTTCGGCGCGGTGTTCGCGAATGGCGTTCCGCTGGTGCCGTTCGCGCACTGCGTGGGGATCGCCGACGGATCCGCTCCATAGGCGGTCCAGTCGGGAATCGGAACGGCGGCGCCCACGCACGCCACCTGCTGGACCGCATCGGGCAGCCCGGTGTTATCCATCGCGCTGCCGATCGCGTTCGTCGATGGAAGGTTCTGAAAGACGCCGACGCCGCCGCGCACCACGGCGCGGGGGCCCCGCTGGGCGCCCAGGAAGGACGCGATCTGCGGCGCGGTGCCGTAGGTCCACGAGAATCCGACACGGGGACTCGCGTACAGCCGATTCGGCAACGCCGTGTTGCGCAGGCCGTACAGCGTGTCGAGTGACGCGTTGAGTCCCGGCGCGCTGAGATACCGGTTGCCGTCGACGCGCACACCGTAGGTGATCTGCAGGTTGTCGGTACGACGATAGGAATCCCCGAGCGAGATGCCACCAGCCACCTGGCTCAGGTTCCGTTGCCGGGGCGACAGCTCGCGCATGAAGCTCGAGGGAACGTTGTTCTCGAAGTCGAGGAGTGAGTTGTACGTGTACGTACCGAGCGTGTTGAATGCGGTGAACTGGTCCACCGCGTCGTGGTGCACTTCGCTGGTCAGCCGCAGACGATGCTTGTTGTTGGCGCTGAACCACGACAGCTGATTCTGCACCTGCGACGAGATCGTGCGCAGATCGGAGTTCATCGTGGGGTTGCCGCCGAGCGAGAGCGTCTGCACGCCGTCCGCACCATCCGCGAAGGTGGACAGCGCGCGCACACGCGCGGCGGGCAGCTCGAGGTAGGGCGTCGCCTCGTTGCGTGCCGCACTCACGCCGACCGACGTCTCCGTGAGCACACCGAATCCGAAGTAGCTGCTGTGCCGTCCCTGCACGCCAAAGCGCCAGTTCGTGCGGTCGCCGCCGAATGCCGGCACCTCGAGCGGAGAGCTCGTGGCGGGCGTCTGGCGGCCCCAGCTCCCGTTGAACGTGAGATTGATCGCGCGACCGTTCGTCGCGCTCGGCGACGTGAGGTCGATGGCGCCGAACAGGAGCCCGTTGTCGCCGATGCGTTCGTCCGTGGGGGGGCGCGTCCAGGACGGGATCCCCCGCGCCGCCATCCCGAGCACGACCGAATCGCGCGCCGCCGTCGAAACGCCCGCGGCGCGCAGCCCGGACGGGTCCACGCTGAGCAATGACTCATAGTCGTTGAGACGTCGCCCCAGCTGGTACGAGACGTTGTAGAAGGCCTTGTCGTACACGAGAGAGCCCGACAGCAAGCCCCCGAGGGACGCGTTCGTGTACTCCTGTCCCAACGTGCGGGCCGGCGCGTCCGTCCACTGCAGCGACGGCGTGTCGAAATTCACGGAGCCGGTGCGCGTCAGAAAGTTCGAGCCAGAGCGCGTGCGCAGACTCAGCTGCCCGCCGCTGAACCCACCCCGTGACACGTCGTACGGCGACGTGACCAGCGACGTCATGACCGCCGCGTCGCGCGGCAGATTCGATCCGCCGAACATCATGCCGTTGAGCGTCACGTTGTTCTGATCGGCGCCCAGGCCGAGCACCGAGAATCCGTTCGAGCCGTCCTCGTTCGTCGCCGACTGCACCCCCGGCAGCGTCGCGGCCATCGCCGCGAGGTCGCCCATGAGGTTCGCGGGCACGTCGGCCGGGGAGACGGTGCGCTCCGTGCCGCTGGGATCCGGTGTCGGATCGTTGCGTCGCGGTCGCTGGCGCTGCGCCGTGACCTGCACGGCGTCCAGCACCGCGTTCACGCGCTGCAGGCGGGTGTCGGCGATGAGGATGTCCTCGTCCGCCACCCGGCGCAGCTCGAAGCGCCGCGCCGCATACCCGATCGCGGCGAACGACATCATGTAATCGCCCTCGCCGCCGGGGAACGTGATCGTGTAGCGGCCGCTCTTATCTGTCCGTGATGTGCGATTGACGTTCCCGGAGATCGACGTCGCCGTCACGGTGACGTTCTCGAGGGGAAGGCTGTCCGGCCCGGTCACGCGACCGCGAATCACATCGGCCTGCGCGCGAAGCGCGGGCGCGGCCATGAACGTCAGCAAGACCGCGAATGCCGCGGCGGGTACTCCACGCATACAGAACGCTCTGCCTGAAGCAGGCGGAAACAGGAGATCCAGAAGGGTGGTGCGTCCAGCTCGGAAGGTTGGACCGCACCGGCCCGCGGATGGTTTCCTGTACTACGCGCCCGTGCGCGCCGGAGTTGAGGTCTCCGACAGCGGCGCGTGAATCGGCAGCATGACGGTAAACGTCGTGCCGACCCCGACGATGCTCTCGACGGAGATGCTGCCTCCCAGGCGTTCGACGAGCTTGCGCGTGATGCTCAGGCCGAGACCCGTGCCACCGAACTCACGCGTGCGCGACTGGTCCACCTGGCGGAAATCCTCCCAGATCACCGACAGGTGCTCGGGACGAATGCCGATGCCGGTGTCATTCACGTCGATGCGTACGCCCATCGCGTGCGGGCGCACGACCACCGACACGCCGCCACGCGTCGTGAATTTCATCGCGTTCGACAGCAGATTCAGCAGGATCTGCTTGAGCTTCGTGCGATCGCTGACGATGGCCGGCGTGGCGTCACCGATATCCACCGTATAGCTCAGCGACTTGCGGCGGATCATCGGCTCCATCTGCTGGCTGGTCTCGCGCACGACGTCCGCAAGTGACAGCTCCTCGAGCATGAACTGCATCTTGCCCGCCTCGATCTTGGCGAGATCGAGGATGTCGTCGATGAGCGCCCGCAGGTGGTCGGCGGCTGCGCGCGTGCGCTCGAGCGCGTCCTTCTGCTGGTCCGTCAGCGGACCGAACATGCTTTCGAGCAACAGGGCGGCGTAGCCCACGATCGCGTTGATCGGCGTGCGCAGCTCGTGCGACATGCTGGCCAGGAATTCCGATTTCAGGCGATTCGCCTTTTCCACCTCGTGCGCCTGCCAGAGGAGCTGCGCGTTCTGCTCCTCGAGGTGGGCGGTCGCCGCGCGGATGCGATCCTCGAGGTCGAGGTTCAGCCGCTTGAGCTCCTCGTACAGGCGTTCGTTCTCCACCTGCTGCCGCAAATCGTGCAGCGCGGACACGACGGCGATGGGCTCGCCGCGCTCGTTGAGGATCTTGCCGGCCACCACTTCCACCGGCAGCGACGACATCGTGCGCGGGTCGGTGAGCGTCATGCGCGCCTGCGTCGATCGCTGCGTGGACAGCAGGAAGTCCGAAATGAACGTCGTGAAGTGCGTGTCGTTGCCGCGCACCGCCTGCTGCTGCCGGCGCGACGCCCCACGCTCGTGCAGCTCGAACAGGCGCTCGGCCTGTTCGTTCATCAGGATGATCTTCGATGCGTTGTCGGTGACGAGGATCGGATCCGCGACGTTCTCGAGGATGAGGTTGAGCCGGTCGCGCTCACCCGCGGCCTTCACTTCGGCCTGGCGCACGCGCTGCACCTGGCGCTCCAGCTCGTGCGACGCGCGGCGCAGGTCGGTGACGTCGCGCAGCACGGAGAGCACGGCGTCTTCCGGGCCGACGCGCTCGCCGAGCGGGTGCGCGAGCACCTCGAAGAGGAGATCGCCGCCCTCGTCCGGATCCACGAGGTTCAGCTCGCGCGCCTCGCCAGTCCGAAACCCGGATCCCACCATCGCCGCGCGGGACAGGAACGACGTGAAGAACAGGTTGTTGGTCTCGACCGCGCGACGTCGGCCGGGGCTGTCCTGTTCACCGAACGCGAGCAGATGCTCCGCGCGCCGGTTCTGCGCGATGATGTCGTTCGCTGCGTTGGTGATCACCACCGCGTCGGGAAGCGAGTCCACCATCAGCGTCAGTCGGTCGCGCTCGCGGCTGAGACGGTCGCCCTGCTCCTTCCACGATTCCAGTGCCGCGACGCGCGCGAGAATCGACCCCGCCATCATCGTGATGTCGGCGAGATCCCGCACCGCCACGTCGTCGAGGACCGTCGACAACAGGAGCACACCGCCTGGCGCCGTGTTGAATCCGCGATCCGTCAACGGGACCAGTCGCGCATCGGTATCGTGGAGCGCGGTCGCGGCCTGCGCGTCCGGGATGATGGCCGGCGCGCCGCGATAGTGCGGCTGCGGCATCGGCAGCGCGGTCCATCCATGAATGGGCCCGAAGCGACCCACGCGCGCCAGACGCTGCGACTCTCGCACGACGGGCGTGAGCGCGAGCGCCGCGATCATCACGGGATGGCTGCGGTCCTCGAGCGTCTCCGGCAGCTGCCGTTCTTCGTCGGGCCGCAGCCGGACGGAGTCCACCAGCGCCAGCGTCTCCTGCGCAGGGACGAAACGCAGCAACGCCGCCGGCGCGTTACCGGCCATCGCGCTGATCTCGTTCAGGAGAAAGGACGCGGCCGAGGCGTAGTCGGGCGCCTCGGCCAGCGCGGACAGCAGACGAGCTACCCGGCGGTCGGCCCCACCAATCGGCGGAGCCGCTACGAGGTCAGGCGCGCGACTGCTCAAGTCGACGTCTCAGCTCCGCATTCTCGCGCTGGAGCCGATCCACATCCGCGTCGCCCGCCGCCACCTCACGCGGTCGCGACATCGGTGTCGTGATGCCCACGGCCTCCGAGTACTTCAGATATGTGTCGATCGACGCCACCACGACACGCGCTTCGACGGTCACCAAGTCGATGCCGACGAGCGACACACGTACCCAGGCGTCGATGACGATGCCTTTGTCGAGGACTCGATCGAGAACATCTATGAGGGAACTGCCACTCGGCGTTCTTTCGACAGCCATACCGTGCTCTCCCTAGCGTCGTAATGTGGACTGCGTCGTCACTTCCCTTTCCGCTTCGGCTCGGACGAAGCCGTGAGTTGCTCCAGGCGCTGCTCGATCCTGCGCAGGCGGGCCTCCGCATCGCCCTCCAGCATTCTCCCCGTCGGCGTCGACGTCAGCCGCGGGTCCGATCGCCACCAGTTCAAGCCGATCTGCTCCGCCTTGTCGATCGAGCACACCAGGAGGCGGATCTGGATGGTCAGGAGCTCGACGTTCGCCAGATTGATCTTGATGTCACCGGCGACCACCAGCCCTTTGTCGAGCACTCGGTCGAGGATGTCAACCAGGCCATGCGTGCGGGTCGGATTGGCAAGCTCAGGCAATGCGCGTCCTCAGGTAGTCGGCGAGGCTAGCGCAGCCGGCCGAGTGGGCCCAGATCGATGTCGAGATCTTCGTCGCGAAGGTTGAACGCCGCTTTCAGCTCATCCATCCGTTCGCTGAGACGAAGGAGCGCCAACCCCAACCGCTCCACCTCTTCGGCGGAGAGCGTCCCACTGTCCATGCGGCGTACGGCTTGATGCTCCAAGACCTTACGGACTACGTCCACCAGCGTCAAGACAAGTCTGCCCAGTTCTTGTGCAGCTGTGTCCGGCTGGGCATTGATCTTGTCCGGAAGCGAGCGCGACAGTTCGTTCAGCTGGAGTTCGAGGTCATCACTGCCGCTCATAGTTCGGGCTCCGCGAAACTGTAGAGCGCGACCGGTCCGACAAGTCGCGCCTCCGCCAACGCTGGCACGGCCGCAACCGCCGATCGGTAGTCGTCGACGCTGCCGAACTCCACGAGATGTGCGAAGACGGCTCCGCTCCCCCGCGGCATGCGAGCCACACGCTCCGCGCGAACCACAGGCCCCAACGCGGGAGCGAGCCGCAACGCGGGCAACACGCGCGACCGCAGATGCTCCAGATACGCGCGGCCGGGACTCGCGGCGTCGTCGAGTCGGGACGTCGTTGCCGCAGGATCCAGCGCCGCAGTGTCGTGCATCAGGAGTCGCATCTCTCCGCAACCGTCGAACTCCTCGAGCACGCGTTGCACACGCGCACCGACCCTCTCGAGATGCGTGCAGACGTCAGCGGACGTCGTGAACGTCTGGCCGAATCGAGCCGCGGCCACTGTGACACGTGCGTCGATCACCGCCTGCAGCGCGGCGTCATGCGCGCGTACGCCGTCCAGTGCCGCCTCGGGCGTGGCGCCGACGTCGCCAACCAGCGCCGCGAGCCCGCCGCACTCGATGGCGCGCACCGGTGCGTTCGCCACGCCGCGGACGTGTCGCGGCAACGCGTGCACGTTACGGCTCAGCAGGAGGCCGTGCAGATAGCTTGGCATTGCGCGCGCGCTGCTCGATGCGTTGGTGCAGGGTGGCGACCGCCGAGATGAGCAGCCGCAGATCGAGGTCGATGAGATCGACGTCGGCGATCGAGATGGTGATGTGCGAGGAGATCACGACTCCCTTGTCGAGCACGCGATTGATCAGATCACTGAGGATGATCCGCTCGGGCTCGTAGCTCTCCTCGGGCAGCTCCGTGGGGTCACTCATCGGCCGGAGTCGCCGCTGGCCGTACCGCCGGCGTCGCCGACGAAATTGTACGGCGGCCACGGCCCCGTGAAATCGAACGCGAGACCCCGGGCCTCGTTCTCGCCCATGTGCCTCGCCACGGCGGCGCGGAACGCCTCGAGCTGTGGACGGCCGACGAGAAACGCGCCATTGAGCACCATGGTCGCGTCGGCCGCCGCGGAACGATCGGGCGTCAGCGGACGCGCGAGCGCTTCGCGCGCGAACGCCCGAAGATCCTCGAACACCTCACGCGCCATGCGCTGGCTCGCACCGCGAATCGCGGCGCTGCCGCGCTCGGAGATCTTTCGTTCGAGCAGGTACCGTTGACCGGGCGACGCGCCATCGGCCTCGCGACGAAGCGCCGCGATCTCGTGGTCGATCGTGTCGATGTGGGCGAGCATCTCCGCGTCGCGGCGATACACGCGCAGCCCGAATTCGTCCGCGTCCTGGACCTTGGCAAACACCCGCTCGAGCGCGGCCGCACGGTCGCGGAGCGTGGCGGCCAGGGCATTCGAGCTTCCCCACATCGAGAACATCGGCAGGGGAATCACGCCACCGTGCTCCTGCGCCCAGGTGAGGACGCGATCGTGCGCCATCGCGCGCGGACTGAGCCACGCGACTTCTCCGCTGCGTTCCTCGATCATCGCCGGCGCATAGTCGCGAGCGCTCAGGTGGGATGCGAGCGCGGCCACGCCGCCGTCGCGCACGAGCTCGACCGCCGCGTCGTCGATGCCCCCCGGAACCCGGCCGGCGGGAAAGTCGGAGCGCACGACGCCATATGCGTACACCACGCTGTCGCTCACGAGACCGTTCTCCACGCAGAAGCCCAGCGGCGGATGCCGCGCACGCCCACCGGGGGTGGTTGCACGGCGGGCGCTTCAAGCTGCACGGGCGCATCCGGCACTGGAAGTGGCGTGTGCGCACCGACGCGGTTGCGGATCACGCCGAGCACGGCAACGCGCCGCTCGTGCAGCGCCGCGAACAGCCGCGTCGTCTCCTGAGCCACCACCGGCTCGTCGAGCGTGACGAGGACGACGCCACAGCGCGCCGGATCGCGCAACAGCGCGTCCAGCTCCCGGAGGCTGCGGGAGAATTCCAGCAGCTCGCGCGCCGAGTCTCCGAGCCCCGCGACGTCCTTGTACTTGAGCATCAGCCGCATGATCTGATGTGTCCATGTCAGCGCGAGCTGCGGCATCTCGAGCAGGCGCAGGAGGTGACCGGTGGGCGCCGGATCCACGATGACGCGCGCGAAGCGATCGACGAAGAGCGCGTCCGCGATCAGCGAGAGCGCGTAGACCTCGTCGACGCCGGGCGGAGCGAGCGACAGCAGATCGCGCGCGATCGCGCGGTCGTGGGCGAGATCCACGCCGCGACCCACGAGTCCCTCGAAGAGCGCGTCCACGCGCGACTGATACTCGGACCGCAGGCGTGTGAACGCGGCCGACGCATCCATCTGCCGCGCGAAGAGCTTCCGCTCGCCATCGACAGGCGTGTCCTCATCGGGGACGCGCATGTCGAGCGCGTCGCCCAGCGATGGCGCTGGATCGGTCGATACCACCAGCGTTCGCGTGTCCGCGGACGCGAGGGCGAGCGCGCACGCGATCGTCGTCTTTCCCACACCCCCCTTGCCGGCGACGATGGTGAGTGGACGGAGAAGCTCGTGAAACGGAGTGTCAGCGCCGGCGTCCGCGCGTCGTTTCCTGTCGCGCGTTCGCGCCGGTGCTGTCCGCACACGCGCATCGCCGTTTTCGCGACGCGTCATCGCGGACACGCCCCGCAGCCATCGCGTCAGGCCGTCGCGGCCGACCGGCCATTCGTGCAAGCGAGGTACACAGTACTCCTCGGCGGCGATCCCGAGTGCGTCGCCGGCATCGCCGGCGTTCCAGATCACGGCGCGCACGTCCACGTGCAGATCACGCAGCGCGCCGACGTAGCGGCGCGTCTCGTCCACGACGATCGCCTGCGCATTGGTCACCATCACGGCCGCACACCGCGTCGGGTCATGCAGCGCGGCCTCGAGCGAGTCCACGAGCGAGCCCATCTCCGCCAGGAACCGGTCCGCATCGTCGGCGCGATAGGCGCGCGTGAGCGTCCGCACCATGAAGCGATGCTTTTCCTGCATCGCGCCAAGCAGTCGCACGAGCGCGCGAAACGTGCGGGGGAGCTGGAGCAGGCGCAGCGTGTGGCCGGTGGGCGCCGTGTCCACGACGATCCGCCCGTATGCGCCCGCATCCGAAACGAGCTCCGCGAGCGCCAGCGCCGAAAATATTTCGTCGCCGCCCGGTAACGCCGTGTCTACGAGTGGTCCGATGTCGCTCTCGTCCAGATACGTGCCCCGATCCAGGATCGCGCGGATCACCGCGCCCCAGCGGTCGAGAAAGCGCGATCGCAGGCTCGAGGCGTCGAGGAGCTGCGCCGACAATGTCGGGATGCCGGCGACGCGCGTGGGCTCGGGACCGACAGCGGCGTCCAGGACCACGGGCAGCGCGCGCGCGGGATCCGTCGAGACGACCAGCGTCGTGGTCGTCGCGCTCGCGCCGAGGGCCAACGCGGCGGCGCAGGTCGATTTCCCGACGCCTCCTTTCCCCACGACGAGCGTGACAGGAGCCAGCGATCGCAGCAACGCATCCGCGGCATGCGCCGCGCGCGGTGTCACGCCGTGTCGTCGTCCCCGCCCGAGACGCGCACCGGCCCGCCGGGCACCGACTTCCCCAGCCGCTCGCGCCACATCCGGACCTCGCGCAACCGGTCCATCAACGCGGCTTCACGTTCGACATACTGGTCGTCCGTGATGTCGCCCAGCTCGAGCTGCATCTGCAGCTCCATGAGCTCCTGCTTGATCGCGCTGTCGTCGGTCAGCTCTTCGTCCACCACCTGCGCGACCTTGCGCAGCGACCATTTGATGCCGGCCACCGGCCCGCTGATGGGAAAGAGCAGGATGTTGCTGAGGAGGCCCATGGCAGCCGGGAGGCGAGGACTAGTCGGCTCTTTCGAGTTTGAGTTTGATGTTGACGAAGTTGTACGGCGGCCACGGGCCCGAGTACTTGAACGTCAGGATGTCCTCGTACTTGCGGCTGATGTCCTTCACGCGCTCGTCGAACATCGCCTCCTGCGCACGATCGACGAGAAACGCCGCGTTGAGAATCATCCGGTCGCCGATCGGCTTGTTGCTGCGGCTGGCGACCGCCACCGACTTCAGGAACTCGTGGATGTCGGCCACGTAGCGCTGGCTCGTCTCTTCGAGCGATGATTCCACCAGACGGCCAAGCTGCATGCGCGCGAAATACGTGGAGCTGCTCGTGTGCCGGCTGATCTCGTCCTTGAGGCGGCGAATCTCCTCGTTGTTCTGCTCCAGCGAGGTCACGACCTTGTCGCGATCCCACAGCACCTTGAGCCCGAACTCGATCTTGTCCTGCATCTTCTCGAGCACTTCGCTGAACGCCTGATACGTGGAGCGCAACAGCTCGGTGACGTCATCCTCGGAGCGAAACACGGTCCCGAAGGACATCGGGATCACGGTGTGCTCCTTCATCACCGTCTCGTTCACGAACTCGTTCGCCAGGACGTTCTCGCGCGTCGGGTCGTAGATGACGATCGGCGTATCGCTCACCACCGCCGCGAGGTCGTTGTGGTGCACGGTGTACACACGCTGCCCACCGCCGATGCCGATCCCGCCGAACTCGCGCTGGCGCTCGCTTCGAATGATGCAGTAGACGTACTTGCCACCCTCGAGCGGGGTCTGCGTCGACTCCGGGGTCTGCATTTGCATCTCTGCCATGGATCCTCGTGAAGCGGCGGGGGACCGGTCGGCGCCGGCAAACATTAGAGCTTGATCGCCTGCGCGGCGTTCGGCAAGGCCTAACCGAGCATCCGTTGCTTGAGAACGCCCAGCCGGCGACGCGCGGAACCATCCATCACCGTGTCGCCGACGCGCACGACGATGCCGCCGAGAATCCGGCTGTCCACCACGATGTGCGGCACGACGGTCTTGTCGAACGCCTTGGACAGTCGATCGGCGATGAGCTTCCGCATCTTGTCGTCGGCCTCGCGCGCCACAGTCACGTGCGCGTGCATCCGGTTTTCGGCCTGGTCCACCAGGTCCATGTACTCGCGCGCGATGTCCGGGAACAGCATCTGGCGCCGGTGTGTGACCACCGTCTCGACGAACCGCACGAACTTGCTCGGCGCGGCGTCGGACAACGCCTTCCGCAACACCGCATTCTTGCGCGCGGCGTCGACGCGCGGAGTCTCGAGAAACGCATGCAGCGTGCGGTCGCGCGACATGGCATCGGCGACGCTCTGAATCAGCGTCCCCCATCCGCGCAGGTCCTTGGCGCGCTTCGCCAGCTCGAGCAGCGCCTCGGCGTAGTTGCGCGCGATCGACGACTGGCGCATCAGCGCGCCTCCCTCGCCCTGGCCGATGCCTGACTTTGTGAGCCCAGCGAGGTCAGGAAGGTCTCGACCAGCTTGCGATTCTTGTCCGTGTCGAGGTTCTCTTCGACCACTTTCCCCGCCCCGGCAATCGCCAGCTCCACGGCTTCGCGGCGCAACTCCGCAATCGCCTTGTCGCGTTCTGCGGCGATCTCCCGGCGCGCGCGCTCGATCAGCTCCTGCTGATCCTCACGCGTCTTGTCGAGCAGATCGGCGCGCATCTTTTCCGCCACGCCGCGCGCGTCGGCGATGAGCTTCTGCGACTCCCCGCGCGCACCCTCGAGCTGCGCGCGATGATCCGCGAGAATGCGCGCGGCTTCGTCACGATCCCGCTTGGCAGCCTCGATCGCCTGCTCCAGCGCCTTCTCGCGCGCCTCGACGGCGCCGAGGATGGCCGGGAAGGCGTACTTCTGCAGCAGGAACCAGAGGATGCCGAAGATGACCAGCGTCCAGAACATCAGATTGAGCTTGATGCTCACGAGACCGCCGGAGGCAGCGGCGTCTTCCTGGAGCATCATCAGTGCGAGCGCGAGATTCGGCATGGATCGATGAAAGGGAGAAGCCGGTAGCGGGCCCGGGCCCGTTACCGACGAGTGCGACTAGAACTTGGTCCAGATCAGGAGGCACAGCACGACCGCGAACAGCGCGACACCCTCGACCAGCGCTGACAGGATGAGCGCGCCCGTCTGGATGGTGCCGGCGATCTCCGGCTGGCGCGCCATGCCTTCGGTCGCGGACCCGCCGATTCGACCGATGCCGAGTCCCGCGCCGACTACCGCGAGACCGGCGCCGATGCCGGCGCCCATGAGCGCCCACGCGCCCATGTAGCTCTGGTTGTAGCCCGCCGCGTCAGCGGCAGCCTGCAAGAGCGGAAGAATGGACATGGATGGTTCCCTGAAAAACGTTGAACTGCTGTCGTTCGCCCGCGCCCGACTGCAGCGCCGCCCGTCCACGAACCCCGGGGTTCAACGGGCTTCTCGAGTCCCTCGACCCGATACGCGCCTCGTGGTGAGCGATTTCCACGAGACGTCCCTCAGTTGTGTCGTCTAGTGATGCGATGCCCGGATCTGTCCGATGAACACGGCCGCCAGGAGCGAGAAGATGAACGCCTGGATGAACGCCACGAGGATCTCCAGGCTCATGATGAACAGGGCCATGGGAATCGCGCCGAGCGCGGCCCACGCACCGAACAGGAAGATGAGACCGATCAGCGACAGGATCACCACGTGGCCCGCGATCATGTTCGCGAACAACCGGATCGTGAGCGCGAACGGCTTCGTGAATTTTCCGATGAGCTCCACCGGCGTCATGATGACCGTGAGCGGGATTCGCGCGCCGAGTGGCAGATCGTGCGGCCAGTACACGATGGTGTTGATGTAGCCTTTCCCGAGGGCGCGCATCCCCGCCACTTCCACCATCACGAACGTCAGCAATGCCAGGCCCGCCGTGACCATCACGTTGCCGGTCGCGGTGGATCCGTACGGCACCAGCCCGAAGAGATTGCACAGCGCGATGAAAAAGAACAGCGACAGGCAGAAGGGAACGAACTTCTCCCCGCCGTGGCCGAGCACCGGCATGAAGATCTCGTTGCGGAGATAGAGGACCACCGCTTCGAGTCCCGCTGCAAATCCCTTCGGCCGTCCCACCTCGTGCGTGTGTCGTACGTGCGCGCGCGCCGTTCCGATCATGAGCAGCGCCACGATCGCGGCGGACAGCAGCAGGAAGACCACGTGCTTGGTGGGTCCGAAGTCGATCGTCGTGGCGCCGATGCGCACCTTCCACGTCGGCAGCGTGATCTCGCACGCCCACTCCCCCCATCCCCGCACACACGGCACCTCGATGTGCTTCGAGTCCGTGAGATGCGGCATGATGATGTCCGCGGGCCCCAGCTGCTTATGCGCGATCGTCGGTGGCTCGGCCGCATGTTCCTGTGCCGACACCGGTGCGCTCTGCGCGACCAGGAACAGGACGGCGAGAAAAATTCGCTTCATCGTTTCAGAAAAACGGGTTCGACAACGGTCGTCACGAAGAGAAAGGCTGCGAAGCTCAGCAGCGCCGGCGTCAACGCAGCGCGCCACAATTTCGCCACCAGGATCGCGTAAATCACCAGCGCGATCAACCGAAGCGCGCTGCCCAGCCCCCAGCCGAGCAGCATGTTTCGCGCACGCAACACGCGAGCGATGGTGAAGGAAGCCAGCTGCACGGCCAGGGCGACCAGACCGCCCGTGAGGACGATGCGGATGGCCGACCCGGAGATGAGCGTTGCCGCGAGCGCGGTGATGATCGCGACGATGAGCACGCAGCTCGCGATGTACTCCGCATAGCCTCTCATGCTCGATCCCCCGCCCGCGCCCCGCTGCGTGTCGTGATCCGCCGGTACATCGACCAGAAGCCCAGGACCGCGCCCGTGAACACCATCACGATCGTGAGCCAGGGTGAGCTACCGAGGCGCCGATCCAGCCAGACGCCGGCCAACGAAAACAGCACGACGGTGATCGCGAACTGCAGTCCGACGCCGGCAAACTCACTACCGGACATGCCCTTACGCCGATGCAGCAGCGCGTCATAGTCGGGCGACTTTTCACTCGGCTGTGGCTTGGGCGCGTCGCTCAGGCGTGCTTCCGGTGCGGGGGATGTTGTGTCCTCTTGCGCGCTCAAAACTAGAGCTTGTGAAATTTTTCTCAAGCTCGACTCTAACGTATGTGCTCCAATGTCGCGTCCGGTAACCACCACGTGACCGAAGTCACGATGCGGTCGTCACTTCGGCGGTCAACTTTATGTTGACTCTTCGCTCGGCAGTTGATAAGTTCGGCGCTCCAACGTTTGTGAGCAGATGGGCTCGCACTCGTGACGCCGCAGACGCACGAAACGAATCGATGAGCTCGCGCATCCTGATCATTGCACTCTGCATCGGAGCGATCGCACTCGCGTGCGGTCCGCGCGCTCACAACGAAGCGTCAACGCCGCGAAAGACCCAGGCCACCGTCGTTCAGGCCGGCGCCACCACACACGCGATCGTCGTCGCTCACACGCAGACGCAGAAGCCGCAGATCACCGCGCGTCTCGCCGTGCAGGCGCACAATGCGTCCGTTCGCTTCGATCTGCATGTCATCAATGGCAGCAAGAAGCGCGTGGAGCTCACCTTCCCCAGCGGGCAGACGTACGATTTCGTCGTCCTCGATTCCGTGGGACGCGAGCTCTGGCGCTGGGGTTCCGGTCGGATGTTCACGCAGGCGCTGCGGAACACGTTGCTCGGCGGTGGCGAGACGCTGGACATCGAGGAGACGTGGCGCAATGCGCCGCTCCCGCCCGGCCGATACGTCGCGAAAGCGGTGCTCGCGAGCGAGAACTATCCGATCGTAGAGCAGATGGAGTTCACGGTCAACGGAACGACCGTCGCTTCGCGTTAGCTGACGCCTAATTCAGCTCGCTGGGTCGGAAGGGCTCGCGAGTCGGGTCCGCCACAGGGAGCGACCGCCTGTTGACCGCAGCCCGGATCTCGTCGGTCACGCTCACCAATCCTTCGACGGCGGCGCGGTGCGTCGCCGGATTGTAAACCCCGGTAAGCAGCCACGTGGGATCGACGCCGTACTGATGAATCACCGCCGTCATGACGTCGACAGTGGGATGCGGTGAGAGCTCGTCGATGCTCATGCGCAATGAGACCTCTTCCACGCCCAGCCGTGCAGCCGTCGCGCCGAGGTCATCATGATCCGGTCCAGTCAACAGCCCGCGCAGTCTCGCGGCGATGCCGTTGCGATCGAGAATCGCCAACCCAGCAGCCTTCAAGAGTCGATACGAAGCGATGCAAGTTTGTCGCCCAGGAGACGTTGGCGGACTTGGCAGGGGACGAATCGGCACGAATTTGACCACCAGAGCCGCTTCTATATGTATGGCGTCCCCTGACGAGCTGGTTTCTGGCTGCGACGGCGCCGCGGGGTCGCTCTACCACTCCAACGCTCGACGGCTCTAGCTTCACGGAATGGCTGCCCCTGCCCGTCAACAAACGGATGATCGCGACGTCGAGCTACTCGACCAGCTCGCCTCGGCCCGCCGTGCGCTCGTAGAACAGATCGGCCGCCGCATCGTCGGCCAGCACGACATCGTGGACAACCTCGTCGCCGCTCTCCTCGCCGGCGGTCACGTGCTGCTCGTGGGCGTGCCCGGTCTCGCGAAGACACTCCTGGTGCAGACGGTGGCGCAGGCACTCGATCTGACGTTCAATCGAGTGCAGTTCACTCCGGATCTGATGCCGAGCGACATCACGGGCACCGAGCTCCTGGAGGAAGATCACGCGACGGGGCGGCGCTTTTTCAAGTTCGCCAAGGGGCCGGTGTTCGCGAACGTCGTGCTCGCGGACGAGATCAACCGCGCTCCCCCGAAAACGCAGGCCGCATTGCTCCAGGCGATGCAGGAGCACGCGGTGACGGCCGCGGGGCAGACACATCGCCTTGGCGAACCATTCTTCGTACTCGCCACGCAGAATCCCATCGAGCAGGAAGGCACGTATCCGCTTCCCGAGGCGCAGCTCGATCGCTTCATGTTGATGCTGAAGGTCGGGTATCCACAACGCGAGGAAGAAGAGCGTATCGTGTCCACAACCACGGGCGACTGGGACGTGGACATTTCTCCCGTCATCGGCGCGGAGCAACTGCAGGAGTTGCAGCACCTGGTGCGTCGACTGCCTGCGCCCCCCAGCGTGGTGAATTACGCCGTGAAGCTGGCGCGGTCCACGCGACCCGATGCACCCGAAGCGACGGCCAACGTGAAGAAGTACGTGAGCTGGGGCGCTGGCCCGCGCGCATCCCAGTATCTGGTACTCGGCGCGAAGGCGCGCGCTGCCATGGACGGTCGGGGGATCCCGGACCTGGAGGACGTGAATGCCATGGCGCTGCCCGTGCTCGCGCATCGCATCGTGGTGAACTTCCAGGCCGAGGCGGAAGGCATCACGCCGGAGCGCCTCATCGACCTGCCCGCGCGTCCCTAGGAGAAAAACAACATGGGCACTGCTCTACCCACGCCAAGCGCATCGCGCCGTTGGACCGGCCGTCTGATCCGCGTCGGCCTGGTCCTCTTCGCCATCGTCTTCATCGGCGCGTGGTTCGGGCACAAGATCTCGCGACGCACTCGGCACGTGCAGGTGCAGCGGCAGGAAGTCACTGATCAGGCGCTCGGCCCCGGCGACCTGCGTATCTACAATATCGACAGCACGGTCGACCTCGTGCTCCATGCGGACAAGGTGCTCGCGGGCCTGTCGCCGAAGACGGTCGCGAAAGTGCGTGACGAGATGCAACGGTCGGCGGATCGCGATACGAGCGGCATTGGCGGTATGATCGCATCGACGGTCAAACAGACCGTGGCGAGCGCGATCACGACGCACATGGTCTATCCCGTCTCGGACATCGCGGAGCTCCGTTTCGAGAACGGCGAGATCGTCATGCACCGCCGTGACGGCAGCACCACGACGATGTTCGGCAACGCCAAGGTGAACGGCGAGGATCAGTCGAAGTCGTTCCGTGCGGAGGATGCCCAGCGCTTCATCGACGCGGTGGACGCGCGGAAGCGTCAGCTCGGGGTGCGCTAGCCCTGCTCAGCGCTGCGGCCGCGTCTCGGTAATCGGCCTCGTCATTCGGGACACGAATCCCGCGCGCTGGCAGAAGGTGTCGAGCAGCGCGGGGTCACAGATCTCCCATTCCGGCGGGATCGGTGTGAGTCTGCGCTTCTCCTGATCGGACTCGAAGCAGAGCCAGCCGTCCGCGTGTGCTTTGCTGGGGAACGCCGTGACGCGGTCGCGCTGCTCCGAGGCGACGCCGAGCTCGCTCGACACGACGGTCGGGTTCACGTCGTAAACGCGCCATCGTGTGCCTTCTCGATCCGTGAACTCGCGCAGCATTCCGATCTGGAAACCTGGTCAGTGCTGCGCGGCGTCGCGCGTGCGGAGCATCGTAGTGGGCAAACGACGCGCCATTTTGTATCACGATGCGCCAATTTTCGGATTGTGATGACGCTCACAGGTGGCGCTCATGGCACCGATAACGGCCTGCTCCGGCGCGCATAGACACGGCCACCGCCGGCGAGTGAATCGGCGGCGACGAAGAGCGCATCACGACTTGCGGACGGTACCGTCAACAGCGTTGCCGCGTTGATCGTCGGATACGACCACGCCAGCACGTGGTCGACGCCGAACGTCGTCGCGATCGCGGCAAGATGATCCGCGTCTTCGGCGGCGCCGCGGCGTCGGAAATATTGATCGGCGGTGAAGACGTTCGCCGGCACCGCCAGCACGCCGGTATACAGGTATGCGGCGCCTTCGTCGTCCGTCGCCACGCGCGCCGCCGAGTGCGACGACAGCCATTGCAGCTGCGCTGCGATGCGTGGAGCGATCGGCCGACTGACGGTCGTCCACCACTGGTTCGCGTAGCCGCGCACGTTGAACCAGAGCATGCCCAGGGTCGCAATCGCCGCCGATGCACGCAGGAGCGCGCGAAGGCGCACCGCTCCGATCGTCCGTCGCCCATCGTATGCGGCGCCGGCCGCGAGGACGACGATGACGAACGGCCACACGCCCCAGGCAAAGCGCAGTGGCGAAAACGGCCACACGAGCACGATGGCGAAGTACCCGATCAGGAACAGCAGCGTCACGCGCGCACGGCGGTACATCAGCGAGCATCCCGCGCCGCCCAGCGCCAGCACCGAGAGCACGGCAATGCACTGGCTCCAGCTGCGTGACGCCAGTGCGAACGAGCGCGCCATGATGGCCACGAGCGTTATCGCGTTGTCGTGGATCGCGCCGGCGACCAACCGCGCGCCAGCCGCGTGCACGCCGTCGACGAGCCAGCGTGAGTAGGAGCCGTACGAACCGCGCAACGGCGCCGGCAGCGCGGCGTCGTTCGCCGCGACCCACAGGAGCCACGGCAGGATTGCGGCCGCGCCGGTGGCGAGCGCGATCAGCGCCTCGCGTCGTCGTCGCGCGAGGACGAGCGCGATGCCAAACGCCGGCACGAGCACAATCGCGTGCGCGCGCACGTACATGAGCAATCCCGCGAGCGCCGCCACTACGACGACGCGTCGCGGAGGCGACTGGACGGTCGTGCGCTCCGCCGCCATCAACCATGGAAAGAGCAGCGCGAGAAAGAGCACTTCCGACATCACCGCGCTGCTCAACACCAGGAGCGGAATCGCAGTCGTTCCCGCCAGCGCGACGCACGCGGCGAACCACGTCGGCCATCCGAAGCGTTCGCGGCCGAACCAATACGCACCGGCGGCGACCGCACCCACGAGCACCGCATTCACGGCCTTGAACAACGCCACGTTCGCGGGAAACGCCGGTGCGACGCGCCAGAGGAGCGCCAGCAGCAGTGGGTAACCGGGCGGATAGTGGGTCGCCGCCGGCTGGCCGGGGATGTTGAGGTATCGATAGCCGTGGCCACCGGCGATCGCCTTTCCGAGGATCGTGTACAGCGCGTCGTCGTAGAAGACGCCCACCGGCGCCGCATCGATCGCGTTGAACGCCGCGGCGATTGCTACCGCGGCGACAAGTACGGGCACTAGCGGGGCGACGCGGAGCTCGCGGCTCGAGTCAGGCAACGATGCGGGAGTGGGTGGTGTCTGACAGTGACAACATATTCTCTGCTGGCGTCACAGGAGACATCGCCGACATGCGCATCGAATCCGCCTGGCAGGACCTGAGATACGCCGTGCGTGGCCTGCGAGCGAAGCCTGGCTTCGCCGCGGCAATCGTCGCCACGCTCGCGCTGGGGATCGGCGCCAACGCCGCGATGTTCGGCATCGTGGATCGCCTGCTCTTCCGGGCGCCGTCCTATCTCACGGATCCCGCGCGGGTCAACCGCGTGTACCTCGTGCGCACGTTCGACGGCAAGGAAAACTACGGAAGCTGGTTTCAGTACACGCGCTACACGGACCTCGCGCGCTCGACGACGTCGTTCGACGTCGCGGCCGGGGTCAGCATGCCCGACATGGCGGTGGGAGTCGGTCAGGACGCGCGCGAGATGCGCGTCGGCACGGTAAGCGCGACGTACTGGAGCTTGTTCGACGCGCGCCCGGTCATCGGACGATTCTTCACGGCCGCTGAAGACACCACCCCGCGCGGCGCGCCGGTGGCCGTCATCAGTTACGCCTACTGGCAAAGCCGCTACGGCGGCCGCTCGGACGTGCTTGGCCAGCAGCTGAAGATCGCCGCGGCGGACTACACCATCATCGGCGTCACGCCGCCCGGGTTCGCGGGCGATGCCACCGACCGCATGCCCGTCGCGTGGATTCCGATCACGACGTACGCGGCGAACGAGTTCACGTGGAACCCGAAGGATCTCTCCAACTGGTACCAGAAGTACAACATCTCCTGGATGCAGATGATCGTGCGCCGGAAGCCCGGCGTATCGCTGCGACAGGCGACCGCGGACCTGTCGAATGCGTACCGCCGCAGCTACGAGCATCAGCGCGAGATCGCTCCCAGAACGACGCTCGCGGAGATCGCCAAGCCGCGGGCGGTGGCAGCCTCGATTCTCGCCGAGCGCGGTCCCAAGCCGAGCGAAGTCTCGCGCGTCGCGCGCTGGGTCACCGGCGTGGCGTTGCTGGTGCTGTTGATCGCGGCCGCGAATGTCGCAAACCTGCTGCTCGCGCGGGCACTGCGGCGGCGGCGCGAGGTCGCGGTGCGGCTGGCCCTCGGTGTGTCACGCGCCCGTCTGCTGTCGCAGCTCCTCACGGAGAGTCTGCTGCTGGCGGCGCTGGGTGGCGTCACGGGATTGATCGTTGCCCACTGGGGCACGGCGCTTCTGCGCGCGCTCTTTCTGCCGACGGGCGACAGCGTGCCGGTGCTCAGCGACACGCGTACGCTGGTATTCGGGGCTGCGGCCGTCGTGGTGGTGGGAGTCCTGACCGGCCTCGCACCCGCCTGGCAATCCGGTCGCACTGACCTCACGACGTCGCTCAAGTCCGGCGCGCGCGAAGGGACGTATCACCGGTCGCGCACCCGTGTGGCCCTGCTGGTATTCCAGGGCGCGCTCTCCGTGGTGCTGCTCATCGGCGCCGGCCTGTTCGTGCGCAGCATGAACAACGTTCGCGCGCTGCGCATGGGGTACGACGTGGACCGACTGCTCTGGGTGGGCGTGGAGGAGCGCGGAGAAAAGCTGTCGGGCGAGGACAAGGAGGCATTGCGCAACAAGCTCCAGCTCGCGGCGCGCGAGCTTCCCGGCGTCGAGAGCGCTTCGCGCGCGGTGACGGTGCCGTTCTGGATGAGCTGGGACGAGTCGCTGTTCGTGCAGGGCTTCGACACAGTGCGGGGCAGTTATCTGCTGCAGGGCGCGACCGCCGATTATTTCCGGACGATGGGCACGCGCATCCTGCGCGGGCGCGGTTTGCAGGAGAGCGATACGCGCAACGCACCCCTCGTCATGGTCGTGAGCGACGCCATGGCAAAGGCGCTGTGGCCCGCCACGGATGCGATCGGTCAGTGTGTGCGCGTCGGCGCCGACACCGCGCCGTGTACCACCGTCGTCGGCGTCGCGGAGAACATCCGCGCGCAGGATCTCCGCGACGACAAGATGTACTACTACTATCGGCCCATCGATCAGGCGAAGAACACGCGCGAGACCGGCGGTCTGTTCGTCCGCGTGCGGGGCGATGCCGCGGCGCAGGGTGAGCGCATCCGCCGTGAGCTGCAGAAGCTCATGCCTGGCGCGTCGTACGTCACCGCGCGTCCCATGACGGAGATCTTCGATCCGGAGATCCGGTCGTGGCGGCTGGGGGCCACGATGTTCGTTGCGTTCGGTGGCCTCGCGCTCGTGCTCGCCGCCATCGGGTTGTACAGCGTCATCGCCTACAACGTGGTGCAGCGGACGCATGAGATGGGCGTGCGGGTGGCCTTCGGGGCGCAGATGCGCGATGTCGTCCGGCTCATCCTCGGTGAAGGCTTGCGGCTCGCGCTCCTGGGCGTGGTGATCGGCGGCGCCCTCGCGCTCTACGCGGGTCGCTGGGTGGCTCCCCTGCTCTTCAACGTGAAGCCTGCCGACCCGACGGTCTACGGCACCGTCATCGCCGTCCTGCTTGCCTCGGCGGCGCTCGCCAGCGCGATTCCCGCGCTTCGGGCCGCGAAAGTGGATCCGAGCGTGGCCCTGCGCAGCGATTAGCGCAGACGATCCGACGCGGCGCTCGACGCGATGGGCGCGGCGGCGTGCGGCACGGCGTCGAACACCTCGTTCGGCCCGAAGGTGAAGAAGCGGCTCTTGAGATCGAGCGCCAGGTTGCGAAAGCGATCGGCGCTCGCCTCGGCGATGCGCACGTTCGCAAAGATGATGACGGCGAAGAGATCGCTCGACGGCAGTTCGCCGCCGAATCCGATGACCGATCGAACACCGTGTGTCGCCACGAACGCCTGCGCGGGGATGTAGGGACTGTCTTTCGCCTCGTCCACGTAGAACACGCCGTACGTGCGTCCCTCGAGATTGCGGACGACGTCGCCGTGAGGATGCAGGAGATCGGCGAGCCCGACACCGAACGCCTTGATGAGCTGCGCGATCATGGGGGCCTGTTCCACCATCGCCGGCGTCGGCAGCGCGATGGCCTGGTGCCCCTTCGACTGACGCCGATCGTTCCATTCCGGTTCCGCGCCCACTGTCGCCAGGAGCGTGAGGCATTTGAGCTCGGACGCGATGCGCGCGTCAGGCGACCTGAGCGTCCCGCGCGCGAATTGCTGCAGCTCCGGCGTCAACCGTCCATACGCGTGGGTCTTGTAGCAGCGTACGAGCGCGCACTGCGGTCGGCCCGCCCGATCGCGCAGCTCGTCATAGAGAAAGCGGCACGCCGCACGAGCGGCAGACTCCATCGTGGTTGCATCGCGAGTTGCGCGACGCAACCCGACGCTGCAGCGCAGCATTTCCGCGAGCTCGAAGTGCGTCAGATCGGATGCCACGCGACTCCTCAGGGCAAGAATCGTGAGCCGGCATGGCGGATGCGACTCACTGAGTCAGCATTCTATCGGAGGCATTCCGCTTTGGCTACGAGTGTCGGTACGTTCCTGCACAGAGAGTCGGATGGGTCCGGACGCAGCAGCTCGGGGAGCACGCGAGGCATGTCGCTCGCGCAGGGGCTCGGATGGTTCAGCGTCGGGCTCGGCGCAGCCCAGGTGCTCGCGCCAAGAACGATGGCGCGCCTCATCGGCATCGAGGAGTCGGGCGGCAACGTCGCGCTGATGCGCGCGTTGGGCATGCGCGAGCTCGCCAGCGGCGTCGGCATCTTTTCGCAGAAGAACGATCGCGCATTTCTCTGGGGTCGCGTGATCGGCGACATGATGGATCTCGCGCTGCTGGGGGTCGCCGCGGCATCGGCACGCACGGACAAGCGGCGGCTGGCGGGTGCCGCGCTGGCGGTTGCGGGCGCGACGGCGCTGGACATGATCGTCGCGCGGCAACGCTCGAATCCGGAAGTCACCGACGTCGCGACATCCACAGTCGACGAATGGGACGAGCGTGCGGACGAGGCCGACGCCGCCCCGCGCGTCCACGAGATCATCACCATCAACCGACCGCACGACGAAGTCGCCCGCCTGTGGCCCGAGATCGCGCGCCGGCCGGACGTGGGTGACCATCTCGGAAGCGCGGAGGTGTCGTTTCACGCCACACCGCGCGGCGAAACCGAGGTGCGCGTCGAGGTGGAATACGAGCCGCGCGGCGGCAAGCTCGGCGCGATGGCCGCGAAGGTCGCGCGGAAGGATCCTGGTTCGCACATCCATCGCGAGCTGAGGCACGCGAAGCAGATCATCGAGGTCGGTGAAGTCGTGCACTCCGACGCGAGCATTCACCGCGGCAAGCACCCCGCGCAGCCGGACCGGGAGGTACGGATCTGATGAAAGCAGCATGCTGGATGGGCAAGCAGACGGTCGAAGTGCTCGACGTCCCCGAGCCGAAGATCCTGAACCAGCGCGATGCCATCGTGCGTATCACGTCCACGGCCATCTGCGGATCGGACCTGCATCTCTACAACGGATTCGTGCCCACCATGGAACGAGGCGACATCATGGGCCACGAATTCATGGGCGAAGTGGTGGAGATCGGGAGTCAGGTGAAGAACCTGAAGGTCGGGGATCGCGTGGTGGTACCGTTCCCGATCGCGTGCGGAGCGTGCGCGGCATGCAAAGCCGAGATGTATTCGCTGTGCGAGAACTCCAACCCCAACGCGTGGATGGCGGAGAAGATGTGGGGGCATTCGCCCGCGGGCATCTTCGGGTACTCCCATCTCACGGGCGGGTTCGCGGGCGGACAGGCGGAGTTCGCGCGCGTGCCGTTCGCCGATGTGGGGCCGCTCAAGATCGAGAATGGACTAAGCGACGAGCAGGTGTTGTTTCTGTCGGACATCCTGCCGACGGGCTACATGGGCGCGGAGATGGCGGACATCGAACCCGGCGACGTCGTCGCGGTGTGGGGCGCGGGACCGGTGGGTCAGTTCGCCATGCTCAGCGCCTATCTCCTGGGCGCGGAGCGCGTGATCGCGATCGACCGCATCGGCTACCGGCTGGAGATGGCCCGCGACAAAGTGGGCGCCGAGATCATCAACTATGAGCAATCCAGCGTGCTGGAGACGCTCAAGGAGATGACGGGCGGGCGCGGACCCGATGCGTGCATCGACGCCGTCGGCCTCGAGGCGCACGGACATGGCCCCATGTTCATCTACGACCGCGCGAAGCAGGCGATGATGATGGAAACCGACCGGCCCATCGCGCTGCGCGAGGCGATCATCGGGTGCCGCAACGGCGGCACCGTGTCGATCATCGGCGTCTACGGCGGATTCATCGACAAGTTCCCGATCGGCTCGCTGATGAACCGTTCGCTCACCGTGCGGGCCGGCCAATGTCACGTGCACCGGTACATGAAGCCGTTGCTGGAGCGGATCGAGAAGGGAGAGATCGACCCCACATTCGTCATCACGCACACAATGCCGCTGCTGGACGCGGCGCAGGGCTACGAGACGTTCGTGAACAAGGAAGACAACTGCGAGAAGATCATCCTCAAGGCGGCGTGATCCACGACCGTGACGCGGCGAGCTGACGCGGATAGTTTCCGTCCCCGTGAAGCCTGGGGACGCACAGCGCTGGCTCGCCGCGATCGTGGAGTCGTCTGACGACGCGATCATCGGAACGCGACTCGATGGCACGATCGTCAGCTGGAACGCCGCCGCCGCGCGCGTCTATGGGTATGCCAGCGAGGAGATGACCGGCGAGTCGGTGTTCACGCTCTTCCCGCCCGAGGTGATCGACGAAGAGCGCACGGTCATCGCGAAGCTCGTGCGCGGCGAGGCGGTCTCCCACTACGAGAGTCGGCGGGTCCGGAAAGACGGCGTCGTGATCGACGTCTCGCTCAGCGTGGCGCCCATCCTGGACCAGAGCGGCGCGATCGTGGGCGCGTCCACCATCGCGCGCGACATCACGAACGAGAAGGCGCAACGCGACGGACTCACGAGCGTGAAAGCGCGTCTCGAGGCACACGTCGCGTCCCTGGAGCAGCGACTGCAGGAGACCACACGCCTTTCGGCGGCGCTCGAGGAATCGAACGCACAGCTGAATCGCGCGCTCGCGGTGGCCCGCAGCGCGCAGCAGACACCCAAACCGCAATAACCGTTCGCGGCGAGCGGCGCAGGAGGCGGCGCGAGCGTAGTGGCCCGCCCGCGCACCTGTTAGATTGCAGGTTCATCCCACCAGCCCGTTGTCCGGGCCCTGCATGAACAAGCTCGAGTTTCAGGATGGCGGCCGCACGTTCACGTGCGAGACCGCGACTTCCCGCGCCACCCCCGACCAGCTCTGGTGGTGGATCACGGTATCCGGCGATCCCCTCCGGTACGCGGCGTTTCACGCCAAGAAGGGCGATACCGCGACGTCACTCAAGCCCCGCGTCGTGGAGTACTACGCGAAGGTCCTGGCGGATCGCGAGCGTCCGCCGCTCCCCCGCCCCACCTGGGGACAGGGCCGACCGCCCGCCAAGAAATCGGACGAATAGGCTCGGCGTGACCCCCGTCACGTCAACACAGTCCTCTCTTGTGCCGCTCGTAACCCGCCGCGCAAAATGACGACTGTGGAATCGTCTGTTCAAACCGCGAACGCGTTCGACATCAGCGTCGTTCGGAGTGCGCTCGACACCGATTACGAGGTGCTCGAGGAGCTCGGTCGCGGCGGTATGGCGGTCGTGTACCTCGCCAAAGAGCGCTCGCTCGACCGCGAGGTCGCAATCAAGGTCCTGCCCGCTATCCTGTCGCTCGACCAGGATTTCGTGGAGCGCTTTCTCCGCGAGGCCCGCACGGCCGGCCAGCTCGAACATCCGAACATCGTTCCCGTCTACCGCGTCGGACAGGTCGGCCAGATCATCTTCTTCGTGATGAAGCTCCTCCGCGGGCAGTCGCTCGCTGGGGTTCTGCGTGAACGTGGCAAGCTGCCCGCCGCGGACGTGCGACGCATCCTGCTCGAGACCTCGAGCGCACTCGGCTATGCCGCAAAGCGCGGTGTCGTGCACCGCGACATCAAGCCGGACAACATCATGCTCGATGCGGAAGGCCGGTGCGTCGTCACCGACTTCGGCATCGCCAAGACGTCCAGCGGCCCACGCACCGCGGCCGGCACTTCCATGGGCACGCCGCGGTACATGAGCCCGGAGCATGCGCAGGGCATTCCCGTCGACGGCCGCAGCGACATCTACAGTCTCGGCATCGTGGCGTACGAGCTCCTGACGGGCGCCACGCCGTTTACCGGCGAAGATCCGTTCGCGGTGCTCTACAAGCACATCAACGCCCCCCTCCCGATCCCGACGCTCGAGACCGACGAGGAGAAGCGGGTGTTCTCGGTGATCGAACGCATGCTCGCGAAGAGCGCGGACGATCGCTACCAGCACGCGTACGAGCTGATCGCCGCGTTGGGTGGTGACACGACCTCCACGACCCTCATCGCGGGCGGGGTGCCGATCCTGCAGGCCACGACGGTCCCGACCGAGATCATCCATACGGGACGTTTGGAGCGATTCCGGCGCAAGCTTCGCAGCGATCGGCGACTCTGGTTCGCATCGGGGGCGGCGCTGGTTGCCGTGATTCTCCTCGCGGTTTTCTGGCCGCGCGCCAAGGCGCCTGCGGCGCAGGCGGCGTCACTGGGTCAACGATCAGCCGGCGACAGCACGCGCGCGCTCACGACGGTGGCCGGCGCAACGACGGCGGTCGCGTCGCCCGCGGGCACTCCCGTGGCCTCGGCAGTCGCGGGTACGACGAGCGGCGCCAAAGTGCCAGCGGTCGACACGAAGAGCGCAACGAAAGTGGCGTCGACACCGCGTCGAACCGCGCCGCCGCCGTACTCGCGTTGCGTGGCCAATCCCAAGGAATTCGGCCTCCTCGTGGACAGCGTGAAGAAGCCCGAACCGGGCAACGCACTCAAGGTGTCGTACGACATCTGTGGTCTGCCGGCGTCCACGGCCTACAGCGGCCAGATCAAGCTGACGCGCAAGGGGTCGTTCGGCCGCTGGGGCAGTGTCGTCACCGAGCGACTGCTCGGCATCACGCTGAGTCGGCGTCACCGGCTCACGTATACCGTTGCCGACAGCCTGATGCGTCCGGGCACGTATCGTCTCGAGGTCGCGATCGAGACCAAGAAGACGCTGAACTCCAAGCCGGCGACGGTCGTTCAGGAGTTCGAGATCAAGGAGAAGAAGTAGCGCTGCTCGTCGCGACGCCGACCCGCGAGTCGGCGGTCCCGTAGTACAGCAGCCAGCGCCCGTGAAACCGCACGAGCCCTTCGGTGAAGGTCGTGCCTTCCTTGTACTGGCCGGTGCGCTCGTACGCCTCCGTCGGCTGGATGAACGGACGGTCCGCGCGCCGCAGGAGCTTGAGCGGATTGCGCGGATCGAACAGCGCCTGCCCACCCGTGTAGACCCGCTCCGGAAGCAGCGAGTCGCCATAGGCGCGCGCGTTCCCGGCGTTGTAGAGCAGGACGATGCCGTCGTCGGTGAGAATGGCGGGCGGCCCCGCTTCGACGAGCCACGAGTCGAAGTAGCCGGCCCGCGGCGACAGGACACGCAGCGGCTTTCCGTCCGCATCTTCGACGATCGTCCAGTCGCGCAGATTGTCGGACTTCGCGATCAGCACGTGCGGCACATTGAAATACATCCAGTATTTGCCGTTCACGCGGGTGGCGACGAGACGCGTGCCCACCACGCGGCTGAGGATGGCGCCGGACTTCGTCTCCACGTTCAGATACTTGGCGTCGTTCCCGCGCGCGAAGGCCGGACCGTGCTTCGTCCACGTCACGAGATCGGTGGACGTCGCCACCGCCAGCCGCGGCACGTCGCGATTCCACTGCGTGTACGTGAGCACGTACGTGCCGTCATCGGTCTCGACGACGCGCGGGTCTTCCACGCCGCCGGGCCACTCGTATTGCGTCTGCGCGTCCCTGTCCGGGTACAGCACGGGCGACGCGCGGCGCGTGAAATGAAGGCCGTCGCTGCTCTCGGCCAGCCCGAGCCGCGACGTGTGTCCGCCGATCTGCGCCGCGCCACTCGCGTCTTCGGCACGGTACAGCAGATACACCTTGCCGTGTCGCACGACCGCCGCGGGATTGAAGGTCGCGTATCGCTCCCAGTGCACGATGCTGTCGTTCATCGGCGAGCGGAACTCCGATGTCGCGCTCGGCGCGATCGCGGGGTTCACCGCACGCGGTTTAGTGAACGGACCCAGCATCCACGACTGCTGCGCGTGCGCGACGCACGGGGCGAGGACAGCGACCGCGAGCCACGCGATTCGCTTCACCAGAAATGTCGGCATAAGTGATGTTGCGTCACTCCTGGTGATGCAGCAATGCGCGCGTCGCGGGGTGCGTGGGTGCGCCGAGCACCTGCCCGGGAGGGCCGGCTTCGACGATACGACCTTCGGCCAGCACGGCGACGCGGTCGGCGCACGCTTCCGCGAAATCGGTGTCGTGCGTGGCGATCAGGAGGGCGCGCCCCTTCGCCGCGAGCTGACGCAGCGTCTGCGCGAGCGCAGTCCGGCGGGCGGGGTCGAGCGCCGCGGTGGGTTCGTCCATGAGCAACACGCGCGGATCGGGAGCGAGTGCGCGTGCGATCGCGACGCGCTGCGCCTCCCCGCCCGACAACTGATGCGGCCGCGCCTGCGCCCGATGCGCGACACCGAGCTCCTCGAGCAGCTCGCGTGCGCGCGCTTCCGCCGCGTCGGCCGCGACGCCGAGCGCGTGCATCGGCCCCAGCGTCACGTTCTGCATGGCGGTCAGGTGCGCAAACAGCGACGGCGCCTGGAACACGAGACCGATGCTGCGTCGCAGCAGTCGCAGGTCGCGCTCGGGCGGCACGGGTCCGGCGCGGAGCGTGGCGTCGCCGATCGCCACGTCTCCCTCGACGAACGGCTGGAGCGCGATCAACGCGCGAAGCACCGTGCTCTTTCCGGCGCCCGACGCTCCCATGAGCGCGAGGATCTCGCCGGACGAGACGGACAGGTCCACGCTGCGCACGACGATCGTGTCGCCGTGCCGCACCCCGAGGCGGCGGACCCGCAGCACCTCGCTCATCCGAACGTCCAGCGCCGCTCGAGGCGGCGCGCGAAACGCGCCAGGGGCAGCGACATCGCCAGATAGATGATGGCGCACAGGATCCCCGGAACCACCCAGCTGCCAACGTTCGTCGCGTAGATCGCGGTCTGCTTCGTGAGCTCCACCACCGTGATCACGGAGACGAGTGACGAATCCTTGAGCAGCGCCACGAAGTCGTTGGTCATCGGCGCGAGCGCCAGACGCAGCGCCTGCGGTCCGCGAATGAGACGCAGGATCTGCAGCTCGCTGAGTCCGAGTGTGCGTCCCACCTCCAGCTGCGAGCGCGACACCGCCTCCAGCGCACCCCGGTAGATCTCCGATTCGTACGCGGCGTAGTTCAGTCCCAGTCCGAGCACGGCGGCGGCGAACGCGGGCAGGCGGACGACGGAAGACAGTCCGTAGTAGAGCACGAAGAGCTGCAGCAGCACCGGCGTCCCGCGAACGAGCTCGACGTATGCCGTCAACAGGCGACGCGTCATCGGCGAACCGTAGACGCGTCCTGCCGCGATCAGCGCGCCGACCGCGACGGCCAGCGCCATCGCGAGCAGCGACAGCGCGATCGTCACCAGCGCCGCTCGCAGCAGGGCGGGTATGTAGAGCAGCACGGACCCGGTACCGGCGGCGGTGGGCACGCCGTCGCGCGCCGAATCCCCCAGCACGCGCGCAAAGAGGCGCGGCTGCGGCTCGTCCCAGATATTCCATTCCCGGTAGATGCGCTCCAGCGTGCCGTCGCGCATCGCCACGCGAAGGATGGCGTTCACGGAGTCGCGCAACGCCGCGTGCGCGCGCGCCACTACGACGACGTAGTGCCCGATGGCGACGGCCTGCGGCTGAATGACGAATCGCCCCGCTCCCTCGCGAGTGATGCGCCGCAGCGACCGCTCCGCGATGATGTTGTCGAGCAGCACGGCGTCGACGCGTCCGGCCACGAGGTCCGTATAGGGATGGACGTCGTCGTCGTACGAGACCGGTGTCAACCCAAGCGCCGTCTGGGAGTCGACCAGGATCTGATACGCGCCCGTGGCGCCGAGCGTGGCGACGCGCCGGCCATGCAAGTCCCGCAACGCGCGGTAGCGCGCGCTGTCACCGACGCGCACCGCCAGCACCTCGCGAAACTCGTAATATGGAACGCTGACGGCGTGCCGCTCGCGGAGCGCGGGTCGGTCCTCCACGCCGGAGAGCCCGACGTCGAAATCGCCGCGCTCCACGGACGCCTCGATCGACGCCCACGCGACCTGGATGAATCGCGCCTCGCGTCCCAACCCGTGCGCGATCTGCTCCGCGACTTCGACGTCGAAGCCCCGCACGCGCCCCGGATCGGAAGGATCGGCCTCCACGTACGGCGCGCCCCCTTCCGCGTCTCCGCCCCACCGGAGCACGCGCTGCCCGAAGGCACAGGGCGCGAGAAGAATGGCAAGCGCGAAGGGAAGCGGAGCGTATCGCATCGGGCAACCAATTCTAGCAGCGTAGATTCACCGCATGGAATCCAATGTGTCGCTGCTGACGACGCTCGCCGTCGGTCTGGGACTGGCCCTCGTGATGGGATTCATCGCGACGCGCCTGAAGATTCCATCGCTCGTCGGATATCTCGTCGCGGGGATGCTGGTCGGGCCGGCGACGCCCGGGTACGTGGCCGACATTCATCTGTCGCAGCAGTTCGCCGACCTGGGCGTGATCCTCCTGATGTTCGGCGTCGGCCTGCATCTGTCCATCCCCGACCTGTTGTCGGTGTGGAAGCTCGCCATCCCCGGCGCCGTCGCGCAGGTGGCGGTGACGACGCTCCTCGGCTTCAGTCTCGCGCGGTTCTGGTGGAGCTGGACGACAGGCGCCGCATTGCTGCTCGGGCTGTCATTGTCCGTATCGAGCACCGTCGTGGTGCTGCGTGCGCTGGAGCGACGTGGCCTGCTGGATTCGCTCAACGGCAGCATCGCGATCGGATGGCTCATCATGCAGGACCTGGTGATGGTGCTCGTCCTGGTGCTGCTCCCGGGAATCGCCCCGGCGTTCCGCGACGCCGGGGCGCTGCACGGGGCCGAGATCGCCCGCGCGGTGCTCATCAGCGCGGGGCGGGCCGCACTCTTCGTCGCGCTCATGCTCGTCGTGGGTCGCCGGGTGATCCCGTGGATCCTGTGGCAGATCGCCGGCAGCGGCTCCCGGGAGTTGTTCACCCTCGCGGTCATCTCCAGCGGGCTGGGTATCGCCTACGGCGCGTCGAGCGTGTTCGGGGTGTCGTTCGCGCTCGGTGCGTTCTTCGCCGGCGTCGTGATGAACGAATCGGCGTTGAGCCATCGCGCCGCGGAGGAATCGCTGCCGTTCCGCGATGCATTCTCGGTGCTCTTCTTCGTCTCGGTCGGCATTCTCTTCGAGCCGTCGATCCTCCTGCGCGAGCCGCTGCGCGTTCTCGCGGTGCTGGCCGTGATTCTCGTCGCGAACTCACTCGTCGCCTCCACCGTCGTCCTCGCCTTTCGCTATCCGCTGAACACCGCGCTCACGCTGTCCGCGAGCCTCGCACAGATCGGCGAGTTCTCGTTCATTCTCGCCGCACTGGGCATCACGCTGGACCTGTTGTCTCGCGATGGACAGGCGCTCATCGTCGCGGCCGCGGTGATCTCGATGGCCATCAATCCATTGATCTTTCTCGCGATCGAGCCTGCGCATCGGTGGATTCGCGCACGGTCAGAACGGGCGCGCCGAGCGGAGCTGCGCGACGATCCGCTGGCCCAGCTGCCGACCGAAGTACAGCCGGAAAACCTCACCGGTCACGTGGTGCTCGTCGGCTACGGTCGGGTGGGCAGCCGCATCGCGGCGGCGCTGCGAGGCGCGGACGTGCCGTTCGTCGTGGTCGAGTGGAATCGCGAGGTCGTGGAGCGTCTGCGCCATCGCGGTATGCTGGCCGTGTCCGGGGACGCGGCCGACGCCAGCGTCCTCGTGCAGGCGCACGTAGCGCGCGCGAAGTCGCTGGTGATCGCGGTGCCGGATGTCGCGCGCGCGCGGACGATGCTGGACGTTGCTCGCCGGCTGCGCCCCGATGTCGAGACCGTCGTGCGGTCACACAGCGACGAAGAGGCCGAGCTGCTGCAGAACGACGGCGCGACGCGGGTCTTCATGGGTGAGCACGAGCTCGCCCGCGGCATGATTGCGTACGTGATGAAGGAACCCGCGCGTACCGCCTAACGGCGCGCCTGCGGCCTCCCCGCGTACATCCTTATATAGAGCATCGTCCGGCGCACCTTTGACGCTCGGACTATGATCACACGGACGTCGGCCGTCACGAGGGAGACCACATGAACATCGGCATTCTCGGATCCGGTACCGTTGGACAAACGCTCGGCGCCGCGCTCGTGGAGCGCGGCGAGAACGTGGTGCTCGGCACGCGCTCGCCGAAGGATCTCGGCAGCAAGCGCGGCATGGGCGCTCCGCTGCAGGACTGGGTGGACCGGACGAAAGGCAAGGCACGCATCGCGACGTTTCAGGAGTCCGCCGCACATGGAGAGATCGTCATCAACGCCACGTCGGGCACCGCGTCTCTCGAGGCCCTGAAGGCCGCGGGCGAGCGCAATCTCGCGGGCAAGATTCTGATCGACGTGGCCAATCCACTGGATTTCTCGAAGGGAATGCCGCCGTCACTCACCGTCTGCAACACCGATTCGCTTGGGGAACAGATCCAGCGCGCCTTCCCCAATGCGAAGGTCGTGAAGACGCTGAATACCGTGAACACGCTGCTCATGGTGAATCCCGCGCAGGTGGCGAACGGCGCTCACGACATCTTCATCAGCGGGAATGACAAGGCTGCCAAGGCACGCGTCACCGAGCTTCTGGAGCGCTGGTTTGGATGGAAAAGCGTGATCGACCTCGGCGACATCACCACCGCACGCGCCACGGAGATGCTGCTCCCGCTGTGGCTGCGGCTGATGGGAGCATATGGATCTCCGATGTTCAACTTCAGGATCGTGCGTTAGCTCGCTGCGCAGTCAGGGGTGATCGGGAACTCGATCGAGAAGGTGCTCCCGGCGCCCACCTCGCTCTCGGCGAACACGCGGCCTCCGTGTGCTTCGGCCACGCCGCGCGCGATGGCGAGTCCGAGGCCTGATCCCATGTGGGCGGTGCGCTTGGACTGCCAGAATCGCGCGAACACATGCGCGAGATCCTCCGCCTCGATGCCCGGGCCGGAGTCGCGCACCGTATACCGCACGCAGCCGCCGGCGCTCGTTGCGTCGATCGAGATGCGCCCGCCCGCGGGCGTGAACTTCACCGCGTTGTTGAGGAAGTTCGACAGCGCCTGCAGCACGCGATCGCGGTCCACGAAGATCCTCGGCAACACGGGCGGGACATGACACTCGAGTGTCTGATTCTTCGATCGCACGATCACGGCGAAGCTGTCGCACGCCTCGCGACCCAGAGCGGCGGCGTCCTCGCAGCGACGCACGACCGTGAAGCGTTTCCCCTCCATGCGCGCGACGTCGAGGAGATCCTGGATCAGCCGATTCATGCGCTGGGCCGAGCGACTGATGATGTCCAGTTGGGTGGCGCGCTGGTCCTCCGTCAGCGGGATCTCGGTATCGCGCAGCAGCGACGCGGCCATCGACACGGTGCCGACGGGGTTCCGCAGGTCGTGCGATACGACGGACAGGACTTCGTCGCGCGAACGCACCGCCTGTTCCGCTTCCGCGCGGCGGCGTTCGCTCTCCGACAGCGCGATGAGACGCTGCAGCGACAGCGACGCCAGCTCACCGAGCGTGCGCACGCGGTTGACGACGTTGTCGTCGAACCGCGGCTCGCCCTCGGGTTTGAGCAGAACGAGCGACCCGAGCACCCGGTCGCCCGCCATGATCGGCACCACGAGCGCGGAGCAATCGCTGCATGACCGCGCGAGGTACGGCGCCATGGCTATGCCCATGCCCTCCATCTTCACGACGAACACGGGATCGCCCTGCTTGATGATCTCCTCCGTCAGCGACCCCGGATACGGCACGCGAAGCCCCACCTCGGGCGTCGGTCGCCCGGAGATCGCGACGATCTCGACCTCGCCGCGCTGGTTGATCACCTGCTCGATGTACGCCGCGGTGACACCGGTGACGGCCACGGCCCCCGTCACGGTCTGATGCATGACGTCCGCGATCTGAACCGCGCCCGTGATCCCCTGCGCCAGGACACGAAGCGCGTATTCGTCTTCGGCGTCCTTGCGCGCCTGGTCCTGGCGGTGGCGCAGCTCCTTGTACAGGCGCGCGCGTGCAAAGACGCCCGCGACGCGCTCGGCGACCACCTGGAAGAGATGCAGGTCCTCCGATCGGAAATGACCGCGCTCCAACGCGCCCGCGTGCAACACGCCGATTACCCGTCGCTCGCTGATGATCGGCACGGCAATCAGCGAACCGAGGCCGGCGAGCCTGGCGCTGGCGTATGCGACCGTGCTCATGTCGTCGATGACCAGGGGCTGCGCCGTGGCCGCGACGCGTCCCGCGACGCCTTCGCCGAACGCCACCGCCTTGCCGTCGTCGGTCTCGCCGGGACGGATGTCATCGGACGCGCCGACGACGAGAGCGTTCTCCTGTTCGTCCAGGATGAGCGCGGTGGCCTCGTCGGCACTGAGCTCTTCACGCAAAGCGCGCATGAGCTGCTGCAACATGTCGACATACGTGCCCTGGGCCATCGCGACGTCCAGCACGCGCGACAACCGGCGCAGATCCCGAAGCGCGGACTCGGCGCGCGCGTGCGCGGCCTCCAGCTCTCTGCGCGCGCGGACGCGATCCGAGATGTCGCGCACGAAGCCGGAGAACGCGCGCACGCCGTATTCGTCCAAGAACTCGCCGAAGGAGATCTCCACCGGAATCTCGCTTCCGTCCTTGCGTAACCCGTCGAGCGCGACGCCGGTCCACGGAATGTTCTTTCTGCCCGTCTTCAGATAGCGGCTCAACCCGCGGTCGTGAGCAGCCCGCAACCGTTCCGGGATCAGGACATGGAGCGGCTTGCCGGTGAGCTCTCCCGGCGCGTAGCCGAACACACGCTCCACCGCCGTATTGGCGAACAGGATCGTGCTGTCCTCATCGATCGTGAGGATGGCATCGGGAGCGCTCTCCGCGAGCGCCTCGAAACGACTGTCGAATTGAGTGGATCGGTCCACCAGCGATGCGCCCCGGCCGTACGAGGGAACCCAGCAGTGCCGAGCAGAGCGCAGTAATCGTGCACGCGCCGTGGCGTGCTCAGCCTCTGCGGTACACGCGCACGTAATCGACGAGCATCGTGGCCGGAAAGATCGCGTCGGATTGCGGATCGCCGTCGAAATGGCCGCCAACCGCGAGGTTCAGAATCAGGTAGAACGACTGGTCGAACACCCACGGACCCTTCGATTGAACGTCGGAGCGCGACACGCCGAAGGAGAACACGCCGTCGACGAAAAACCTGATGTTGGCCGTATTCCATTCCACCGCGTACGTGTGGAAGTCATCGGCCGACGTGGCCAGCGCCCGTATTGCGTTGAAGGATGAGCCGCCAGCGTAGTTCGGTCCGTGCACGGCGGAGCTCGTGATGTCGGGCTGACTGCCGCGGTTCTCCATGATGTCCAGCTCACCGCACATCGGCCACGGCGTGTTCGGGTGATCGTGGCCCAACGCCCAGAATGCCGGCCACAGTCCCTGGCCACTCGGCAGCTTGATGCGCGCCTCGATGCGGCCCGGCGCGGCATTCATGAGGCCGCGCGTCGTGAGCTTTGCGGACGTGTATCTGCAGGTGACGCCGCCGCAAGTCGACCCAGCGGGCAGTGCGCGCGCGACGATGACGAGCTGCCCTGCACCATTCATGGCCACGTTGTCGGGCGCGTCCGTGTAATACTCCTTCTCGCTGTTTCCCCACCCACAAAGGTTCTGCGCGCACCCATCCCCGAGGTCGTAGCGCCACTTCGTGGCGTCGGGCACGGAGCCGGCAGAGCCATCGAACTCGTCCGACCACACCAGCTGCCATGTCGTATCAGTTGGCTGCGACGGCGTGGAGGGAGTGGTGGGTGCGGGCGTCGAGTGCGAGCACGCGAGCACGATGGCGAGGGACAACCCGACCGATCGGAGCATCGCGATAAGATGTCCGCCGACTGCGTCCTTGTCAGGTCACCGCGTCGGCGGGGCGAAGGTCCGGATGCGCACGGGTGCGTGCCGCCCGCGCGCGGCTGTACGCGAAGTACACCGTCAGGCCGATCACCAGCCAGATGAGCAGCCGTTCCCACGTCGCCCACGGCAATGCCGCCATCTGCAGCAGACAGATGCCGGCGCCGAGCAAAGGGACGAGGGGCACCGCGGGTGTCCGGAACGGTCGCGCCAGATCCGGCGCTGTGCGCCGCAGCAGGAGCACCCCCAGGCAAACGAGCACGAACGCGAGCAGCGTCCCGATCGCGACAAGCTGGCCGAGCAGATTGATGGGCGTGAGCCCCGCGACGAGCGCGCACACCGTCGCCGTCAGCATGGTGCTGAGGTGCGGAGTGCGGAATCGCGCATGCACACGCGCAAACGCGCGGGGCAACAGACCGTCGCGCGACATCGAATAAAAGATCCGCGTCTGCCCGAGCATCTGGACCAGCATCGTGCTGAACATACCGAAGAGCGCGCTCACCTTGATGACGGGGCCGAGCCAGCGCATGCCGGTGGCGTCGATGCCCACCGCGAGCGGGTCCGCGACATTGAGCTTCGAGTAGTGCACGATGCCGGTGAGCACGACCGCGACGGCAATGTACAACACGGTGCAGATGGCGAGCGACGACAGGATGCCGATGGGCATGTCCTTCTGTGGGTTGCGCGCTTCCTGCGCGGCGGTGGAGACGGCGTCGAAGCCGATGTAGGCGAAAAAGATGACGGCCGCGCCGCGCAGCACGCCGCTCCAGCCGAAGTGGCCGAAGGCGCCTGTGTTCGGCGGGATGAACGGCGTGAGGTTGTCGCGTCGGACGTACGCGATCCCGGCAACCACGAACACGATGAGCACCATCGACTTGATCATCACGAGCACCGTGTTCGCGCTCGCCGACTGTCGGATGCCGACCACGAGGAGCGCGGCGACCACGAACACGATCGCGGCGGCGGGCAGGTTGAATACGCCTCCGCCGCCCCCGCCCATCGTCGGAGCGCCGGGCGGCTGCATCAGCGCGAGGGGGATGTCCACGCCGAGATCGTGCATCAGGCTCACGAAATAGCCGCTCCATCCGACAGCGACGGTACAGATGCTCAGCGCGTACTCCAGGATCAGGTCCCAGCCGATGATCCAGGCCACGAGCTCCCCGACCGTCGCGTAGGCATACGTGTACGCGCTCCCCGCAACCGGTACCATCGCCGCGAGCTCGGCGTAGCACAGAGCCGCGAACGCGCACCCCGTCGCGGAAATGATCATCGACAGGGCGAGCGCAGGACCAGCGTTGGTGGCCGCCGCAGTGCCGGTGAGCACGAAGATGCCCGTGCCGATGATCGACCCGATGCCGAGTGCGGTGAGATGCAGCGGCCCGAGCGCGCGCCGCAGCGGGCTGTGCTCGGACTCGGCCTTGAGGTCCGCGAGCGACTTTTTCGCGAAGAGATCCATGCGCTCCTCGAAGAGGCTACGGAAGGCGCGCAACCTGATATTTGTATCCAAATTTGTCAATAGCGATGTGCACAGGCTTCACTCCCGTGGGGTCGCGCGCCGCGATATCGTGAGCCCATGCGACGGTCCCTGTTGGTGGTCCTGCTGTGCCTCCTGTCGTCCTCCGCCATCGCGCAACGCATCGGCGGCTACGACACCCCGGCGCTGCTCCAGTTCAATGCGTGGCTGTCCGCGTTCAACAGCGGGAGCGATGACCAGCTGCGGCGCTTCCTGCTCAACGAGGCACCGTCACAGTTCCATCTCCTCGACCGCATGGTGGCGTTGCGACGGCGCACGGGCGGCTTCGACGCACGCAAGGTGATCCTGTCGACCGACACACGACTCACCATGCTGCTGCAGGAGCGCGTCAGCGATCAGTTCGCGGGAATCACGCTCGACGTCGAGGGGTGGGATCCGCATCGCATCACGCGCGTATCCGTCGGCCAGCTGGAACGTCCCAGGGAGTTCGCGATCCACCGCCTGCGCGACGCACAGCTGGCCGACACGCTGCGCGCGCGATTGCGCGATACCATCGTCACGCAGCGGTTTGCGGGTGCGATCCTGATCCGCCGCGACGGACGCGACGTGTTCGCGGGCGCAACCGATACGTCCGCGCAGGCGGATGCGGCGACGGACGCGCAGTACGCCATCGGATCGCTGGCGCGCGTCTTCACTGCCGTCGCGACGATGCAGCTGGTGCAAGCGGGGAGGCTCCGACTCGGCGCTCCGTTCGCCGTCTACCTGCACGACGTCGCCGACGCGGACTTCGCGTCGCTACCGACCATCCATCAGCTGCTCACGCGCACTGCGGCCGCGTCTCCCGCCGACCCGTACGCGATTCTCGCGAATGTCATCGAAAGCGTGAGCGGCATCCCGTACGCCGATTACGTCCGCGATCACATCCTCGTGCCCGCCGGAATGCGCAGCACCGTGCTCGACTCGGCGCAGAGCTCTTCCACCGCGCACGACCTGACCGCATTCGCCGACGCGTTGCTCGGCCATCGACTGCTGGACAGCACGACCACCGAGCTCATGATCACGGGCAAAGTGAGCCTGCGCGGCGGACGTTTCGGCTACGGCGTTTTCGAGACGGGGAGCGGGCCGCAGCGACGCATTTCGGCTGGCGGCGCCGCACCCGGCGCGAACGTCTCCGTCGATCTGCTGCCAGCATCACGGACCGTGGTGGTCGTCCTCGCGAACGCGGATCCGCCCGCTGCGCGGCTGATGGCCGATTTCATCGTCAACCGTCTCGACCTCGCGCCGTAGCCGAGCGCTTAGGTTGTCGGGATGAGCAAAGTCGTCGTGATCACCGGCGCCAGCGCGGGCATCGGCGCGGCGACCGCGGAGCTGCTCGGCGCGAACGGACTGTCCGTCGCCCTCGTCGCACGACGCGCGGACGCCCTGGCAGCCGTGGCCGCGCGCAGTGGTGCGACGGCGCTCCCCATCCGGGCCGACGTCACGGACCGCGCGGATGTGAAGCGCGTGGTGCAGGCGGCGATTCGCCACTTCGGGCGCATCGACGTCTGGATCAACAACGTCGGTCAGGGCATCACGCGCATGCCGACGCAGCTCACGGACGCGGACATCGATGAGATCATGCGCGTGAACGTGAAGTCGGCGCTGTATGGCATGCAGGAGGTGCTGCCGCACTTCATGGAGCGCGGCGACGGGCACGTCATCAACGTGTCGTCCATGCTCGGCCGCATTCCCTACTCCGCCATGCGATCGGCGTACGTGGGCGCGAAACACTTTCTCAACGCGCTTACGGCGACATTCCGCCAGGAAGTACAGCAGACGCACCCCAACATCCAGTTCTCGATCGTCTCGCCGCCGGTCGTGCGCACCGACTTCGGCATCAACGCCCGGCATGGCGGTCCCGATTCCCGCACGCTCCCGAACTCTCAGGGAGCCGACGAAGTCGCGCACGTCATCGCGCGAGTGATAGAAACACGCGCGCCGGACGTGTATACACGGGCCGGCGCGCGCGAACAGGTGGCGAAGTACTACGCCAGCGTGGGCGCGGACGCATGATCAGCGGCCGGCCGGAGGGCGTCCCCCGCCTTGCCGCATGCGCGACCGCATTGTCTCGAGATTCTGATCGAAGGTCTTCTGCTGGTCCGGCGTCAGCGCGGCTTTGAACTCGTCCGCCTGCTTCGCCATGATCTCGCGCATCTTCGCGCGACGCGCGTCCTGGTCCAGGGTGCCGTCCTGCATCAGCGCCATGCGCGGCGCCTGATACTTGTCGACGATCGAGTCGATCTTCGCCTGCTGCGCCGACGAGAGCGTGATGTTGGCGAAGAGCGCTGCCATCATCCTGCCGCCGCGCGGGCTCTGTCCCTGCGGCTGCGCGTCCTGCGCGCGGGCGGTGGACGCACCGGCCGCCAGCAGTGCGGCGACCAGCACGAGCTGAATCTTCTTCATCCTGCGGAGCTCCTGAGAGAGAGGAAGTCGAACCATCGAATGATGGCGGCCGGAACATAACGGCAGCGTTACATGCACTCTCACAGCGCGGGCTGCGGCAGCGAGCCGTGCACGAGGAAGTCCTCCCGCGCGAACGCATATCTCTCGCGCCCGAAATAGTCGCGTTTCGTCAGCTCCACGCGGTCCGGCGTCGCCGTGCAGTGCCACGTCTGGAGATCGCGCGGCTTCGCTCGGCCGAACACCGCTGGCGTGAACGCCGCGATATTCACGCCGCCCTCGGGATCGCGCGCCGACGGATATCGAACGAGCTCGACGCCGGCCGCGCGCATCGCGGCGCCGAGCGCCTGCGTCGCGTCGTATTTCTCGGGTGACGCAATGGCGCGCCGGTATCGATCGAACGGGGATACCGTGAGATCGATGCCGCGTCGTGTGCGCGCCAGCACCGTGAACACCGTGAGCTCCGTCATCACCGTGCCGAGGTCGGCGCGCGTGCCCGCGAGAAAGACGCAGCGGTAGTACGCCACCTCGGCGAACACCGTCCGGCGCGTTTCGGAACCATACCACACGCCGGCTTCGTGGCGTCTGCCGAAGCGGGAGCCGTGCGGCAGCGGCGGATAGCGGAACGGGGTGGAGAGCAGGTAGTGCGCGCGACCGGCGTGCCGGTCGGGCGGCTTGGTGCGCTCGATCAATTCCTCGAGCAGTTCCTGTTCTTCGGCCGAGCGAACGAGCTTGCGGGTGGACAGGTGGTGCTGGGCTTCGACGGCACGCCACGGCGACTGCCGCAGCGGCCGGAGCTCAGAGGCGCCCGCGCATCGCGTCCAGATACTGGACGACATCGACGAGCCCCTCGACGGTGCGGATGCGCTCCGCGGGAATGCCGCGGAGATGCACGTTCTCCGCGTGCAGCCAGCGGCGCGCTTTGTCGTCGTCGCCGCCCACCAGGGCGTCGAGCGAGCGATACAGGCGGAGCAGCAACAGCGCGAGCTCCCCTTCCTTGCTGTCCGGCTCCAATCCCCGGCCGTACTGGAGCCGCGACACCGACGCCTCGCTGGACCCGATCACCGTCGCGAGCTGGCGGTTCCGCAGCCCCAGGCGTTCGGCGGCGGCCAGGACCGCCGCGGCCAGCACGGCCTCCGGATCCGGATGGCCTCGCGGGCGAACGGGAGCGCTCATGCGTTGAAAGATTGGCTGTTATTTCTTTCAATTGCAAGAGCAGGCAACGTTTTCCTGCCCCGGTCCGATACCAGTAGGGAGATGCCGCTTCGTCGTTCCTGGCAATCGCTCGATCGGAAGCTCCCCCTCCTCGCTTCCGGCCTCGTCCTCCTGACCGCCGCGACGCTGGGGTGGACGGCGTACCACCTCTTCGAACGTGCCCTCATGGATCGTGCGGGCGCGCGACTCGTCGCGTCGGCCCGCATCGTGTCGCAGGTGATCCTGCGGCCGCGCGTGCGCGACTCCGCCAGTCGCGTGCTGGATCGCACGCTGCTGGACTACCTGCGGGGACAGGCGACCCGCGACGCCGCGATCGCCGCACTGGCGCAGGCGCAGCGCAGGCGGGACACGATGAACTTCCACAGCGCGCTGCTCGACACCGCGGGCCGCGTGCTCCTGGACGCACATCGCGGCGCGATGGCCGAGCCGGCATGGGCCAGCGTCGTCGTCGCACAGGGTGTCGCGAAAGGCGCGGCCGTGCGCATCGGACCTGTCGAAAATGTTGCCGGTGTTCCGGTGATTTCGACCGTGTACCCGCTGCGCGACACTACACGCGCGTCGATCGCGCCCGTGGCATACGTCGCGGAGTCGTGGGCCATCGCGTCGGGGCGCAGTGCGCGCCTGATCCGCGACATGATCGGCAGCGGTATCACGATGGTGATGGGGCAGCCCGGCGAGGGCGCCTGGACGGACCTCGAGCACATCGTGCCGGCGCCGCCGGTGCAGGCGCTGGCCGACACGCTCGTCGACGTCGATGGCAGCCTCGCCGCCTCGTGGCCGGTCGCCGGGACCAGGTGGGTGGTGTGGCTGTCGCAGCCCAAGCGTTCGGTGCTCGCGCCGACGCGTACGCTGCTCCTCACGATGTTCCCGCTCGGCGTCCTGATTGCGCTCGTCGGCGCGGCCATCATGTGGCGCATGGCGCGCGGCATCACGCGGCCGCTCGCACAGCTCACACGCGCCGTGGAGGGCGTCGCGCAGGACATCGAGCCCATGCCGCGCACGCGCGAGTTCCCGTCCGCGCTGCACCATGACGAGATCTCCCGCTTGCGCGTCGCCTTCGAGCGCATGGCGCTGCGTATCGCCGATCGCGAGGCCCTGGAGCTGCAGCTGCGCCATGCGCAGAAGATGGAGGCGATCGGGCGTCTCGCCGGCGGCGTCGCGCACGACTTCAACAACCTGCTCACCGCCATACGCTCGTACGCAGACCTCATGCTGGACGATATGCCGGAATGGGACCCGAAGCACGCCGACGTCATGGAGATCCGCCGGGCCGCGCAACGCGCGACGGACCTCACCGCGCAGCTGCTGGCGTTCAGCCGGAAGCAGATGCTGCAGCCGCGCGTGCTTCGCATGGCCACCGTCCTCGACGACCTGCAACCGATGCTGCGGCGGCTGCTCATCGAGAACATCGAGCTCGTCGTGGAGATGCCCGCGGAGCTCTGGTGCGTGCGCGCCGATCGCGGCCAGCTCGAGCAGGTGGTGGTCAACCTCGCGGTCAACGCACGTGACGCGATGCCCGACGGTGGCATCCTGCTGATCCGCGCGTGGAACGAGGTCGTGCGGACGCCGCTGGAGACGCGGCATGGCGTCATCCCGCCGGGTGAGTACGTCGCGATCGCGGTCAACGACACGGGTACGGGCATGGATGACGCGACGCAAGCGCAGGCGTTCGAGCCGTTCTTCACGACGAAGTCCGTCGGCAAGGGCACCGGGCTCGGACTGGCCACGGTGCACGGCATCGTCGCCCAGAGCGGCGGCCACGTCACGCTGCAGAGCAGCCTCGGCACCGGAACGATCTTCACCGTTTACCTGCCACGCGAGCGCGACGAGAACGCGGCATCGCGCGACAGCGGGCCCGTCACCGCACGCTCCGTACAGGACGCCGAGACGGTGCTCCTTGTGGAGGACGAGGCCGCGGTCCGCGCACTCGCGCGACGCGTGCTGCAGCGCGCCGGGTACCAGGTACTCGACGCGGCGACACCACAGGATGCCATCCGGATCGCGGGCGAACGTCGCAACGACATCACGCTCGTCGTGAGCGACGTCGTGATGCCGCAGATGAGCGGACCACAGCTCGTCGAGCGGTTGCGCGAGCTGTGTCCGCGCGCGCGCGTGCTGTACATCTCCGGTTACACGGACGACGAAGTCATCGGACGCGGGTTGGCGAACGCCGCCACCTCCCTGCTGCAGAAGCCGTTCAGCGCGCAGCAGCTGGTGCAGCGCGTCC
>DATFHG010000128.1:0-2991 GCA_035248725.1 Gemmatimonadaceae bacterium | reverse complement strand
CCGCTGCTCGCCGGCTGCACCGCGGCGTATCTCGTCGCGATGTTCGTCAATCGTCACTCGATCATGACCGAGAAGCTGGCGCGGCGCGGCGCGCAGATCCGCACCGAATATTCGGTCGACTACCTGTCGCACGTGCCCGTGCGCGACGAGATGACGACCGACCTCGTGACGCTGAAAGCGAAGCACACGCTCGCCGCGGCGCGCTCCTTCCTTGCGTCGAATCCGCAGGGCACGCATCAGGGCTTCCCCGTGCTCGACGACGCGGGACTGCTCGTCGGCGTCGTCACGCGCCGGGATCTGCTCGATGCCGGACATCCCGAAGGGTGCACGATCGCGGAGATCATCCGGCGGGCGCCCATCGTCGTATTCGAGGACAGTACGCTGCGTGACGCCGCCGACCAGATGGTGATCGAGCAGGTAGGACGTCTGCCGGTGGTTCGCCGCGACGATCCGCGGATCGTGGTGGGCATCGTGTCGCGCAGCGACCTGCTCGCCGCTCACGTGCCGCGGCTCCAGGCGGCGCGCAACGCGCGGCGCGTGCGCGCGCGGCTCTGGATGAGTGGCACCTGAGCTCCTGAGCCAGCCGCGCGAGCGCGCGCGATCGCTGGTGCTGCGGCTGGGCTGGAACGCCACGGCGTACCAGATCCTGAACCCGGGAATGCAGCTGTGGTTCTCGGACGATGGGGACGCCGTCGCGGGCTATGCGACGTATGCGCGGACGCGCGTCGTGGCCGGTGCGCCCGTCTGCGCTCCCGAACGCCTGCCGCTCGTTGCCGACGAGCTTCATGCCGATGCGCGACGCGCCGCGAGCGTCGAGATGTACTTCGGCGCCGGCGAGCGCCTCGAGCGACTGCTCGGCCGCTCCCCGCATCATCATCTGCTGCGGCTCGGCGCGCAGCCGGTGTGGGATCCGCAGGGGTGGGCGGACGTCGTGCGCCGCAAGGCATCGCTGCGCGCACAGATCAATCGCGCGCGCAACAAACGGCTGCGCGCGCGCGAGCTTCAGCGCGACGACGTGCCGCAGCACATTCCCCGCCTGCGCCATGTGCTCGAGTCATGGCTCGGCACGCGCGGCCTGCCGCCGCTCCACTTCATGACGGAGCCGGATACGCTGGGCGATCTGCGGGATCGTCGAGTGTTCGTGGCCGAGCGCGGGGATGACCTGGTGGCCTTCCTGATCGCGACGCCGATTCCGGCGCGAGCCGGCTGGCTGGTGGAGCAGTGGCCGCGCGTACCGGACGCCCCGAACGGAACCACGCACCTGCTGGTCGACTGTGCGATGCATCGCTTCGCGGCCGACGGCTCACGCTTCGTCACGCTCGGCCTCGCGCCCCTCTCCGATCGCGCGGGCCCGATCGGAGAGGGCGAGCCATGGTGGCTGCGCGGCGTGCTGCTGTGGCTGCGCGCGCACGGTCGGCGCTTCTACAACTTTCGCGGATTGGACGCGTTCAAGGCCAGCCTCGAGCCGGACGCATGGGAGCCGATTTACGCCATCGTCCCCGCATCGCGCGTCTCGCTCCGGATGTTGCGCGCCGTTGCGGGCGCATTTGGCGGCGGGTCGCCCGTGAAGCTCGTCGTGCGCGCTCTCGCCATGGCTGTTCGCCGAGAAGCAGGTCGCCTGATGGTGCGAAGGAAGAAGCCACGGGAACGGCGGACCGGGACTGCGGACCGGAACATCGGACCAGAACGTCGCCGCCAATCTAGGTGAACACTTCTCTCTGGAGCTTCCGCGTCCGTCTGAGCTCGTACACCTGCCCCACCTCGCCTCCGATGAGAAAGATCAGCGCGGCGTAGTACACCCAGACGACGATGATCACGAGCGCCGCGATCGTGCCGGTATACAGCGTGGACGGGTTCATCGACGCGATCACCAGCCGGAACACCTGCTTCGCGGCCTCGAACAGCAGCCCCGAGAGCAAGCCGGCCAACCACGCCGTCCGCGTGCGGACCTTTCGCACCGGGAGATACTTGTAGAGCGCGAAGAACATCAGCGTGATGAACACGAACGCGAGCGCGCGACCGAACCAGTACTCCACGTCGCCCATCACGTCCTGTCGCAGCCCCAGCTCGTGCAGCACCGACAAGCCGCGCGTCGTCGCCAGTGTCAGGTACGTGCTCACCAGCGTGCTGAGGACGAACAGCACCGTCCCGACCACCGTGATCTCGAAGTCGAACACCTTGCCGCGGATGATGCTGCGCTCGTTCTCGATGTCGAAGACTTCCGCGAGCGCCGTCCGGAGCGAGCCGAACAGCCGCGTCGACAACCAGGCGAACAGGACCGCGCTGTAGATGGTGACGGAGCCGCGGGTCTTCAACACGTCACCGATCAGCGTGTGCACGAAACCGCCGCTCTGCTCCGAGTGCATGGGCAGCAGCTGGTCGATGAAGTGGTTCACCGCGAACGACGGGTCCACGTCCGACACCGCCGGCACCAGGTACGTGAGCCCCGTGATGAGGAGGAGCACGAAGGGAATCGCGGCCAGCAGGATGTTGAACGCGATGCCGCCGGCGAGAAACAGCACGTTGTCTTCCGCGCTGTTGTCCCAGATCCGTTTCAGGTAGTCACGGACCGCCCAGCCGAGACTGACGTACCACGGGCGTTCCGCCACGCCTTATGCGTCGGGCGCCACGTCTCGCGTTCGCGCCCTGCGTGTGCTGCGGGCGACGTCGGCACCGGCTTGATAGGCGGCTTTCGTCTCGGCGAGTCGGCGCTCGAGATCGTCCCGCGCCTGTTGCGCGGCCGCCCGCCCGGCATCCATGGCGCGCTGGACCTGTTCGCGCTTCATCTCGATCGCGCCGCGCGCCTCGTCGATCTTCTCTTCCACGCGTTGGCGGGCCGCCTCGAACGTCTCCTGGACGCGGCCGCGCACGTCCCCTACCGCGTCCACAGCCGCATTGCGCACGCGTCGCGCGCTGCGGGTGATCTGGCGTCGCGTCTCGTCACCCGACTGGGGCGCGAACAGGAGCGCCAGGCCGGCACCGACCGCGAGT
>DATFHG010000127.1:0-7305 GCA_035248725.1 Gemmatimonadaceae bacterium | reverse complement strand
GTGCGATCGAACGCTGCGTCGTCGTCGCTCCGCAGCGCGCGCCACGTCGCATCGTCCGCCTCGGCGCGGGGCGACCGACGCACGAGGTATTCCCACGTGGTCTCATCCGGCCCGATCATGCCTGCGCGGGCGCCCGCCTCGATGGACATGTTGCAGATGGTCATGCGCTCTTCCATGGAGAGCGCCTTCACCACGTCGCCCGCGTACTCGACGACGTGCTCCGTCGCGCCGTCGGTCCCGATCTGCGCGATGAGAGCGAGGATGATGTCCTTCGCCGTCACGCACGAGCCCACGCGTCCCTGAATCTCGACGCGCATCGTGCGGGGCCGCTGCTGCAGCAGACATTGTGTCGCCAGGACGTGCGCCACCTGCGACGTCCCGATGCCGAACGCGAGCGCGCCGAACGCGCCGTGCGTGCTGGTATGGCTGTCGCCGCACACGATGGTCATGCCCGGGCGCGTGAGGCCGAGTTCCGGACCGATGACGTGGACGATGCCCTGTCTGTCGTCGCCGAGCTGGTACAGCTGGATGCCGAACTCGCCACAGTTGGCCGCGAGGGTGCGCAGCTGGGCGCCCGCGGCGTCGTCGAGCACGGGCAAGCCCGGCGTGGTGGGCGTCGAGTGGTCCATGGTGGCGACCGTACGCGACGGCTGGCGGACGCGCAGGCCGCGCGACCGCAGCTCGGCGAATGCCTGCGGCGACGTGACCTCATGGACGAGGTGGAGATCCACATACAACGCGGCCGGAGTGGTGCTGCTCTGTGGCATCACGACGTGGGCGTCCCACACCTTCTCGAAGAGCGACCGTGGCGACGCCGACGCTCCCGCCGCGTTCGCGATGCGCCGAAGCTCGGCGTCGTCGATCGTTCCGCCGCGCGTGCCGGAGGCCACCTGCTTCATGGTGGTCGACAGGCGGCGCAGCTGGGGATCGCTGACGCGGAAACCCAGCTCATCGATCCGCCGACGCAGCGCGCCGCGGCCGGAATGCTTTCCGAGGACCAGTCGCGACGTCCGTCCGACCGACTCCGCCGTGATGATCTCGTAGGTGGATCGATGCTTGAGGACGCCGTCCTGGTGGATTCCGGCTTCGTGCGCGAACGCATTCGCGCCGACCACGGCCTTGTTGGGCGGTGGATGCACGCCGGTGCACTCGGCAACGAGCTGCGACGCGCGCGCGATCTCCATCGTGTTTATCCGCGTCGTGAGCGGGAACTCGGAGGCACGCGTCGTCAGGGCCATGACCACTTCCTCCAGCGCCGCGTTGCCCGCGCGCTCCCCGATGCCATTGATGGTGCATTCCACCTGGCGCGCGCCCCCTCGCACAGCCACCAGGGAGTTGGCGACCGCCAGGCCGAGGTCGTCGTGACAATGCGTGGACACGACCACCGACGACGACAGTGCCACGATCCGGCGGATCAGCGCCTCGTATTCCCACGGCATGGCATAGCCGACGGTGTCCGGGATGTTGATGGTCGACGCGCCGGCGCCGATCGCCACCTCCGCCACCTCGCAGAGAAACGCGACGTCGGATCGCGCCGCATCCTCGGCCGAGAACTCGACGTCGTCACAGAGACGTCGCGCCAGTCCGATCGCCGACTTCACGCGCTCGAGCGCGTCGCGACGCGAGAGGCGCAGCTTGTGCTCGAGATGGATGTCCGACGTCGCGAGGAACACGTGGATTCGCCTGCGCTGCGCGCCGGCGAGCGCGCGCGCGCAGGTGCGGATGTCCTCCTCGGTCGCCCGCGCCAGACCGCAGATGACAGGACCATCGGCCACGCCGACCGCGCGTGCGATCGCGGCCACCGCGTCGAAGTCCGTGGTGGACGAGGCGGGGAAGCCCGACTCGATGACGTCGACGCGCAGCGCGGTGAGCTGGCGCGCCACAGCGAGTTTCTGCGCCGGCGACATCGAACAACCCGGCGCCTGCTCGCCGTCGCGGAGCGTGGTGTCGAAGATGCGGACGTGAGGGGTCACGAATGCACAGACGAATCGCCGCGCGCTCACCCTGAGCCCTGCGTTTGTACGCGCAGGCGACAAAAGACGACGCACATTCGCTCTGGCGCTCCCGTGGTTTCCTCGTACCTTCTCGTCGCGGTCAGGGTTTGGCCGTGATCGTTCGTCCTATATCTGAGATGATGCGCCCCAACTCCTCGTTTTTTAGCCTCCTCCTTCTGGTCCTCGCGCTTATTGGCGCAGGGCTCAGCAGCGTTTCGGGAGTGCTCAAGGCGACGTAACTGACTTCAACGCCCCTCCCGACGCAGCGCGGGAGGAGCGACCTCGGACGACCAGAGGCCCCTTTCGCGAATCGGCGAGAGGGGCCTCTCCGTTTTCCGATGGCCGACATCCCGCGCACCACACATCCCTCCGACGAAATCAAACGCGGCCCCGCGCGCGCCCCGCATCGCGCGTTGCTGCGCGCCACGGGCCAGATTCGCGACCCGAAGGATTTCGACAAGCCGTTCATCGCGGTGTGCAATTCGTACGTCGACATCGTTCCGGGCCACGCGCACCTGCAGACGTTCGGCCGCGTGGTGAAGGACGCGATTCGCGCCGCCGGGGGCGTGCCGTTCGAGTTCAACACCATCGGCGTGGACGACGGCATCGCGATGGGACATGCCGGCATGCACTTCTCGTTGCCGTCGCGCGAGCTCATCGCCGACTGCGTCGAGACGATGATCTCGGCGCACCGCTTCGACGGGCTCGTGTGCATTCCGAACTGCGACAAGATCGTGCCGGGTATGCTGATGGGCGCGGCACGTGTGAACCTGCCGACGATCTTCGTGTCCGGCGGCCCGATGGCCGCGGGCGTCGATCGCTCGGGGCAGAAGATCGATCTGATTTCGGTCTTCGAGGGTGTGGGACAACACGCCTCCGGCAGGATCGACGACGCCCGGCTCCTCGAGCTCGAGGCCCTCGCCTGCCCGACGTGCGGATCGTGCAGCGGCATGTTCACCGCGAACTCGATGAATTGCCTGTGCGAAGCCCTGGGCGTCGCGCTCCCCGGCAACGGGACGATCCTCGCGACCTCCCCGGAGCGCGCGCAGCTGGCGCAGAGAGCGGCCACGCAGCTCATGCGACTCGTCGAGACGGACACGCGCTTTCTCGACATCGTGACGGCCGACGCCATCGACAACGCGATGGCGCTCGACGTCGCCATGGGCGGGTCGACGAATACCGTGCTGCACGTCCTCGCGCTCGCACGTGAAGCGGGCGTCGACTATCCCATCGAGCGCATCAACGAAGTGGCCGAGCGCGTGCCACACCTCGCGAAGGTGTCGCCGGCATGGGACGGCAACCGACAGTGGCACATCCAGGACGTGCACACCGCCGGCGGCATCCCCGCCATTCTGCGTGAGCTTGCCGCGGGTGATCTCCTCGACCTCGACGGCGCCACCGTCACCGGACAGACCCTCGGCGCGAACCTGGCGACGGCGCCACGTGCGGATGGTGCCTGCATCCGGCATCGCGACCATCCCCACGCGCAGCGCGGCGCCCTGTGCGTCCTGTTCGGGAACCTGGCGCCGGAAGGCTCCGTGGTGAAGGTGGGCGCGGTCGAACAGCACGAGATGACGTTCACCGGTCCGGCACGCGTGTTCGAGAGCGAGGAGGCGGCGTTCGAGGCCGCCGAGCGCGGCGGCATCCGTCCCGGTGAGGTCGTCGTCGTGCGGAACGAGGGCCCGAAGGGCGGCCCGGGGATGCGCGAGATGTTGTCGCTCACCTCGTTTCTCAAGGGCAGCGATCTCGGAGCGACCGTCGCACTCATCACCGACGGCCGGTTTTCCGGCGGAACGCGCGGTCTCTGCATCGGCCATGTGTCCCCGGAAGCGGTGGAAGGCGGCACGATCGGACTGCTGCGCGACGGTGACGTGATCCACATCGACCTCGGTGCGCGCGACATCTCCGTGGATCTGTCCGCGTTCGAGCTCGAACAACGACGCGCGCGGTACGCCGCGCCTGCGTGCCGCTTCACGCGCGGGTGGCTCTCGCGCTACACGCGCTTCGTGACGAATGCATCGCGCGGAGCGGTGCTGGAGGCAGAGGACGCCGCGATCGAGGCCGAGGTATGACTGATCTCGCGCCTCCCGCCTCCCGCCTCCCGGCGCGCACCGGCGCGCAGGTCATCTGCGATGCGCTCGTGCGCGAAAACATCGGCGTCGTCTTCGGAATTCCCGGCGGCGCGATCATGCCGCTGTACCACGCACTGTGGGAATATCGCGATCGCATCCACCACGTCCTGTGTCGTCACGAGCAGGGCGCCGGCCACGCGGCCGAAGGCTATGCCCGCGCACGCGGAACGGTGGGCGTGTGCATCGGCACCAGCGGGCCGGGCGCGACCAATCTCGTCACACCCATCGCCGACGCATGGATGGACGGCACGCCGCTCGTCGCCATCACCGGACAGGTGTCGAGTGCGTTGCTCGGCACCGACGCGTTCCAGGAAGTGGACATCACCGGCATCACGGTGCCGATCACGAAGCACAATTATCTCGTCACGCGCGCGGAGGATCTTCCGCACGTGTTGACCGAAGCGTTCCGCATCGCCCGAAGCGGGCGTCCGGGTCCGGTGCACGTGGACATCACCAAGGACGCACAGCTCGCGACCTGCGAGCCGGATTGGAGCGGCGCCGAGCACAGCGCCCATCGCGCGCGTCGAACGACGCCGATGCCGCCGGCGATCCGCGACGCCGTGGCACTGCTCAGCCACTGCGCCAAGCCGCTCATTCTCGCGGGACACGGCGTCATCCAGGCGAACGCGTGCCCGGAGTTGCGGGCCTTCGCGGAGCACACGGGCATTCCCGTGATCACGACGCTCCATGCGCTGGGCGCATTCCCGCTCGACCACCCGCTGGCGCTGGGGATGCCGGGGATGCACGGCTGGGTGCACGTGAACCGCGCGCTGCAGGCGTGCGACGTCCTGCTGAACGTGGGCAGTCGCTTCGACGATCGGGTGACCGGCAAGGCGGCGACGTTCGCGCCGAACGCGAAGATCATTCATGTGGACGTGGACGCCGCGCAGATCGGGAAGGTGGTGCGCGCCGACGTCGCCATTCTCGCCGACGCGCGCGACGCGCTGCACGCGCTTGCGATGGAGACCGACCCCATCGACACCCGCGCATGGGTCGGATCGATCCGGGACATGGAGCGGCAGCACAAGCCGCGACAGGCGTACTCGCGGCGTGCGCGATCCGCGACGCTCATGCCCCACGACGTCTATGACGGGCTGAACGACGCGTTCGCGTCACGCAGCGACTGGCGCGTGGTGACGGACGTCGGACAACACCAGATGTGGGCGGCGCAGCTGCTGGAGTGGCGGCGGCCGCGCACGCACATCACGAGCGGTGGCGCAGGCACGATGGGCTTCGCGGTGCCGGCCGCGCTCGGCGTTGCCCTGGCTTGCCCGGACGACACGGTGTGGGTCGTGGTGGGCGACGGCGGATTCCAGATGACGAATCAGGAGCTCGCGACCATTGCCCAGGAGCACGTGCACAATGTGAAGATCGCCGTCATCAACAACGGCTATCTCGGCATGGTGCGGCAGTGGCAGGAGCTCTTCGAGAACCGCCGTTACAGCGGCACGCCACTCACCGGCCCCGACTTCGCGCGCCTCGGCGAGGCGTACGGCCTGCGCTCGTTCACCGTCGCGGACGCGTGCGACGTCGGAGGCGCGATCGACGCCGCGTGGCGGACGCCGGGGTCCGTGCTCATCGACTTCCGTGTCGAGCGCGAGGCCAACGTCTTCCCCATGGTGCCCGCGGGCAAGTCGATCGGCGAGATGCTGGTCGGTCCCGAGCCCGCGCGCCCACCGCTCACACTCATCCGCACCTGACAGGTCGGCTTCACCCTCACGTCTCATCCATCATGACCGAACACACATTGCACGTCCTGCTGCGCGACAACCCCGGCGCGTTGCACCGCGCCGTGACGCTCTTTCGCCGGCGCGGTTACAACATCCGCTCCCTGCACGTCGACCGCGCGGAAACCGCGGGCGTCAGTCGGATGGACGTCTCGTTCGAGGCACCCAACGCGGTGCAGCTCGCCCGTGAGCTCGAGCGCTTCGTCGACGTCATCTCCGTGCGCAACACCACGCGCTACCCGGCGCCTGCGTACGTCTCGACCGCACCGCGCGCGCAGGCCGACGGCATCTGCGACGAGGAGATCCCCGCATGACCGCCACCATGTATTACGACGCCGATGCGTCGCTCGACCAGATCGCCGATCGCGCCATCGCCATCATCGGCTATGGCAGCCAGGGACACGCGCATGCGCTGAATCTGCGCGACAGCGGGCTCGATGTACGCGTCGGACTGCCGGCCACGTCGCGCAGCCGGACGAAGGCGTGCGAGTCCGGGCTGCGCGTGATGTCGCCGCGCGAAGCCGCGCGCGAGGCGGACATGATCATGCTGCTGGTGCCGGACACGGCGCAGGCCGAGCTCTTCGCGCAGGACATCGCGCCGGAGCTGGGCACCGGCAAGACCGTGATGTTCGCGCACGGCTTCAACGTGCACTTCAAGCTGATTGAGCCGCCGCCGGGCGTGGACGTGAGCATGGTGGCGCCCAAATCGCCGGGTCACCGCGTCCGCGAGCTGTATCAGGAAGGAGCCGGCACACCCGCGCTCGTGGCCGTGGAGCAGGACGCTTCGGGACACGCGCTCGCCGACGCGCTGGCTTACGCACGCGGCATCGGCTGCACGCGGGCCGGCGTGATTCGCACGACGTTCGCCGAGGAAACCGAGACCGATCTGTTCGGAGAGCAGGCCGTGCTCTGCGGCGGCGTGTCGCATCTCGTGAAAGCGGGGTTCGACACGCTCGTTGATGCCGGATACCAGCCGGAGCTCGCGTACTTCGAGTGCCTCCACGAGCTCAAGCTCATCGTCGATCTGATGTATCAGGGTGGCCTGAACTACATGCGCTATTCGGTGAGCGACACGGCCGAGTATGGCGATTACCGCAGCGGTCCGCGGGTCGTGACCGCCGAAACGCGCCAGGCCATGCGGCAGCTGCTGTCGGAGATCCGCGACGGGTCATTCGCGCGCGAATGGGTCGCCGAGCATCGCGGAGGCCGGTCCAACTTCGAGGCGGCTCGACAGCGCGATCGCTCACACCGGCTGGAACAGGTGGGCGCCCAGCTTCGCGCGATGATGCCGTTCGTTCGCCCCAGGGTTGTTGCCGCCGACGGGACGGTCGCGTGACTGCGGAGGCGTTCCGGCTGCTGTTCGAGTCCAACGGCGAGGCACTGACACTGTACGTCGAGCGCATGGTCCGTTCGCCGCACGTGGCGGCCGATCTGGTGCAGGACGTGTTTCTG
>DATFHG010000126.1:0-2284 GCA_035248725.1 Gemmatimonadaceae bacterium | reverse complement strand
CCGCGGCAACCCGTCTCGAATCCGTGGAACCGGTGATCGCCGTGGGCACGCACGCATTGGTGCAGCAGGCCACCACGTTCGGGCGGCTCGGGCTCGCCGTGGTGGACGAGCAGCACCGCTTCGGTGTCGAGCAGCGCAAGCAACTCGGCGCCAAGGGCGAGGCGCCGGACGTCCTCCTCATGTCGGCGACGCCGATTCCGCGATCGCTCGCGCTCACGCTCTATGGCGACCTCGATCTCAGTGTGCTCGACGAGCGTCCGCCGGGCCGACAACCGGTCATCACCGCGATGCGCCCCGGGTCCGGGCGCGACCGCGTGATGAGCTTTCTCAACCGCCAGCTCGACGAAGGACGCCAGGCCTACATCGTGTATCCGGTCATCGAGGAGTCGGAGAAAACCGATCTCAAGGCGGCGACCACGATGTTCGAGGCGCTCACCGCCGAGCGCGGCGCGCTCGCTGGTCGCGCGGTGGCGCTCTTGCATGGCCGCATTCCGGCCGACGAACGCGACGACATCATGCGCCGTTTTCGCGACGGCAGGATCCAGGCGCTCGTCGCGACGACGGTGATCGAGGTCGGCATCGACGTCCCGAATGCCACCGTGATGATCGTCGAACACCCGGAACGCTTCGGCCTCTCACAACTGCACCAGTTGCGGGGCCGTGTGGGCCGCGGTGCCGCGGAGTCGTTCTGCATCCTGCTCGGTGACGTCTCGCCCGAAGCGCATGACCGGTTGGAGCTCTTCGTGCGCACGGACGATGGTTTCGAGATTGCACGCGCCGATCTGCAGCTCCGCGGCATGGGCGATCTGTTCGGCGAGCGGCAGAGCGGCGTGCCGACGTTTCGCGTGGCCGATCCCATCCGCGACGCGGAGCTCAACGAGCGCGCGCGCGTGATCGCGGAGCAGCTGCTCGCCGACGACTCAGAGCTCGCCAGGGCGGAGCATGGCACACTGCGCCGCGTGCTGAACGCGCGCTACAGCCGGTCGCTCGAGCTGTTTCGCGTCGGCTGATCAGGGCTTCGGCGGCGGTGCGGCGAGGCGCTTCTTGATGCGATCCAGCTCGTCGTTCGCGCGTGCCAGCTCCTCCTTCAGCCGAGCGATCTCCTTGACCGCATCGTCGCCCGCTTTCGAGTCGCCCTCCGCACGCGCCCTGTCGCCGTTGGCGCTCGCCGTCTTCGCGTCGTCACGCGCCTGCTGCAGCGCCGCCTGAACGCGCGCCAGCTGCTGCGCATCGCGCGTCACGCCGGCCAGCGCGGACGCCTCGGCAATGTGGTGCAGCTTGGCGGGCGATCCCAGATACGCATTGAGCAGCACGAGGGCGCTGTCTCGCGACCCGTTCTTGTTGCTCGGCGCCAGCTGGTGCACCGCCTCCCAGTACATCGAGTCGGCGGCGATCTCGCCGCGATCGGGGTCGCGGTTGGTGAAGAGAGAGCTCGTATGCGCGCACGCGGCACACGCGAGGAGTGCCGCGATGAAGAGTCGGTTCATACTGTTTCGGGAATTGCCGCTTGCGGTGCGGAGCTACGTCGGCCGGCGGCGCGTTCGGGCAGCACGATCGTGAACACGGTGCCGACGCCGGGCGTGCTCTCGACGCCGATCGTTCCCTTGTGCGCCTCGACGATCTGCCGCGCGATCGCCAGCCCAAGTCCGCTCCCGCCACCACTGGATTCGCGCTGGTTGTCCGCCTGGTAGAACTTCTCGAACACGCGCGGCAGCTGCTCCGGCGGGATTCCCGCGCCGGTGTCGTGCACGTCCATCTGCACACCGCCGTCGACGGGGAACACGGAGAGCTCCACTTCGCCGCCGCGCTCCGTGAACTTGAATGCATTCGACAGGAGGTTGCCGAGCACTTCATTGATACGGTCGTGGTCCCAGGACACGGTGTCCGGGATTCCATCGTGCGTCATCACATGGAATCGAATGCCGCGTTGATCGGCGAGGACGCGGAACGCCTGCTCCAGCTCTTTGAGCATCCGGGGCAGCTGCACCGGACGCACGTCGAGCTTCACCGTGCCCGCCTCGAAGCGCGTGATGTCCAGCAGCTGCTTCACGAGCCGTGACAGCGTCTTGGTCTGCTGCTCGATGACGTGGGTGACTTTGCGCTGTTTGTCGCTCAAATCCCCGTACGCACCTTCGTTGAGCAGTTGGGAGTATCCGAGCACGACGTTGATCGGCGTCTTGAGCTCGTGTGACGCGACGGACACGAACTCCGCCTTGATCTTGTCGAGCTCGGCGAGTTGGCGGGCCATGGCGTCAAAGCTCGTCGCGAGGCGGCCGAACTCCTC
>DATFHG010000125.1:0-7814 GCA_035248725.1 Gemmatimonadaceae bacterium | reverse complement strand
CCGTAGATGTTGGTGTTTCCGAGCGTGACGCCCTGCGTGTTGCGGATCTCGACGTTCTGCAGCCCCATCGTGAGACTGTCACCGATCGAGATGTTCTGCGGCTGCGATCCGTTGAACACGATCTTGTGCGTGCCGCTCACGTTCCATGCAGAGCCGGGCACCTGCGGCGTCGTCATGACGCTCATGTCGCCCTGCGTCACGTACGTACCCGCGCTGAGGTTTTCGCGCCCGTAGAACTGCGACCACTGGCGGACGACCAGGGAGTCGCTGGCCGAGCTCATCGTGAGCGAGCCATCGTAGACGTTCAGGCTCATGACGTCGAGCGTGTGGCCGCCGAGCGCGAGCGCACCGCCCAACTCGACCATCAGGATCGTGGGAATCGCGTAGTCGCGAGCCAGCGTGACTGAGCCGCGCAACTTCGTGACGCCGATCTCGTACGATCCGAGCTCGGTCTCCGGCAGCAGGGACGCGAAGTTGAGCGAGGTGTTGTACTGGTCCTGACCCAGCACGCGCGATCCCGGCAGCAAGCGCATGCGTCCCCTGATGCCCGACGTCTGCATGAAGGTCGCGGTGCCGCCGACGTACACGTTCTGGAACAGGCCCGTCGAGTCATCGCCGGTGATGCGGTGCGCGCCCGTGCCGGTGAAGATCACCGTGTGTGAGCCGCTCGGCGCGAACGCCGACGATGCGTTGTACGCCGCGAAGTCGCGGCCGATCGCGAGAACACCCGCCGTGAGCGTCGAGCCCGACATACCGGGCGTTCCGGCGAACTGAGCGTCCTCGGTGACGATGACCGAGTCCATCGCATTCGTTTCGGCCACGCTGCCCGCCTGGCCGACGATCAACGTCGTGGTCACGAGGGTCTGGCCGTTCACCACCAGGCTACCCTGCATACCGCCACCAATGCTCACCAGGGGAGACGTGGTGCGGCCGACGAGAGTAGCGGTGGCGTTGCTCGATCCGCTATTCGTCGCAACGGTCGTGCGCGGGAGATTGCCGCGAAGCGAGCCGGCGCCTGCGAAGTTCAATTGCCCGATCGCGGAGCTTCCGTCCCACTCCACGTTGCCGAAGGCATTGAGCACGGCCGCGTCGCCGCCGCGGATCTGCGCGCCGACGTCCACGCGCAGGTTACCGACGGACGCGGAGCCGCCAAAGAGGTCGGGCTGCGTGGTGCTCGTGGGGATATACGTGCTGGTGGAAGCGTCAGGCACCTGATGCGGATACCAGTTGGACGCACTGTTCCAGCTTGCGTCGCCGGCACCGATCCACCGCGTGGTGTAGCCGACGGGGTTCACATAGATGATCGTCGTGTCCGAGAATGCGTCGCGCGTGGCGACGATCTTCGTGACACCTTCCTCGAGGGCCGTAACGACGCCCTGCGAATCGACCCGGGCCACGGTGGCGTTCGTGCTCCACCATGCGACCGGTTTCTCGGCGATGGGGTTCCCGGCTTGATCCAGCGCGTTGCCCGTGAGTGCCAACGTGCCGCCTCGCGCCAGCAGCGCGGTGTCCGGTGTGACGACCACGGACGCGACGGCGCGATCGGAGATGAGGATCGCGGTGTCGGCGCCGCTGCCGACAACGGCGACGATCGGCGCGCGGCCAACGCTGATCGTCGTCGCGACGCCAGTCGAGGCGTCGATGGACGCAACGTTGGGCTTGAGCGATGTCCAGGAGATCCGCGGGTTGTACATCGCGTAGCCGCTGCTGTCATAGGCCGTGACGCTGAAGCGGTAGGTGCGGCCGAGCTGCGGCACGACCACGCTGTCCGGATCGAGACGCACACGTGCGCCGATCTGGTCGATGATCAGGCGGGCGGTATCCGCGTGACCTGCCGTCGTCGCGACCACTCGGCCGACGGTGGCCATCGCTCCGTTCACCGTACCCACGCCCGACACGAACGCGCCGCCGGTGGCGGGCACGGCGACGTCAGGATCGAGCGAGCTCCAGGTCACGGCGCCCGCGACCTGGTTGCCGTTGGCGTCGAACAGCCACGCGTTGAACCGCGCCGTGTCCTGGATCGCGTGCACGACGATGCTGTCCTCGAGAATCATCACGCGTGCCACCTGCTGGGCGACGACAACGCGGGCGGTGTCGGCGTGGCCATTGGACGACGCGACCACGGACGTGGCGCCATTGGACACGGCCGTCACGCGTCCGTCCGGGGCGACGGTCGCGATGGACGCGTCGAGCGACGCCCAGTCGAGCGTCGCGCCCGGAATCGGATGGCTGGTGTTGTCGTAGACGGTACCAGTCAGAACTGCGGAAGCGCCGATCGCGCCGAGGGTGATGCTGTCCGGCGTGACCGCGACGTGCGCGGCAATCTGCGTGACCGTCACGAGCGAGGTGTCTGCGTGCGCGCTGCTCGAGGCGACGATTCTCGCGCTGCCAACCGCGACCGCCGTCACGAGGCCGCTCGCGTTGACCGTCGCTACGGACGCATCGAGCGAGCTCCATGTGAATGTGGCCGTGGCGATCGCGTTCCCATTGCGATCGGCGGCTGCGGCGCTGAGCTGTGTCGTCTCACCGAGCGCACCGAGGGCAGCCGTGGCTGGCGATGCAGTCACGCTGGCGACCTGCGGCACGATCGACACGTGTGCGGTATCCGCGTGGCCACCGGACGACGCGACGATAGCCGCCGACCCGGCGGTCAGCGCCGATACGCGGCCCGTCGCGGTCACCGACGCGACCGCGGCGTCGAGGGATGTCCACGTCACTGGCGCGGACGGTATCGCATTGTCGTTCGCGTCGAACACCGATGCGGCGACGTGGATCGTGTCGCCGACGGCGTCGAGCGTCGCTGTCCGAGGCGCAACGCTGACACGCGCCGCCACCTGCGTCACGTTCACGATGGACGTGTCCGCGACGCCGCTGCTCGTGGCTACCACGCGCGCCGCGCCGACGCTGGCAGCGGTGACGAGACCCGTGCCATTGACCGTCGCGACGCCGCCGTCGAGCGAATTCCAGGTGATCACTGCGCCCGACACCGTATAGCCGTTGCGATCGGTAGCCGCAGCCGAGAGCTGCGTCGTCTGTCCGATGGCGTTGACCGTAACGCTCGCGGGCGTCGTCGCGACGATGGCAACGCGCTGCACCACGTACACCGGGATGGTGTCCGCGCGACCCTCGGCGCTGACCATGACGCGCGCCGTGCCGTTCGCGAGCGCATGCGCCATCGCGTTGCCGCTCCCCGCGACGACGGTCGCGACCGCCGGATCCAGGGGCGTCCACGTGAACGCGACGCCCGCGACGAGAGCACTGGAGCGATCGTACGCGCGCGCCGTCAGCGACGCGCTGTCGCCAAAGGCGATGAACGCAAGGGAGTCGGGCTGAATGACCACGCGCAGCACATTGGATGCGACCGCCACCGCGCGTGTCGTCGAATTGTTTCCGTCGTTGCCCTCCACCACGACGCCGGTGTCGGGAGTGGCGAAGCAGACGGCGAGACGCGCGCTTGCGGTGCCCGTGCCGGCGCAGTCGGCGTACGCGCGCAGCTCGTAGCTGTGGGAGGCGTCCACGGCAGCCGGCATCGTGATCGCCACCGGAACGTCGCGCGTGCCGCGACTCGACAGAGCCGCCGTGGACGTCACACCGGCGGCGACGACCGCGCTCGCGGTCACGTCATATATGCCCGCGACGACGTCGAAGCCAGCCAATGTGCTGCTTCCCGAGTTGTTCAACAACACGGTCGTCGTCGCCGAGGTGCGCGTGAAGAACGTGTCCGCGGCCGCGACGCCGGTGATGGTCAGCTCGGGGCGGCGGGTCACCAGTACGGCGGAGTTGGAGTTGTCCGTCTCCACGCCCTCGGCGATGGCGCCAGCGGTCGCGGGCGTCGCGAGACAGTCGGTGAGACGCGCGATATCGCCGACACCGCTGACATCCGCGCAGTCCGCGTACGCGACGATGCTGTAGTTGCCTGCCGCGGCTGTGGCGGAAAAGGCCAGGCGCACGCTGTCAGCGCGCGTCATTCCGGCGCGCACTCGCGAGAGTGCGCGCCGGGCTGCCGTCACGACGGTGCCAGCGCCGTTCCGGATGCCCACGCGCACGATCACGGAATCCGCGTTGGGATCGTCCCACACATTCGCCACCGAATACACGACGAGCACCGAATCGCCCGCGTTCACGGAGTCGACGCCGCTGATGCTCGGCACCGTGAGCTGAGGAACGCGAACGGTGAAGGCGCCGCTGCCGACGACGCCCTCGACGGTGGCACGGATGCCCACGCTTCCACGCGCCCGTCCTCTGGCCCAGCCTGCGCTCGTCACGGTCGCGACGTTCGTGTCCGCCGAGCTCCAGACGATGACGCGACCGGTCAGCGTGTTTCCTGCACTGTCCTTCGGAGTCGCCGTGTAGCGCACCGAATCGCCGCGCTCCCGGCTCGCGGTGTCCGGCACGACGCTCACGGAGCGTACGGGCACCGGAATGACCGTCGTGCTGTTCGTTCCCGTCTTGCCCTGCGACGATGCGGTGATCGTCGTCGTGCCCGCATCCTTCGCCGTCACGCGCGCAGTGGCGGTTCCAGTCGATGTCACCGTCGCAACAGAGGTATCGCTGCTCGTCCACGTCGTGGGCTTCGTGACCGGGGCCCCGTTGGAGCCCAGTGCCGTGAGCGTGAAGTTCTGCCCGATGAGAACCGTGTCTCGTGCCGGACTGACCGTGAGTCCGAGCGCGTTCGCGAATCCGCCGCCCTCCTGCATGCGTGCCACGGGTGCGGTGGGCACGTCACGGCAGGTGATGGTGGCGAGGACGGCGAGCGCTGCAAACCAGGAGCGCGTTCGTGAGACGAGGCGGTTCATACCCTTGGGAGTGAGGCGGGACCGGACGAGCCGGCGAAGGCAGTCGGGCGGGCAGGGCGGCGCGCGGCGCGATACGCGCCGAGGAACTGTCTACTAGCGAACTCTAGCGGGGAATCGACGACGCGGACCGGGGGTTCGCAACCCGCCGATCACAGTATCGGCACGCGGTCGGAAGTCTTGTACGTTCTTGCGCCGGCTTCAGGGAAACCGAACGTCGCTCTCGCGGACCTCGAAATGGCCGGAACGCTCGTCGAAGCGCGACAGCACCTTGCGCGCCGATTCCGGGACGACGGCCTTGGCGTAGTCGTCGCCGGCAAAGGCGCGTACGGCGTCGAGCGAGTCGAACCACATCATGGTCACGAACTCGATCTCGGCCGAGTGGTCGCGCCGCAGCAGCTGGATGCCGCGGTAGCCGGCGATCCTGCGCGACGCGATGCCGGCGAAGATCTCCTCCTTGAGGAGTCGCTCATACGCTGACGCATTCGCCGGCTTCGTCCAGCCGTGCCACACGCGGCAGATCATCGATGCGACTCCGCCGTTGCGGAGGGGAATCGCAGTTCGAGCGAGCCGCCCGACGGTACCGCCGCCCACTGTTCGAACAGCTCGGCGCGACGCTTCCGCACGCGGCGCACGTCGTCGTCGGTCAGGCGTCGGGGCAGCGATCCGCCCGCCTTCCCGAAGTGACGTTCGCCAACGTCGTTGAACTCCTCGGCGGTCCAGCGTTCGGCGCTCGCGCGCTCCGCGTCGAGCGTGCCCACCAGCCACTCGGCAAATTGCGCCTCGGTCGGGATGGGTCCGCGCGGCCCTTTGCCCTCGGTGTCGGTGATGGACCAGCCCTGCTCGATCAGACCGAAGAAGGCGTTGGCGAGACCGAGCTCGCTCTCGACGCTGAAGTGCGTGAGGTCATGCAAGGGAAAGAATGCCGCGACGCGGCCTTCCTGCTTCTGCCACGTCTCGGTGCCGTCGTCGCGGACGCACTTGAGCACGGCTCCGCCGTCGGTGCGTTTGGTGAGGAAGATCGAGAGCATGGAAGAAAGTCGGGAGCCGGGAGCCGCGAGCAGAGGCAACTACGATATAGAGGTCCCGCTTCCGCCTCACAACTCCCGGCTCAGTACTCGTCGGACCCCTGCACCCAGATGAAGGACTGGAGGTCGATCATGTCGCGGGGGCCGAGGTCGCGCTGGTCCTCCCGCACCTGCTCGGCGAACTCAATGAGACTCACGTAGGAGCGCCAATTGGGCCGCGAAGCATACTCGAAGGGAAAATCGTACGCGGCGGCCGCCGTCTTCGTGACGTTCGGCTTGAGGAAGATGTGACGCTCGGGTTGGGCGATGAAGCCGAACACCGTGACGATGGGCCATGTGAGCACACGCGTCTGCACGCGCGGCAACTGCTCGACGGTTTCGACCCACGTATTGAAGCGGTCCTCATCGCTCCCGCTCCCGTGCAGGAAGGCCCACAATCCTTCCGCGAAGGCCTTCGCGCCGGCGGGCGACTTCACCGCGTCGCGGAGCGCCATCTTCTCGAATGAAAACAGCAGGTTCGTGCGCGACTCGATGGACACTGCGTGCTTCGCGACCATCGTGTAGTCGCCGGCGTCGAGCAGCGATCGGAACGCGCCGCGCCGCAGCGCCGCGCACCACCGCTCGTACGCCTCCCACTTGTAGCCGCGTTCCCAATCGACGTACGTCTCGTCGCGGAAGCCGCCGGGGAAGAACTTCAGGAACTTGCGGCGGCACCGTCGCGCCGACGGCGACAGCTCTGACGAGCCGCGCAGTGCCGGCTTCAGCCGCTCGGAGGTTCTGGTGTTGTTCAGCTTCGTCGCCATATGCATCGGTGAATACGGCGATGAACATTTGCACCCTTCGCGCCGAAACACTCAAGCACAGCCGGAGCCGCGGGCGTCCTATACGTCAGGTGTCAGGACTTCAGCCGTCTATATAAGGAAGGGGAGATCCGATGCGCGTCCGTCGCACACTGTCAGCCGTACTGATCATTTCGCAGGCGTCGCTCGCGGATGCTCAGAATCCACTGCGTCATTTCACCGAAGGCGTACAGGCGCGCTTCGACCGAACGCAGCCGGTGCTTGCGTATACGCTCTCCGCGCGGGCGTCCGACACCACGGGATTCGACGTGCGGATCGCGATCCGCAACGCGCCGGACACCTTTCATCTCGCCATGGCGAAGCACCCCGAGTACGACGACCGCTTCTTCAGATTCGTGCAGAATGTGAACGTCGGCGAACGCGGAGCGTCGGTGACGCGAGAGGACTCGACGTTGTGGCGCGTGATCGCGCCCGCGGGCGTGGCGACGGTCACGTATCGCGTGCAGCTGCCGGCGTCGCCCACCCCGCGCGCGGCGTGGCGGCCGTTCCTCACGCCGACGGGAATGCTGTCCGGGGGGCCACACGCCTTCATGTATGTGGTGGGCGCGGAGCTCGCACCCGCATCCGTCCGTCTCGAGTTGCCGGAGAGCTGGAGCGTCGCGACGGGACTCACGCCCACATCGGTGCCGCGAACGTACTTCGCGGCGAGCGCATACGATCTCGTCGAGTCGCCCGTGCTCGCGGGCGTGCTCCGACGCTGGAGCTTCGCGATCGACGGCGTGCCGCACACGGTGGCGTACTGGCCGCTGCCAGGCGCGGCAGCGTTCGACACGACGGCGTTCGTCGGCAACATCGAGCGCATGGCGCGCGAAGTCGTCCGGCTGTTCGGGCGGGCGCCCTATCGGGAATACACGTTCCAGATCCAGGACGGCGCGTATGGCGCGCTCGAGCATCCCAACTCGGTGTCCCTCGGCATTCCGAGCGCGGAGCTGGCAAAGGATGCCGCGGCCGGACTCCCGGAGACCGCGCACGAGTTCATCCACACCTGGAACCTGATGCGAATCCGGCCCGCGGAGTACACAGGCGTGAGCTATCGCGCCATCCGGCCGGTGCCCACGCTGTGGTTCAGCGAAGGCCTGACGCTGATGTATGCGGATCTGCTGCTGCGTCGCGCGCAGCTGCCGACGTACGAC
>DATFHG010000124.1:0-6672 GCA_035248725.1 Gemmatimonadaceae bacterium | reverse complement strand
TTCCTCGCGCCGAAGATCATGGCGAACCCGGAGCGGCCGGAGCTGGGCGCCGAGCTGACCGAGAGCTTCTGCTCCACGGATCCGAAGATCGCGCGCAAATTCGCGGAGGCGACTTTCATGTCGGACAACCGCGGCGACCTGCCCAAGGTGCGGACTCCGGCGCTGATCCTGCAGTGCGCCGACGACATCATCGCGTCGAATGCGGTGGGGGAATACATGCACAAGCAGATGCCCGGCAGCTCCATCAGATTCATGAAGGCGACGGGGCATTGTCCGCACATGAGCCACCCGGACGAGACCGTAGAACTCATCCGTGACTACCTCGACCGTGAGCCAGCCACGGCCTGAGCGCGGGGAAACGATCGGGGCTCTCGCGGACCTGCTGGCGCACGCGCCGGCAGGTTTCCTGGAATTCCGCGACGACGGCGTCATCACCTTCGCGAACACGACGCTCGGCGACATGCTGGGCACCACCGAAGCGCTCGGCGGGCGGTCGCTCGACACGATCCTGACCAAGGCGAGCCAGATCTTCTACCAGACGCACTTCTTTCCGCTGCTCAAGCTGAAGGGGAGCGCGAAGGAGATCTACCTGTCGCTGCGCGCGGCCACCGGCCACACGGTGCACGTGCTGGCCAATGCGACGCGACGCGACACGCCGAACGGGCCGCGCAACACGTGCGTGTTCATGCCCATCGACGAGCGCCAGAAGTACGAGGTCGAGCTGCTGCGGTCCAAGCAGGACGCCGAGTCGGCGAGCGCGGCGAAGACGCGGTTCCTGTCGGTGATGTCGCACGACCTGCGCACGCCGCTGGGCGCGATCTCCGGGTATGTGGATTTGCTCACGCTGGGTCTGCGCGGTGAGCTGAATCAGGAGCAGCTGCGCGATCTGGCGCGCATCAAGGGGCTGAGCCAGTCATTGCTGACGATGGTGGAGGACATTCTCCACTTCGCGCGGTCGGACCCGCAGAAGCTGCCGGTGCAGGTGCGACCGCTGGCGGTGGAGACGGTGCTGCAGGACGTGGAGACGACGATCCTGCCGCAGGTGAACGAGGCGGGGCTGCTGTATCGCCGCGCGGAGTCGCAACCCGAGCTCAAGGTGAACGCGGATCAGGCGCGGCTGCAGCGGATCCTCATGAACCTGCTGAGCAACGCGATCAAGTTCACGCCGCGCGGCGGCGAGGTGACGCTCGGCGCCCGGTCCATGGGGAGCGTGGTGGCGCTGCAGGTGAGCGACACCGGCCGCGGGATCCCTCCGGAGCGCATCGACGACATCTTCCGCCCGTTCGTGCAGGTGGAGAGCGGGGACCAGAAGCTGGGCGGCGTGGGGCTCGGGCTGGCGATCAGCCGCGAGTTCGCGCGCGCGATGGGGGGCGACATCGGCGCGGAGAGTACCCCCGGGAAGGGGTCGGTGTTCACGGTGACGCTGAATACCGCCTAGCATCCGCGCGCCGAAACTGCTTTAGCGCAGAGGTCGCGGAGGGGCGGAGGTCGCGGAGGAGTGATTTTTCGCCGCGGGGACTCCGAGAGGGATATCCACGCTGCCTATCGTTCCAACGCGTATGCGCGATCCCACCCGATATTCCCGTACGTGGCGTTCTTGCTCTCGATCACCACGGAATCCGCGGTGAGGGTCACGATACGCACGGAGTAATCTCTCCAACGTGCGCTCGGCAACACGTCGAGCGTACGAACAATGCGGGTCAGTGAATCGTTCACGACAAAGATGCCGAACAGTTCGTCGTGAAAATCGCCCTTGAACTCGCGATCTTCGCGCACACCGTAGCCGATGACGACCGTCGGTCCAGAGAGGTAGTCCAGACTGCGCTGCTCGACGATGCCTACTGCTCCGATCGCTGGATTGCGCGCGCGGAGTGTGTCGCGAATCGCGGCGAGAAGTGGGTTCTCGACGGAGGTCGTCGCCGCGGCAGCGGCGGGCGCGATCGTCAGCGTGTCGTGCCCGTGCGCGCGATCAGCCGTGCACCCGTTCACTGACACAACGACCAGGGCGAGAGCAAGCGTGCGGTTCAACATGGAACACAATTCCGCTGGCAGTGTGGAAGCGCAATAGGCCATCGCGCGGCGGGGCGACCCCGCGGTCTGTATACTTCCTCATCTCGTGACGCGGGAGGAAGTGTCATGCGAGCAGTAGCGATTCTGGTGATTCTGGCTGCCGCAGCCTGCACGGAACCGCAGCGACCAGTACTTACCGGAGCGTTTGGCGGGGAGAACATCGCAGTTCAGAATCACAACGGCCGAACCGAGCTGCGATTGGGATGTTACTCCACCGCCGTCGCCGCGATTCGTCTCGGGTCGGACAGCTCCGCGACTTTCTCCAGCCCGGGCTACGTTGGCGCGGGGTTGCCCGTCACGCTGACAATCGACGTCAGGCAGATCGACGCCGATCGGATCAGTGTGACGGTGCATGGTCAGACGGACACGACCTACTTCGCCGATCGCGACCAGCCAGCGCACTTCACGGTCAGCTGTCTGGCGTAGACACGGGTATATCGAGGTCCGATTAGGGCGAGCGTGCGCCGCGCCCGGCATGCACGTTCGTGCCATGACCGCTTCTCCGCAAACACCACCGCCCATCGCCACGGACGCGTACACCGCGGTGCGCGATCTCAACGAGCAGTACATCGACGCCGTGCGTGCCCAGGACGCCGGCTGGTTCGAGGACCACATGTCGGACGACGTCGTGGTGGTACTCGGCGACGGCACGCGACTCGACAAGGCGGGCTTCGTCGCGGCGATGCGGGAGACGCCGAAGAGCTACGCCAGGATTGCGGCGCGCGACGTCACCGTGCGCGTGTTCGGCGAATGCGTGCAGGTCGACGCGGATTCCCACTGGGAGCTGCGCGACGGGAGTCGAGGCGTGTCGCGCTACATCGATACCTATATATGGATGCGGGGCCGCTGGCAGGTAATTTCAGCGCAGATCACATGGCTGCCGCAGCGCTGAGCACCGCTCCTGATTCGCGGGTATGGCACCGCGCCGTCGACACGCGCGACCCGCGCTTCGACGGCGTGTTCTTCGTCGCGATCGTCACCACGGGCATCTACTGCCGCCCGGTGTGTCCCTCGCGGCGTGCGCGGCCATCCAATCGCCGCTTCTTCCGCACGCGACAGGCATCCGAGGCGGCGGGCTTCCGTCCCTGTCGACGCTGCCGCCCGGACTCGACACCGGGTGTCGCCTCGTGCGACGCACTGCGCCGGCTCGCCCGTCGCGCACTCGCCAGGATCGATGCCGGAGCACTCGACGGGGGAAGCGTGGGCGACCTCGCCCGCGCGCTCGGCGTCAGCCCGCGCCATCTGCGCCGCGCGCTCGCGCAGGAGGCGGGCGCGTCACCCATCGCGCTCGCGCAGCGACACCGGCTGGATCGCGCGCGCCGCCTGCTCGCCGACCGGTCGCGGTCCATCACGCACGTCGCGTTCGAGTCCGGCTTCCAGAGCGTGCGTCGTTTCAACGCGCTGTTTCAGCGGCAGTACGGCACCAGCCCCAGCGCGCTGCGGCGCGAGGCCGCGCAGTAGTGCGGGCGCTGATCCTCGCGGCGCTGGTAGCAGTAGCTGCGCCGGGCCACGCGCAGGAAACGCGCTGCAGCAGCGGGCACTATCGCGAGTTCGACTTCTTCGCGGGCGACTGGGACGGGTATGACGTGTCGAATCCCGCGAAGCCCATCGCACGCAACCACGTCACGCGCATGGTGGACGGCTGCGCGCTGCGCGAGGTCTACGACCAGTTCGACGGCATGCACGGCGAGAGCTTCAGCACGTACGACGCATCCCGCGGCGTCTGGCACCAGAGCTGGGTCACGAACCGCGGCGTCCTGCTCCTGCTCGACGGCCAGTTCAGCGCCGGTCGCATGACGCTGACCGCCACCGAGCACAACGCGGACGGCAGCACATCGCTGCTGCGCGGCGTGTGGTGGGTGGAAGGGAACGCGGTGCGCGAGCGCGCCGACCGTTCCAGGGACGGCGGCAAAACGTGGCTGCTAGTATTCGACATGGTCTTTCGCCCGCACCGCGCTCGCTGACCCGCGTTCGGCCGCGATGTCGTTGCGTCACGCCGTCCGTTCGCTGAAGCGCACGCCCGCGTTCACGGTCGCGGCGATCGTGACGCTCGTGCTGGGCATCGCCGCGGCCGCCGCGATGTTCAACGTCGTCTACGGCGTGCTGCTCGCGCCGCTGCCCTTCGGCCACCCCGATCGCCTGGTGGCCATCGACCTCCGCGCGCCGGACGGCCGGCTCATCCAGCAGCCGTCGGGCGTGTTCCTCACGTACCAGCGACTCGCGCGCGACCTCGCGGACGTCGCCATGTATCGCACGGGCTCCGCGAACATCCTGGGCGACGAGGATTCGCCGGACGCCGAGCGCGTGCAGGCGACATGGATCTCGGCGTCGATGCTGCGAACGCTCGGTGTCTCTCCGATCATCGGACGCGCGTTCACCGAGGAAGAGACGACGCCGTCGGGGCCGAGCGCCGCCATCATCACGGAGCAGATGTGGCGCACGCGGTTCGGCGGCAGGGCGGACGTGCTGGGCAAGACGCTGGACGTGAACCGCGTGCAGCGGATCATCGTCGGCGTGATGCCCGACCGCTTTCACTTTCCCTCACCCGAGACGCGCATCTGGCTCCCCGTTCGCGTGGATGCGACGGCGCTGGGTGACTTCACCTACACGCTCGTGGGCCGGCTGGCGGGCGGCGTGACGTCGGAGCAGGCGCAGCGCGACCTGGCGTCGTTGCTGCCGCGCGTCGCGACGGACTTTCCGCGGCTGGAGTCGGGGTCGAGCACAGCCAGCTGGCTCGACGAGGTGCGGCCGAACCCGGCGGTCGTGTCGCTGCGCGACGCGATGACGGCGGACATCGCTCGCACGTTGTGGATGCTCGCGGCCGCCGCCGGACTGGTGCTGCTCGTGTCGTGCGCGAACGTCGCGAACCTGATGCTGATCCGCGCGGACGGACGGCAGACGGAGCTTGCGCTGCGTCAGGCGCTGGGCGCCAGTCGGATGCGCGTGCTCACGCATTTCGCGGGGGAAGCCACGGTTCTTGCCGCGGGCGCCGGCGCGCTGGCGGTGGTCATCGCGTGGGTTGCGGTCCGCGCGCTGGTCGCCTTCGGGCCGCCGGACATCCCGCGTCTCGGCGAGCTGCACATGGACGCGGCGACGCTCGGCTTCACTCTCTTTCTGGCGGCGTTCGCGGTGGTCGCATGCAGCGTGATCCCGACGTTCCGGCTGCGGCGCTCGAACCTGTCGTTCGCGCTGCGCGAGGGGGGACGACACGAGACGTCGAGCAAGGCGCGGCAGCGGCTGCGTGCGGCCATCGTGTCGCTCCAGATCGCCGTGGCGCTCGTGGTGCTGGCGGGGTCCGCGCTGCTGCTGCGCACATTCCATCGTCTCTACAGCGAGCCGCCAGGATTCGCCTCCGACCACGTGGCCACGTTCTGGCTCACGCTGCCCTTCGCGCGGTATGGAGACTCGACGACCGTCGCTTTCTTCGCGCGGCTGACGGCGGAAGTCGCGACGCTCCCCGGCGTGCGCGCGGTGGGCGTGACGAACACGCTACCGCTCGGGCCGGGCGAACGGATGCAGCGCTCGTTCGTGCTCGAGGATGGACGCGAGGTGTCGCTGCCCACCTACGTCGTGAACGATGGCTACTTCGCGACGCTCGGCGTTCCCCTCGTGACCGGCAGCAACTTCGCGCCGCTCGGCGCCCAGAGCGCTGGAGAGGTCATCGTCAGTCGTCGCGCGGCGGAATTACTGTGGAAGGACAGCAGTGTGATCGGCAAGCGGTTTGGCGCCACGGTGAATGGACCGTGGTACACGGTGATCGGAGTCGCGGGCGACGCGCGCGATCGCGACCTGGCCACGCCCGCGCCGCCGCTGGTGTACATGCCGCAGGCGGTGCCGATCGACGCCTCGCACGTCATCGACCCGAGCGCGCGCCACACCATGGCGCTCGTGGTCAAGACCGGCGCGGACCCGGCGAGTATCGTGGCGCCGGTGCGACGCATCCTCCGCGGCATCGATGCGGGCGTGCCGACGTACGACGATCAGCCGATGAGCGATGTGGTGCGCGCGTCCACGGCGCGGCTGTCGTTCACGCTCGCGCTGCTCAGCATCGCCGCGGTGATCACGATGCTGCTCGGCGCGGTGGGTCTGTACGGCGTCACCGCGTACATGGTGGCGCTGCGGACGCGCGAGTTCGGCGTGCGCATTGCGCTGGGCGCGGAGCCCGGGCGTCTGGTGCGCACCGTGGCGACGCGCGGCCTCGTGCTCGTGGGCATTGGCGTGGGCGCGGGATTGGTGCTGTTCGCGATCGTCGGCCGGTTCCTGCGCTCGTTCCTGTACGGGGTAGCGCCGAACGATCCGCTCACGCTTCTGGGGGCGACGCTCGCCATCGTCGGCATCGCGTTGCTGGCGAACTGGCTGCCGGCCCGGCGCGCGGGGCAGGTGGATCCGGCGATTGCGCTGCGCGCGGAATAGAGTGGTAGAGCGGTGGAGCGGTAGAGCGGTGGAGACGATCAGTCCGGGCGCGGGAACAGTAGCTCGTTCCCGTCGGGATCCTTGACCTCGAGCGTGTCGTAGCCCCACCACGTTTCCCTGGTCGGCACGGAGCGGCGCGCGAAGTCCTGACGCAGCTCCGCCAGCGCTTCGGCGGTGAGCTCGATGAAG
>DATFHG010000123.1:0-2810 GCA_035248725.1 Gemmatimonadaceae bacterium | reverse complement strand
ACGCCGAGCGCGGCATACACCCACCGCATCGACAGCGGGCGCGCCATCACGAATCAGGCGAGGGCGAGATCGATCGCACCGGCGGTGATGTCGGCGCAACGGTCCCAGCTGAAGGCGTGCGCGCGCGCGCGCCCTCGCGCGATGAGGTCGTCGCGCAGCGCACGATCGGTCGCGACACGCAGCATCGCCGCGGCAACGTCCGATTCGTCGGTGGGGTCGCAGTACAGCGCCGCGTCGCCGCACACCTCCGGCAGCGACCCGGCGCGCGACACCACGCAGGGGCAGCCGGCCGCCATCGCCTCCAGCGGCGGAAGCCCGAACCCTTCGTAGAGCGATGCGGTGACGAGCGCCGTGGCGTTCGCCACGTACCCGTACGCGACGTCGGGCGTGGTCTCCCCGACGTCGATCACGCGGTCGCCGAGCGCGGCGATCTCGCGCGCCACCAGGGGATCGACCCGCACGCGTTCGCGCCGCCCCATCAGCACGAGCCGGTGCGGAATCCGATCGCACACGCGACGAAATGCCCGCAGGAGCAGTGGCACATTCTTGTGCAGCTTGAGGTTGCCCAGATAGATGAAGTACGGCCCATCCATCGGCGCAGCCACCGCCGGCGCCACCGACCACGCGTCGTCGGCGGCGAGATGCGCCACCGCGCCGCGCGCACCGACGTCGCCGATGAGCCGGCCCATCTCCGCGCGACTGAACTCGGTGTCGAAGATGACGCGCGACGCCCGCGCGCGCACGTACCACAGCAGCACCCGCGCGTACGCCGCCGGCCCCAACCCGAACACGTCCGGCCGCGCCACGTGTGCCACGTCGTGGATCGTCACCACGAGCCGCGGGCGCAGCGCGAGCATCGGCACGTTGTAGTGCGGCGCCCACAGCACGTTCGCGTCCGCTGGAATGCGCGGCGGAAGCTCGAGCTGCTCGCGCGCGCCGAGCACCGGCGTATCGCAGTGCACGGCCGTCATTCCGGCGATCGACGTCCACCGCGCGCGTTCCAGCTCGCCGTGGTCGCCCAGCGCGGTCCATCGCCACTGCGGCCGAGCGCGTGCCACCCGGGGCACGACGTTCCGGAGATAGGTACCGATGCCGCCGTCGTGGATCATCCGTGCGTCGACCACGACGTGCGCACTCATGTCAGTGCGTGTCGCTGCCGCACCGTGCGCGCGACGAGGAAGGTGATCCCCCACAGGATCCAGAGGGGCTCCATGACCCACGTGGTGAGCAGCGTGTTCACGAACACGCTGTGCACCAGGATCGCGACCGTCGCCGCCGCGGCGCCCAGGCAGAAGCCGCGTTCATCCGGCGTCGCCAGCCGGTTGCGCCACACCGAGCGACAGCGGCGGTACTGCAGCCAGAGCATGACGCCGTACACGGCGAGCCCCACGATCCCCGTCATCACCGCGATGAACAGGAGGCCGCCCTCCGCGGAGTACGTGGCGGATCCGTAGCGCTCGATGCCATTGCGCTCCTGCACGAAGCCGTACGTGTTGAACCCGATCCCGAACCAGGGGTTGTCGAGAAAGGTCGCGATCGACCGTTGCCACACGATGAAGCGGGCGGCCGCCGACACGTCGGAGATGCCCAGCTTCTGGTACGTGCTCGCGAACCGCAGCAGGGGCGGCAGCGATGCAATGAGCGCCACGAGCATCACGCCGAGGAAACGCACCATCTTCCGCCCCAGCCCGCGCACCGCGAAGATCGTGAAGACGCCCACGAGAAACGCGAGCGCGCCGCTGCGCGAGATGGTCAGCACCAGCGCCACGAGCAGCAGCGCGGGTTTCCAGCGCGCCACCGTCGCACCCATGGCGAGCTGCGCGATGTACACCAGCAGCACCGTGAGAATCATCGCGGCGGCGATGTTCGGCTCCAGGATCGTGGACATGAGCCGGTGTCCCTGCGGATCGATCTCGAGGTACAGCTTGGATTCGGGATAGATCATCTGCCCGAAGTCGGGAAGAAACGCGGCCTGAAAGATTCCGAAGCCGGCGAACACCAGCATCGTCCCCTCGAGTGCCTTCCAGATGCCGGACACGTCGCGTTCCTTCACGCAGTTGAGGATCACGAGGTAGATGCCGAAGTACATGAGCCAACGCGCGAGATACGCGAGGCTCGCCAGCACCTCGAACACGGTCAGCCCGTACCGCGGCATCGAGCCCACCGCGGACAGCGCGCCGATCCCCGCGAACGCCAGCGCGGCGAGCGCCACCTTGTCCAGCTGCAGCGAGCGGGCGCGCGCGATCGCCACTCCGCCCACGAAGAGCGCGAAGAACACCAGCACGTCGTTGAGGAACAGCGGCGCGCTGCGGTTGCCGAGGCTGAACGTCGGCACCGCGCCAAGGTTCGCGACGACGAGCAGCGCGGCCGCGAAACGCAGCGCGCCCGCCGGCGTCACATGCGGGCCGCTGAACGCGGCGCGCGCCGGAGACGGGGAAGCCAGACTGACCAGACGCACCGTCAGACCAGCGCTCGAATGCGATTCCGCTGTTGTTGGTCGCTGAGCACGATGCCGGCGCAGGGGATCTGCATCCGGCGCAGCGTATCCAGCGCGGTCGTCAGCTGGTGCCGGTTCACCGGGCCGGGCGGCGCCACCAGCACCACCGGCCGCGTCTCGCGCAGCGCGGCGAGCGTCGTCTCGGTCCACAGCGACGGCAGCTGCACCACCACGTTCCCGCCCGCCGCTTCCAGGCGGTCGATCTCGCGGGCGATCTCGATGGCGCCGGCGCCGTGACCGCTGCCATTTCCGTTGACGGCCACCAGCGGCTGCGTGAAGTCCACCACGCTCACCGACGCCGACCGCGCCGACG
>DATFHG010000122.1:0-49548 GCA_035248725.1 Gemmatimonadaceae bacterium | reverse complement strand
TCCGGGATCCCCGGCGCCGCGCAGTGCAGGAGCACGCGCGCGAGCGCGAAGTGGAAGCCGTTCGACGCGACGCGCGCGGTGAGACGCGCGACATCCGAGAGGAACTCCGCCGATTGCGTGGGATCCATCGATTGCCGCACGAAGTCATCGAGCGCCTTCTCGAAGGCTTCGTCGCGATCCACCCAGCTCGTCCTGGTCTTGGCTTCCCTGGCCGCCTTGGCCATGTACGCGACGAGACGCTGGCGCGCGGCGTCCATCCATTCGCGGGACGGCAGGTCATCCGCACCGCGATCCCCGCTCGGTGCCGGCCAGAGCCCCAGCAGACTCTGATAGTACAGGTACTCCGAGTTCGCGTCGGGCGCGGGCTTGCCGTGTGCCACGCGCTTGTGCCGGAGATTGAGCCGGCGCCACCGCGCGACGTCGCGCACCCATTCGTCGGGCACGGCGGTCAGCGCGTCGATGCGCGCACGCACGTCGGCGCTGCGTTTCGTGTCGTGTGTGTTCGTCGCGAGCAGCGTGCGCGGCCAGTCGCGCCCGCGCAGCGCGTTCCGAGCGTGCACGCGCGTCACGACGTCCGCGAGCGGTCGGTCGGGGGACGCACCGACCTCGTTTCGCGAAGCGAGCGGTAGATACACATAGAGCGCGGTATCCTCGACGCCCTTCGCCGCCGCCGGCCCCGACGTCTGTTGAAAGCGCGCGACGAGCTCCGCACGACCCGTGTCCGACGCCGACGGCTTGCCGAGAAACGCGCGCCGCAGCACATCGAGCACCTTCGGATCCGCGCGCGCCGTTTTTTTCGCGTCCTTGAACGCGCGATCCAGATGCGCGCGGTCGGCGTCGCTGACCACGCCCGGCTCGGCGATGTACGTGCGATACGGCTCGAGATGGACGATGAGCTCGACGATCGCATCGGCGATTGCGTCCTGTGGCACCGCCGCCTTCCATCGCTGGGGGACGCGCGCCAGTCGCAGCACGTCGGGCCACAGCGCACCGCGCAGCGCCCGCCGCTTCCCGTCGCGCGCCGCCTCGCGAAAGTTCAGCGTGGAATCGCGGCGCAACGTCCGGTAGGCTGCCTCGATGCGCGCGAAGCCATCGGGCACGACGAACAGCTCTTCCACGTCCGTCATGAAGTCGTAGCCGGTGGTACCCATGACGGGCCACGTGGCGGGCAGCTGCTCGTCGCCGCCAAGAATTTTCTCGACGACGATGGGAACGGTCTCGGGGCCGTCGGCATGACGCACGGCATTCACCGCGGCGCGCAGCTTCATGAGATACCATGCCGGATCGCGCAGACCGTCCACGTGGTCGACGCGCAGTCCGTCCACCACGCCGGCGTGCACGAGCCGAAGGATCAGCGCGTGCGTCGCATCGAAGATCTCGTCGGTCTCCATGCGGAGCGCGACGAGGTCGTTCACATCGAAGAAGCGGCGGTAGTTGATGTCGGTGCGCGCGCGCCGCCAGAAGCGCAACGAGTAGTGTTGCGCGTCGAGCAGGGCGCGCAGCCGTCGCCTTCCCGGCGCGCCGGCCATCCACTCGGTCGCGGCCGACATCGCCGCCGGATCCAGGTGCGCCAACTGCAGCTCGCGCGGCAGCGTCGAGGCGTCGAGCGGGAACGTGCGGTCGAAGTACTTCACGCGCATGCCGCGGTCGCGCGCGTCCACGGTCAGTTCGCCCCGCGCGATCACCTTCCCGATCTCGTCGCCGAGCACCGGGAGCACCACCTTGCCCTTCGCCGCGGGCGCGTCCCAGTCGATGTCGAACCAGGACGCGTATCGCGACGCCGGCCCCCGCTCGAGCACGTTGTCCCAGTACGGATTGTACGCGCTCGCGGACATGTGGTTCGGCACCACGTCGAGGATGATTCCCATGTCGCGCGCGTGCAGGTCCGACGCGAGCGCGCGCAGCTCGTCTTCCGTTCCGAGCTCGGGATTGATCCTCGTGTGATCGATGACGTCGTAGCCGTGCGTGCTGCCGGGCTTCGCGGCGAGCACGGGCGACAGATACAGGTGCGAGACGCCGAGGTCGTGGAGATAGGGCACGAGCTCGCGTGCCCGCGCGAAGGGAAAGTCCTTCGTGAGCTGCAGGCGATACGTCGCCGTGACGACACGCGACGGCATCAGGGCTTCCGTCGACGGGACGCGCAGCGCATCGAGTCGTCCACCTCGAAGCTCCAGCTGGCTTCCTCCACCGTCATGCGCGTGCGACGCCTCCAGCTCGGATACTTGTCCGGGCCGACGCCCGGCACGTTCACCGGATCGGATTCCCCGATGAGATCGTCGAACGACAACCCGACGAGCTTGGCGGGCGTCGAGCAGAGAAACGTGTGCACGGCTCCGGTCAGCGTCCGCGCGAAGTGCCGTTCCTCGAAGTGCGGCGGGGGCGAGAGCTTCAGCAATCGCAGCAGCGCCGCCTTGTCCGCCGCCCGTTCCTTCTTCGCGGCCCGCACGTCGGCCGGCGCGCTCACCAGCCCGACCTGCTCGCGCAGCTCCACGTCGCGCCCGGACCAGAATCCGGCGAGCGTGGCCATGTCGTGCGTGTTCGCCGTCGCCAGCGACAGGGCAGGATATCGACGCGCAGGCCTGAAGCCACGACGGTCGCGCTCGAAGTACAACACCTTCGACGACAGGATCCCCCACTGCTTCAGCGTCGGCGGGACCTCCTTCGGCACCGTGCCCAGATCTTCGCCGACCACCAGCGCGTCGTGCCGCACGCTTTCGAGCGCGAGAATGCCCAGCAGATCCTGCGTCGGGAATCGCACGTAGGCGCCGTCGTGTCCCGTACCGCCATCAGGAATCCAGAAGGAACGAAAGAGGCCGAGGATGTGATCGAGTCGCAGCGCACCGGCGTGCTCGAAGCCCCGTCGCAGGAGCTGGATCCAGAAGCGGTAGCCCTGCGCCCGCAGCGCGCGGGGATCCATCGGCGGCAATCCCCAGTTCTGTCCCATCGACGAATACGGATCGGGTGGCGCGCCCACCGCCGCGCCCCGCAGGAACAGCTCCGGATAGCTCCAGGTGTCGCTGCCCCCCGGACTCGTTCCGATGGCGAGATCCTGATAGACGCCCATCTCCATGCCCAGCGTCCGCGCGCGCGTGGCCACAGACGCGAGCTGTCGATCCAGCTCGAACTGCAGCCAGCGATGAAAGTCGACGCGCACCGCGTGCGTCTCGCGGAACGCCGCGACCCCCGCGCTGTCCGCCTGTCGCAGCGCGTCCGGCCACTGGCGCCAATCGGGCACGCCCGCGTTTTCGGCGATCGCCATCCACGTGGCGTAGCGCGTGAGCTCCGGCTCACGCAGACGCACGAAATCCGAGTATTCGCGCGCGCGCTCGCTCCCCGCGGCCGTCGAGCGGCGCCGAAACGTCTCGTGCAGCTCGGCGAGCACGCGTTCCTTGATCTCGATGGCGCCGTCGTAATCCACCTGTGTGGTCGCCCGCAGCTGGCGCAAACGCTCCTGCACGTCCGGCGACGCCAGCAGCGCCCGCGCCGGTTCCGAGTGCGCGAGCTCCGGCACCGATTCCACGTCGAGGTACAGCGGGTTGCGAAACAGTCGGGTCACCGGGCTGTACGGGCTCACGTCCGCGCCGCGGTTGTAGAGCGCGTGCAGCGGATTCACCCCGACGAAGGATGCCCCGCGCTGTCCGGCCCATTCGACGAGCAAAAGCAGCGTGGTCAGATCGCCCACGCCCCAATCGTGCTCCCTGCGCGTGGCGTACAGGTTCGCGACGATGCCCATGCGCTCGCCGGAGAACAGCATGTCCGGCGTCACGCAGCGCGACGGGACGACGATGAGCGATTGCTCCGCGCGCTCCTCACGCGACCCTGCGCGCGCCACGACCGACACGCGGTGATAGCCATAGGGCAGCTGCGTCGGCAGCCGGACGGCGCCCGCGCGGTCGATGCGCGCCGTCGCGCGCCACACATGGCCCGCCTCCTCGGTGACCGCGACCTCCACGTCCGTCGTCGAACCGCCTGGCGGTATCCGGACCGGAACGACGCGAGACGCTGCGTCATCCCGCTCCACGACGCGCACCGGCGCGACGATCGCGCTGCGTTCCTCGTGATCCAGCTCGTCCAGCCACGCACGCGCCGCGTCTTCGGTCGGCGCGTCGATGCCCATGACGGACAGGATCACCTCACGCGTGTGGTCCGACGTGTGGCGGACGCTCGTACCGGTCTGGTCGACGTACTCGGAGACGATGCCCAGCCGGTCGGCGAGTCGGCGCAACTGCGGCCGTGAACCGGCGCGACGCTTCGATCTCAACGACTCACGTGCCCGGCTCGGGCGACAGCACCAGCGCGGAGAGCGGCGGCAGCGTCAGCACGATCGACTGCGGGAAGCCATGAAACGGCGAAGGCTCCGCCATTACCCGCGCACGCGTCGGATGGCCGCTGCCACCCCACGCCGCCGCGTCGGAGTTCAGCACCTCGCGGTACGCCATACGCGCGGGTGCGCCGATGCGATAATTGTCACGCGGCACCGGCGTCAGGTTCAGCACGACGACGGTGTGCAGCTCGCCGTCGCGGCGCACGTACGACAGCACCGAGTTTTCCCGGTCCTCCGCGCTGATCCAGCTGAAGCCGTCCGGATCATGGTCTCGGCGCCACAGCTCTCCGCGTTCGCGATACAGGCTCGCGAGCCGGGCGAGATACTGGCAGTGCTTCTCGCGACGCGGATCATCGCGCAGCAGGTTCCACTCCAGGCTTCCATCGTGGTCCCACTCGGACCACGGCGCGAGCTCCGTGCCCATGAACAGCAGCTTCTTCCCGGGACGCGTGAGCATGTACGCGAGCAGCGCGCGCAGGTTCGCGAGCTTCTGCCATTCGTCGCCCGCCATCTTGTTGAGCAGCGATCCCTTGCCGTGCACCACCTCGTCGTGCGACAGCGGCATCACGAAGCGCTCGCTGTACTCGTAGATCATCGCGAAGGTGAGCTGGTCCTGGTGCCAGCGACGATGAATGGGGTCGAGCGCGAAGTACTGCAGCGTGTCGTGCATCCACCCCATGTTCCACTTGAACTCGAAGCCCAGACCACCCTGCTGCGGCGGACTGGTGACGCCGGGCCACGCGGTGGACTCCTCGGCGATCATCGAGCACCCGGGATGCTCGTGCCGGATGGTCTCGTTCAGCTGCTTCAGGAAGTCGATCGCCTCGAGGTTCTCGCGCCCGCCATAGCGGTTGCGCATCCACTCGCCCGGCTGGCGGCTGTAGTCCAGGTACAGCATGGACGCGACGGCATCCACACGCAGACCGTCCGCGTGGAACTCTTCCATCCAGAACAGCGCGTTCGCGACCAGGAAGTTGCGGACTTCCGCGCGTCCATAATTGAAGATCAGCGTCCCCCAGTCCGGGTGCTCGCCGAGGCGCGGATCCTCGTGCTCGTACAGCGCCGACCCGTCAAAGCGCCGCAGCGCGAAATCGTCCTTGGGAAAGTGCGCCGGCACCCAGTCGAGGATCACGCCGATGCCGTGCCGGTGCAGCGTGTCCACGAAGAATCGGAAATCGTCGGGCGTGCCGTACCGCGACGTCGGCGCGTAGTAGCCGCTCACCTGATAGCCCCACGATCCGTAGAACGGATGCTCCATCACCGGCAGCAGCTCGACGTGCGTGAAGCCCATGTCGCGCACGTGCTGCGCCAGCCGCGGGGCGATCTCCCGATACGTGAGCCAGCGATTGCCGTCCTCCGGCACGCGCGCCCACGAGCCGAGATGCACCTCGTACGCGAGCATGGGCTCGCGGTGGGGATCCACCTTGTCACGCCTCTTCATCCACTCCGCGTCGCCCCACGCATACGTGTCGAGCGGCGGCTCGACGATGGACGCGGTACCCGGATGCTGCTCGAGCTTGAACGCGAACGGATCGGTCTTCACGCGCAGATCGCCCTCGCGCGTGAGGATCTCGTATTTGTACAGCGCGCCCGGCACGACGTCGGGGACGAAGATCTCCCACACGCCCGACGCGCCCAGTGACCGCATCGGAAACACTCGGCCGTCCCACTGACAGAAGTCGCCGATCACGCTCACGCGCTGCGCCGTGGGTGCCCACACGGCGAACGACACACCAGGCGTGCCGTCGAGCGTCAGCGGGTGCGCACCGAGCTTTTCCCAGAGTCGGCGGTGGGTCCCCTCGTTGAGCAGGTGCAGATCGACGTCGCCCAGCGTCGGACCGTAGCGGTACGGATCGTCGCGCTCCCACACCGAGCCGTTCGCGAAGTAAAACCGCAGCCGGTAGCGCAGCGGAAGCGTCGCGCCGGGGACGAACACCTCGAAGAGCGATCCGCCCACCCGCGCCATCTCGTGTGCACCGTCGGCGAGGACCGCCTCACACCGCTTCGCGTCCGGATGCAGCGCGCGGATGACCACGCCCGGCTGCGGCCGCGTTACGGGATGCGCGCCCAGGATCGAGTGCGGGTCGTGGTGACGACCCGCGATCAGGCGCTCGACGGCATCCTGCGGCGCCGCCGCGCGCGGCACGACCGGCGCGTCAGCCTTCACGGATCGTTTGGTCTTCTCACTCACGTCGCTCGCTCCGCGCCGCGGCATCGGCGCTGGTCATCGTGCGGGACGTCGGTTCCACCGCGAGCCGCCGGTCGCGACCGTACCGCAACAGCACGAGTGAATACGGCAAGAGCTGGACACAATCGTCCTTCAGCAGCGTCAGCTCCTGTCGCGCCGTGTTCACGAGCTCCGCCCAGATGCCGCGCTCGCTGAGCGCCGGCAACTTGAACGCGACGTCCTGCTCCGAGTTGGTCAGGATCAGCAGCAGCGTGTCGTCCTCCACGGCGTGGCCGCGATCATTGACCTCGTCGGTCGCGTCGCCGTTGATCAGCATCCCGATCACCGCGGAGTTCCCCGCCCTCCAGTCCTGCTCGGTCATCTCCTGGCCGTCGGGACGGATCCACGTGACGTCCTTGCGTCCGCTCTGGTCCACCGGAGCGCCGCGGAAAAAGTGCCGCCGGCGCAGCACCGGATGCGCCTGCCGGATGGCGAGAATGCGGCGCACGTACTCGAGCAGCTCGCGCTGGCGCCAGTCGAGGCGCCAGTCCACCCAGGTGGTCTCGTTGTCCTGCGCGTACGCGTTGTTGTTCCCCTTCTGCGTGCGCGCCATCTCGTCCCCGTGCGACAGCATCGGCACGCCCTGCGAGAACGCCACCGTGCCGAGCAGGTTCTTCATGAGACGATAGCGATTGTTGAGGATATCCTCATTCGGGGTATCGCCTTCGGCGCCCCAGTTGCGGCTGATGTTGTCGTTGTGGCCGTCGCGGTTCTCTTCGCCGTTCGCCTCGTTGTGCTTCTGCTCGTAGCTCACGAGGTCGCGCAGCGTGTAGCCGTCGTGCGCGGTCACGAAGTTCACGCTCGCGTACGCCTGCCGGTCGCTCCAGCTGTAGATGTCCGCCGACCCCGCGAGCCGCGACGCCAGCTCGCCGACGATGCCCTTGTCGCCCTTCCAGAAGTGGCGCACGCTGTCGCGGAACTTCCCGTTCCACTCGGCCCAGCGCACCGGAAAGTTGCCCACCTGATAGCCGCCGGGCCCCACGTCCCACGGCTCCGCGATGAGCTTCACCATCGAGAGCGTGGGATCCTGATGGATGATGTCGAAGAACGCGGACAGGCGGTCCACCTCGTAGAGCTCGCGCGCCAGCACGGGCGCGAGATCGAAGCGGAACCCGTCGACATGCATCTCCGTCACCCAGTACCGCAGCGAGTCCATGATCAGCTGGATCGTGCGCGGATGCTGCATGTTCAGGCTGTTGCCCGTGCCCGTGAAATCCATGTACATGCGCGGATTGTCCGGCACCAGGCGGTAGTACGACTTGTTGTCGATGCCGCGAAACGCCAGCGTCGGCCCGAGATGATTGCCTTCGCCGGTGTGGTTGTACACCACGTCGAGGATGACCTCGAGCCCCGCGCCGTGCAGCGCCTTCACCATCGACTTGAACTCGTACACCTGGTTGCCGAGTCCCTGCGCCGCGTACCGCACGTCCGGCGCGAAGTATCCGATGGAGTTGTAGCCCCAGTAGTTGGTGAGGCCGCGTTCGGCGAGGTGACGATCAACGACGAACTGGTGCACCGGCAGCAGCTCGAGCGCGGTCACGCCGAGTGAGCTGAAGTACTCCAGCATCGGCTCCGAGCAGAGGCCGAGATACGTGCCGCGCAGATGCTCGGGCACGTCCGGATGCAGGCGCGTCATCCCCTTCACGTGGCACTCGTAGATGATCGTGCGATTCCACGGGATGTTGAGCTGCTTGTCGTCCTGCCAGGTGAACGCGGAATCCACCACCACGCACTTCGGCACGCGCGACGCATCGTTGTCCGTCGTGCGCTCGAGGTCCTGATTCGGCGCGCCCACCTTGTACGCGAACAGCGCGTCACTCCACTTGATCGCGCCCGTGATCGCTTTCGCGTATGGATCGAGCAGCAGCTTCGCGGGATTGAAGCGGTGTCCCGCGTTCGGCTCGTACGGTCCGTGCACGCGGAAGCCGTAGAACTGCCCCGGACGAATATCGGGCAGATAGCAGTGCCACACCTGGTCGGTGCGCTCGTGCATCCAGATCTTGTTGCGCTCGCCGCCGTCCTCGTGCCGGTCGAAGAGGCACAGCTCGACCGCCGTCGCGTTCTCGGAGAAGAGCGCGAAGTTCACCCCCGATCCGTCCCACGTGGCGCCGAGGGGATACGGTTGTCCCGGCCAGACTCTCATGCGCGCAGCGCGGAGATGCCGTGCAGGGGAATCCACACCCAGTCGGGCCGGTGATCCAGCTCGTAGTGCAGCTCGTAGAACACTTTTTCCGCCTCGAAGAGCGTGAGCAGCAGATCGACGTTCGCCCGGGACTGCGGCAGGAGCCCGCGCGATTCCTGCGGCTCGGTGAAATATCCCTCGAGAAAGGCGGCGCGCGTGGCCAGCTCCCACTCCTGCGAACGCGCGGCATCCTTGCCCGCCGTCGCCGCGGCGTACGCGAACGACCGCAGCATCCCCGCGACGTCGCGCAACGGCGACTGCGGCGCGCGTCGTTCCTCGAGCGGCCGCGCGGGCTCGCCCTCGAAGTCGATGACCAGGAAGCGGTCGTTCGCCGATCGCAGCACCTGGCCCAGGTGATAGTCGCCGTGCGTTCGCGCGCTCACGCCCGCGTCGCCGCCGATTCGGCCCGCGATCCGGGACGGCAGCTGGAGAAACGCGGCGCGTCGGTCGAGCAATCCGCGCGCTTCGCCGCTCATGTTCCCCGGCACGCGCCGGTCGCGGAGCGCCGCATCCAGCGTCTCGAGCGCGCGCGAGATGGTCCGGCGCGCGCCTTGACACCAGGACGTGACGTCCTCGCCGTGGGCGCGACGCATCTCGAAGCCGCTCCCCGCGGCACCCGAGGCGAGCGCCTCGTGCATCGCCCGGGTCACGGAGCCGAGCTCACGCGCTTCGGTCTGAAACGGAATCGCGGTCGTGCTGCCGGAGTCGTTCACGTGCGCGCTGGCGAGTTTCAGCGCGTAACTCCATCCATCCGTCGCGCCGGGCACCAGCTCCTGCAGCATGCCCGCCATGGTGGTGCCGGAGCTGTCCTCGAAACGGACGCTGCCGAGCAGGACGGGTACGTGCACGAAGCCGCGCTCGATCGTGAGAAAGCGCGTGACCTCCACGTCGGGGTGCACGCCCGGCTCGAGCTTGCGGAACAGTTTGAGTATCGCGGCATCATCCACGATCACGGAGCTGTTGGTCTGCTCCGATTTCGAGAGCGCGACCGTTGCATCCATCGGGACCACGAGCGGTTTCGCGCTCTCGCTCTCGACGATCCACCGCGTGCCGTGCTCGCCATCGAACGCCGCGCCGCGCACGAAGGCGTCCACGAGGCCGCGGAGAAAGGTCTCGTCCTCCAGCGCGTCCGTCACGTCGTCGCTGTCGGAAGGCGTGAGAAAGAGTTGATAGGCCGAGCTTCCGTCGTCCGCGATGACGCGCGCGCGCGCGACGGCGAACACGCGGGGCGACGCGGGCCAGCGCACGGGGATGACGTCCGCGAGCTCCGCGCGCTCGATGCGGCGCCCCTTGCCGCCGAACCAGCGGCGACCCCGCAGATACTCCGCGAGACGCTCGCCGGACACACGGATCGCGGCGGCGCTCACGTGCTCGTCCTCGGCACCTGGTCGGCCGGCAGCAACCGGAACCACAGGAAGTTGTGCGGCCCGAGCGTGAGCAGATACGGCAGGTCGCCGATCGCCGGGAACGGCATGTTGCCCCACAGCTCGAGCGGCACGCGTCCCGTGAACTCGCGCAGGTCGAGCTCCACGAACTGCGCGAAGCGCGACAGGTTGTTCACGCAGAGCATGACTTCGTCGCGATACCGTCGGATGAACACCAGGACGCGCCGGTTGTTCGGATTCAGCGCCTCGAAGGTGCCGCGCCCGAATGCGTGAAAGCGCTTGCGCACCCCCACCAGCCGGCGCATCCAGCGCAGCAGCGACGTCGGCGTGCGGTCCTGCGCCGCCACGTTCACGCTGTGGTAGCTGTACGGCGGGTCCGCGATCACCGGCGAATACAGCGCGGCCACCTCCGCCTCGGAGAACCCCGCATTGCGGTCGCTGCTCCACTGCATCGGCGTGCGCACGCCGTTGCGGTCGCCGAGATAGACGTTGTCGCCCATGCCGATCTCGTCGCCGTAGTACACGATCGGCGTGCCCGGCAGCGACATGAGCAGCGCGTTCATCATCTCGATCTGGCGCCGCCCGTTTTCCATCAGCGGGGCCAGCCGGCGCCGGATGCCGACGTTGATGCGCATCCGCGGATCGCGCGCGTACTCGCGGTACATGTAGTCGCGCTCTTCGTCCGTCACCATCTCGAGCGTGAGCTCGTCGTGATTGCGCAGGAAGATCGCCCACTGGCAGTCCTCCGGGATGTCGGGCGTCTGCCGCATGATCTCGACGAGCGGCGTTCGATCCTCGCGGCGCAGCGCCATGTACATGCGCGGCATCACCGGAAAGTGAAACGCCATGTGGCATTCGTCGGACGCGCCGAAGTACGCGCGCACGTCGGACGGCCACTGGTTGGCTTCCGCGAGGAAGATGCGGTCGTGGAATTCGGCGTCGAGCGCGCGCCGCAAATCCTTCAGCACCTCGTGCGTCTCCGGCAGATTCTCGCAATTCGTGCCGTCGCGCTCGATCAGATAGGGGATCGCGTCCAGCCGCAGCCCGTCCACGCCGAGCTTGAGCCAGAAGCGCATCACGTTCTTCACCGCTTCCATCACGTCCGGATTGTCGAAGTTCAGGTCCGGCTGGTGGCTGAAGAAGCGGTGCCAGAAGAACTGCTGCGCCACCGGATCCCACGTCCAGTTGGACGTCTCCGTGTCGGTGAAGATGATGCGTGTCCCGCTGTACTTGTTCGGGTCGTCGCTCCACACGTACCAGTTTCGCTCGGGCGACCCCTTCGGCGCCTGGCGCGCGCGCTGGAACCACGGGTGCTGATCCGACGTGTGGTTGATGACGAGCTCCGTGATCACGCGGATGCCGCGTTTGTGCGACTCGTCGAGGAACTGCTTGAAGTCGTCGATCGTGCCGTAGGTCGGATTGATCGATTCGTACGACGAGATGTCGTAGCCGTCGTCGCGCAGCGGCGACGGATAGAACGGCAGCAGCCAGATGCACGTGACGCCGAGCTGCTCGATGTAATCCAGCTTCTGGATCAATCCCTTGAAGTCGCCGTAGCCGTCCGCGTTGCCGTCGCGGAACGACTTGACGTGCAGCTGATAGATGATCGCGTCCTTGTACCAGAGCGGATCGGTCTGGTCGGTCGTGGGCCGCTGGGCTTCGGTGGTCTGCGTCGCGGTCATTCGCGTTCGACCCGCAGTACGTGCGCCACCTGGTCGTTGGGATCCAGCCGCACGTAATTCCGCTCGCCGCGCCACGTGAACCGCGCGCCCGAGATCAGGTCGTGGACGACGTACGGCTCATCCACGCCGAGGCCCATGTGCTCCACCGGCACGTGCACCATCGTCGCCTGCACGTTCATCGGATCGAGGTTCACCGCGACCAGGATGTCCGGATCGGCGAACTTCGGCTCCAGCGGGGCGAGCTTCTGCGCCGGCACGACAGCGGTCGCAGGTCGCAGGTCGTTGGTCGCCGCACCCGCGACCCGCGACCCACGACCCACGACCGACTCCCGACCCGCCTTTCTATAGAAGACGATCTGCTCGTTCTCGCTCGCATGAAACGTGAGGTTCGCGTAGCGCTGCAGCGCCGGTGTTTCGCGACGCAGGCGATTCATGAGCGCGACGTCCGCGTTGATGTTGCCCTCGGCGTTCCAGTCGCGCACGCGCACCTGGTATTTCTCCGAGTGCAGGTACTCCTCGCTGCCGGCGCGCAGCGGGACGTTCTCGATCAGCTCGTACCCGGAATACATGCCGTACAGCGGCGACAGCGTCGCCGCGAGAACGAGCCGCGCGCGAAAAGCAGGACGACCGCCCTGCACCAGGTAGTCCGTGAGGATGTCGGGCGTGTTCACGAACAGGTTGCCGCGATAGTACTCGCTCACCGGCGGTGTGGTGAGCTCGGTGAGATAATCGCGCAGCTCCCACGCGGTGTTTTTCCACGTGAAGTACGTGTACGACATCGTGAAGCCGAGCTTCGCGAGGTTCTTCATCCGCTTCGGCCGCGTGAACGCCTCCGCGAAGAAGATGACGTCCGGGTGCGCGGACTGGATGTCCGCGATGAGCCATTCCCAGAACGCCAGCGGCTTGGTGTGGGGATTGTCGACGCGGAAGGTCTTCACGCCGTGCGCGATCCAGTGCGCGACGATGTCGCGGCACGCCTCCCACAGATTGCGCCGGTCGGCGCACCAGAAGTTCAGCGGATAGATGTCCTGGTACTTCTTCGGCGGGTTCTCCGCGTACGCGATCGTGCCGTCGGGACGCTGGTTGAACCAGTCGGGATGTTCCTTCACCCATGGGTGATCCGGCGAGCATTGCAGCGCGTAGTCGAGCGCCACCTCGAGGTTGAGCTCCCGCGCCGCCGCGACGAACGCGTCGAAGTCGTCGAGCGTGCCGAGCGCCGGCTCGATGGCGTCGTGCCCGCCATGCTCGTTGCCGATCGCCCATGGACTGCCGACGTCGTCGGGTTCCGGCGTGAGCGTGTTGTTGCGTCCCTTGCGGAACGTGCGACCCACGGGATGGATCGGCGGCAGGTAGAGAACGTCGAAGCCGAGTCCCGCGATGCGTGGCAGCGCGTCGATCGCCGTGCGGAATGTGCCATGCTTTCCCGTCGGGTCCGAGGACCGCGGGAAGAACTCGTACCAGCCGGCGAAGCGCGCGCGGGCGCGATCCACGACCACGGCGAGCTCGCGCACGTAGCGCGTGAGATCGCGCGGCAGGAAATGCTCGCGCATGAGCGCGGCGAGTTCGGGGTCGAGCGCGCGCCGGACCACGACGTCTTCCGGAAGATCCTCGATGGACTCGAACGCGCGCGCCGTTTGTGTCAGCGACGCCCGCACGGGACCTCGCGCCGCGCGTCGCGCCGCGGCGCGGACATACTGCGCCGCCTCGAGCAGCTCGATGCGCGTGTTCTGCCCCGCGTCCACTTTCTTCCGGAAGCCGGTGCGCCACGTCTCCCACACGTCGGTCCACGCCTCGACGGTGTAGTGCCAGCGTCCCACCTGATCCACGGAAAACTCACCGTACCAGCGATCGGTGTTGAAGTCGTACTGCATCGGCAGCTGCCACGCCGGCTCGCTCGGCGAGCGGACGACGATGTGCGCGGCGACCAGATCGTGCCCTTCCTTGATGACATCGGCGCCGACGCGCACGACATCGCCGACGACGCGTTTCACCGGATAGCGACCGTTATCCAGTTCCGGCGTGACGCATTCGATTGTGAGATGATCGAGGCCGCGCGTAGGCGACCGGCGGTCGGTGTTTCGTTCGGGCACGGGGCCGATGGTGCTTGCAAAGGTTGAGCCCTGAAAGCTAGGCCGCGCCTTGGTGCGCGGAAAAACAGCCGCGCAGTCCTACGGCACGAGCGCTCTCATTTCGAGAGGTACCGCGACCCGTCCGATCGTCCCCGCGTCCGTTCCGAACCAGATCTGTCGTGAGCGAGCGTCAAACGTCATGTGACGCACCGTGTTCGCGGCGGCGCCGTTGCTCGCGATCGGCATGTTCGCCACCCATTGGTGCGACGACGGATCGAACGCGACGAGACGGTTCGGCTGCACGCCCGTCTCCACCAGCCAGAGCCGGTCGCGATCGTCCGACGTCATCGCATACGGCAGCGACGCCGCGCCGGACGGCATCGGCCACTCCTCCACGCGACCCGTCGCGGGGTCGAGTCTGCCAAGGTAGCCGCGCGAGTAGTCGCCGTACCACACGCCACCGTCCGACGTGAGCGCGATGCGGCGCGGACGCGCGCGGTCCGCTGGAAGCGTGTACTCGCGCAGCTCCAGCGTCCGCGGATCGATCGTGCCGATCCTGTTCGTGCCAAAGAGATCGAACCACGGCCGGCCCGACTTGTCGACGACGATGCCGTAGGGCCGCGCACCGTTCTCCGCGATCCGCCACAGGCGAACGGCGCCGCTCGCGCGATCCAGCCGCCCCACGTAGTTGCTCTGCTGCGCCGTGAACCACGCGATGCCGTCCTGCGTCCAGATCATCGTGTGCGGATCGCGAACGGCCGCGTCGAGCGCGATGCGCTTCAGCGCACCCGACGCCGGATCGAGCGAATACAGCGCGCCATTCCGATTCCCGGTGAACCACACACCGCCACGTTCGTCGAGGCTGATGTTGTGCGGCCCGGTGCCGTCGTCGATCGCGTAGCGCTTGAACTCGCCAGAGCGGCTGTCGAGGTACGCCACGTAGTTGCCGGCCTGGCCCACGAACCACACGCGTCCGGCCGCGTCCATCACCGGATCTCTGGGTCGACCCCGCGCACCGCCGAACGGCACCTGCCATTCCCTGGGTGTGAGAGCGTCCTGCGCCACCAGGGTAACCGCGCTGAAGAGGCTCAGTGCGGCGGCGGCGGCAAAAGCAACACGATGCGCGGTCATGGTGTCTAAGGTATTTGCCTCAGCGGCAGTCTCAAGCGATTCTCCATCAGTCCACTTTCCGAGAGACTCAGCAGCCATGCGATTTCTTCACACTGGCCGCGTCGTGGCGGCCACCGTCGTGCTCGCGGTGCCCGCGCTCGCCCAGCGGGCGCAGAGCACCTCGCGTGACGCGATCAAGATCCCGTTCGAGCAGTACAAGCTCGCCAACGGACTCGACGTCGTGCTCGCGCCCGATCACACCAGTCCCACCGTCGCCGTCACGGTGTACTACCACGTCGGCTCGAAGAACGAGGTGGCCGGCCGCACCGGCTTCGCGCACATGTTCGAGCACGTGATGTTCACGGGATCGGGCCACGTCCCCTACGGCATGCACGATCGTCTCACCGAAGGCGTCGGTGGCGGCAACAACGGATTCACCACCAACGACGAGACGGTCTATTACGAGACCATCCCCTCGAATTACCTCGAAGACGCGCTGTGGCTCGAGTCCGACCGCATGGGCTTCCTGCTCGACAAGCTCGACTCCGCGAAGTTCAACGCCCAGCGCGACATCGTGCAGAACGAGCGCCGGCAGCGGTACGACAACCAGCCCTACGGTCGCGCCCCCGAGATCATCACCACGGCGGTGTATCCCTCGGACAATCCCTATTCGTGGCCGACCGTCGGCTACATGTCCGAGCTCAAGCAGGCGACCGTCGAAGACGTGAAGCAGTTCTTCCGCACGTACTACGTGCCGGGGAACGCGACGCTGGCCATCGCCGGCGACTTCGATCCCGCGCAGACCAAGCGCTGGGTTTCCCGGTATTTCGCCGACCTGCCCGCCGGCAAGCCGGTCGTGCGCCCGTCGGTCAAACCCGCGACCGTCACGAAGGAGAAGCGTCTCGTCTTCGAGGATCGCGTCCAGGTGCCGCGCCTCTATCTCGCGTGGCCCACCGTCGGCACCAAGTCGCAGGACACGTACGCGCTCAACGCGTTGTCGTCGATCCTCAGTGACTCGCGTACGGCGCGCCTCACCAAGGCGCTCGTGTACGACCGCCAGTCGGCGGCCAGCGTCAACGCCGTCCAGCAGGATCGCGAGAACGTCGGCGAATTCGTCATCATCCTCACGCCGCGTCCCGGACACACCCTCGCGGAGCTCGAGGCCGCGACGGACTCGGTGCTGGAACGCCTGAAGCATGAAGGACCGACCGCCGAGGAGATGCAGCGCGCCAGCGCGGGCATCGAGTTCGGCTTCGTGTCCAACCTCGAGTCCGACCTGAGCAAGGCGATCACGCTCGCGCAGGGCGCCGCGTACTTCGGCGATCCCGGTCATTACCGGATCGATTACAACCGCCTCAAGAGCGTCACCACGGCGGACGTGAAACGCGTCGCCAATACGTACCTCGGTGCCGGGCGCGTGGTCCTCAGCATCGTCCCGAACGGCCAGACGCAGCTTGCGGCGAAACCGGAGTCGAGCAGCAGAGTGATCCCGAGTCCGGAAGGCGGCCACTACACGATGGAGTCCAGATAATCATGCAGCGATACACGCACCACGCGCGCGCCGCCGTCATGCTGGCGCTGATCGCGTTCGCCTCCACGCCGTTCGCCGCGGTCCACGCGCAGGGCAAGGCCGCGCTCGACCGCACCGAGCAACCACCGGTCGGCCCGAAACCCACCGCGCGTGTCCCGTCGTGGACCAAGAGCACTCTGTCCAACGGCGCGCAGCTGATCGTATCGGAAAAGCACGAGCTGCCGCTGGTGTCCGTGACCGTGAACTTCATCGGCGGACGCACGCAGTTCGAGGATCCGGCGAAGCTCGGCACGGCGCAGCTCACCGCGCAGATGCTCAGCGAAGGCACCACCACCCGCACCGGCGACGAGCTGGCCGATGCGCAGCAGCTGCTCGGCACCCAGATCGGCACGAGCATCGGCGCCGAGTCGGGATCGATCGGCTTCACGGCGCTGAGCAGCAAGCTGGCCCCCGCGCTCGATCTGCTTGCCGACATGATGCTGAACCCGACGTTTCCCGCGGACGCGCTCGAGCGGCGTCGCGGCCAGACGCTCGTCGCGCTGACCCAGGCGAAGGACCAGCCCAACGCGATCGCATCGAACGTCTTTTCTCGAGTCGTCTACGGCGACCAGCATCCGTACGGTCGCGTGATGACCGAAGAGACGGTGAAGGCGATCACGCGCGACGACATCGTGAACTTTCATCGCGCGTACTTCCAGCCCGCGCGCGCGATCATCACGATCGTCGGGGATGTCGATCCCGCCGCGGCGCGCGCCGCCGTGGAGAAGGCGTTCGCGAAGTGGCCGGCGGGTGGCAGCGCGGCGACGTTCGATTACCCCGCGCCGCCGGCGCCGAAGAACACCACGATCTTTCTGATCGACAAGCCCAACGCGGCGCAGTCCACGTTCGCGCTCGGCATTCCCGGTCCCGCGCGCAACACGCCGGACTACTACGCGATCCAGGTGATGAACACGATCCTGGGCACGCTCTTCCAGTCGCGGCTCAACCACCTGATCCGCGAAGTGCGCGGCTTCAGTTACGGCGTAGGCTCCGGCTTCTCCTTCGGCCGCGGTCCCGGCCCGTTCCGCGCCGGCGGCGACATCGTCACCGCCAAGACCGACAGCGCGCTCGTGGACTTCATCGGCGAGCTGCGCGGCGTGCAGGGCGGCAAGCCCTTCACCGAGGACGAGATCCAGCAGGGCAAGGAATCACTGATCCAGGGTCTCGTGCGACGCTTCGAGTCCGTGGGCGCGACCGGCGGCTCGATCTCCGGCGTCTACGTGCAGGACCTGCCGGAGAATTACTTCCAGACGTACGCCGCGAACGTGAACGCGGTGACGGCGGACGATCTCGTGCGCGTCGCGAAGAAGTACATCGACCTCGATCACCTCAACATCGTCATCGTCGGCGACCGCGCCACCATCGAGGAACCGTTGCGCAAGACGAACATCGCGCCGATCGTCGTGCTCGACGTCAACGGCAAGCCGGTTCCGGCGACTCCGTAGGAAAGGCCAGGAGCGAGTCGCGAGTCGGGAGTTGACTCACGACTCGCTCTTGATCTTCACGGCGATAGGCGGCACCTCGACGATCCCGAACGTCGACGACGCAATCTCCAGCGTCGCCGCATCGAATCGCGCGAGAATCTCGCGACTCATCGCACTCTTCAGCTCGCGCACCCCGTGCGCGGGTGCGATGAACCGTACCGCCAGCTCGATCCAGTTGTCCGTGAGCTTCATGAAGACGCGCGGCTCGACGTCCATGGGTCCAGGGATGATGTAACGCCGCCGCAGGGCGTCGAGCGCCGGGCCTGCCGCCCGCTGAATCTCGATGGTGCGCGATCGTACCACGTCGAGCAGAATCTGCTCCGCGCGCGCGTGGTCGGCGCCGTACTTCACCGGCGTTTTGATCTCTTCCCAGATGTAGGGAAACTCCCGAGTGTAGTTGTACAGCGGGGAGTCGAAGATCTTGTCGTTGGTCACGCGCACGAGTCGGCCAGTGTATTGCCGGCCTTCGATCCAGATGGACGGATCGTCGTCCTGTTCGCCCGGCGCCTGGCCCATCTCCAGCACCGTGGTCTGCATGAAATCCAGCGCCACGACGTCGCCGCGCACCCGACCGATCGTGATGCGGTCGCCGATCTCGAATTGTTTGCCGCGCAGGATGATGACGTAGCCCGCGAACGACGTGATCACTTTCTGCAGTGCGATCGCCACACCGGCGGTGAGCAGCCCGATGACCGTCGTGAGTCGTGCGGGGTCGTCGAACCAGATCGACAGGATGGCGCTCACCACGACGACGGCCGTGAGGATGCGGACGATCTGGCGCCCCCAGAAGCTCACGCGCGGATGGCCGTGCACGCGTTCGAAGACGCGCCCGACGATCGCCGACACCAGTGCCACCAGCGCGAAGACGACAACGGTGAACAACAGCTTGCGCCCCGTGACGGCGTCGAAACCGAGCAGATGAACGCCGAAGACCTGCGTCTGTGCGAAAACGAGGACGCCCATGCGTCGGCGGCCTTGCAAAGTTCAGGCGCGACTCATCCCTCGAGCTGCTCGATCGTCCTCGGCCAGTCCTGTTTCAGCAGGCGCGAGAGCGCGCGGTCCGCGAGGAGGCGTCCCTCGGTCTGACAACGCGGGCAGTAGTTGGTCTCGTTGTCCGCATAGCGGATGCGTTGCACCGTCGTCCTACACACGGGGCACGGCTGACCGTAGCGTCCGTGCACCGCCATCTCGGGCCGAAAAGCCGTGACCTTCTCGGGGAAGCCGCGCCGTGCCTCCGCGCGCAACCGCTCCGTCCATTCCTTCAGGATGTCGCGCGTCGCCTCGAAGAGCCGGTCGATTTCCTCGTCCGTCAGACGCGACGTGAGCTTGACCGGTGACATGCGCGCCCGGTGCAGGATCTCGTCCGAGTAGGCGTTGCCGATCCCGCTGAACAGGCGCGGGTCGGTGAGCGAGCGCTTCACGGTGTGGTTCTCGGAACGCAATCGCTCTGCGAAGGCATCGCGCGACGATGCCAGCGGCTCGATGCCGCCCCGGGCGAACTGGCCCAGCGCGTCGACGCCGCGCACCAGGTGGAGCGATGCGCGCTTCTTGCTGCCCGCTTCCGTGAGCGTGAGCGTCCCGTTGGGAAATTCGAACGACGCGAGCACGGTCTTCGGGACGCGCTTGCCGCGGTCGAGCCAATGCAGACGGCCCGCGATCATCAGATGCAGGACGAGATGGAGATCGTCGTCCAGGCCCATCGCGATGCGCTTGCCGATGCGGTGCACCGATCGCACGGTTTTCCCCGCAACGGCCTGGAGCGGCGGATCCACCGTACGCAGGAGAAACGGCGTGCCGATCCGAACCTGCTCCAGCGGCTGCCCAACGACGCGTGCCTCGAGCGCTTCTACATAGACCGTGATGTCTGGCAGCTCGGGCACGTGTTCGTGGCTACGAAAGACGGATGTCGAAACTACTGCGCGGGAATTTCCAGCGCGTCACGGTACGTATCAGGGACAGTTGACCCGATCCGTACGCGCGAACGTGTAGACGCCGGCTGCGCGGAGATCGACGCGGACGGAGTCACGCGCGACCGGCTGCCAGAAACCCACGATCGCCTCGCTCCCGGCATTGCGTGCGGTGAGACCCTGCTCGTGGCGGGTCGTGTCCAGGTACAGCAGCGCAGGTACGAGTGGCATCGGCGACTCGCCGCGCGCCGCTGCGGCTGCCGGCGCGGCGGCCGGCGCGGCCTGTCGCGAGCGTTTCGCCGACTGGTTGGCGCTGGTCGCCTCCATCATGCGCTGCGCCGTGGGAACGCCGGCGCCCGTGCGGTAGCATCCAGCGAGTGCTGTCGTATCGATACCGGCGCGCATCGCGGTTGCCTGCCCAGTTGCCTGCCCAGTTGCTTGCCCAGTTGCCGGCGCGCCGGCCGCGAAGCCGACGGACGCCTTTGGCGCGGCCGCATCCGCGCGATCCTCGGCGGCGACACGCGTTGGCTCCGCGACCGGCGCGGCCTTTTTGGCGGCGATCTGCGGACTGGATGCGCGGCGCGTCCCTGTCACCGCACCGCGCGCTGCCTGGTTCGACACCGGCGGCGCGACCGCCGGGGAATCGATGGGCAGCGCGGGCGCGGCCGCGGCGGCGTCGGTGGCCACCGACTTCTGCATCACTGCCCGTTGCGTCGATTGCATCTTCACGCCGTTGCGGTTCCACGTCGTCACGCCGACCGCCAGGATGAGCGCGGCCGCGATTCCCGTCACCCACCGGCTCGCGCGCCACTGGCGCCGCGGCGGTCTGGGTGCGGCTCGCTTCGGAATGACGCCTGCCGGCACGTCATCGAGCGCGGTGAGGATCCGTGAGGCGCCGGCGATGAGCCCGCGCGCTTCGGCGACGGCGTCCGCGCATATGCGGCACTGCGCCACGTGGGCTTCGATATCGCGGGCCTGCGTCGCGTCGAGCGCGCCGTCCAGCCACGCGTGGATGGTTCCCTCGTCGAGATGATTCATCCGGCAAACCCCTTTCGACCAGCGTCCTGTGCCGCCCGCAGCTCCTCGTACACTTCCATCAGGCGCCGCCGCGCGCGCGATAACGTCGTGCCTACGGATGCGACGGACAGCTGCAGCGCCTCCGCGATCTCGCTGTAGTCCAGGCCTTCCTCGCGCATCAGCAGCGCCTCGCGGTCCCGCTCAGTCAATGCGTCGATGGCGCGCCGGGCGAGCGCGCGCTCCTGCGCGCGCTCCAGATCCGTGAGCGGCGGCTCGACGATGCTCTCTGCCTTCGCCTCCGCTTTCAGGAGCTCGAGGTGCCGGCGCCGGCGCGTGTCCTTCCGCGCTTCGTCGCGCACCAGATTCGTCGCCACGGCGAACAGCCATGCGCGCTCGTTCTGCAGCTCCGTCTGTCGCAGTGCTCGCACGAAAGTCTCCTGCGCCACCTCTTCCGCCCAATCGCGGTCGCCCAGCCGGCGCGTCAGATAGCGCACCAGTGGATCGTGATACGTGCGGAAGAGGGTGTCGATGTCCATTCAGTGCCGGTCACATCCTGACCGTTACCACCGGTTCACAATCGATTGAATGTCCGAGTTCGGCAGTTCCGGGGCCTCGTCGACGACCTCGATCGCGACGGATCTGCCCGCGACGAGCACATGGTCACCGACCGTGAACGCCTCGCGCAGCTCCGCGATCTGGTCCAGCAGCGCGAAGTATCCGCGCGAATATGCCTTCACCTTGTACACCTGCAATCCGGCCTTCATGCGCGAATCCACCCAGCGATCGCCGTCGCGCGCGAAGATGCGCGTGCCGACGTGCCGCACTTCGGTGGGCGTCGATTCGGCGACGGCCGCGTCAGCCGCCGCGATCGACGTCGCCGCGCGCTGCGCCGAGGCCTTCCGGGCGGACTCGAACACGGCGCTCGGCGCCGCCGAGGGGGCCGCGGCTCCGCCGCCGCTGCTGGTCATCGGCATCGGGTCGCCGCGCATGCGACGCAGGTTCTGATTCGCGACCATGCCGGGCTCCTGCACCAGGTACGACGTGAACTCCGTCGGGATGCCGAAGCGTTCGCCGAGCTGGCGGATCTCGTCGTCGATCTCCGTGGAGCCGCCGCTGCGGCGACGTTCCGCCGACAGCCAGCCGATGCGCTGCGTCGCCCACAGTCGCGGCACGAATGCGTTGTCGTGCTCGTCCCGCGGGAAGTTCACCTCACGGCTCCAGCGCGCCTCGCGGCCGTTGCCGCCCGCCTGACGTCCGGTCACGACCACCCGCGCGGGCCCGCTTCCGTCATACCGCGCCAGCAGGACCAGGTCCTGGCCGGCGAACACGTCGATGGAGCCGTTCGGGTACATGCGCGACAGACGCACGTTGTCGCCGTCGACACTCACGCGGACGTCCGTGAGCAGGGGCTGACGCAGGCGCGTGGCGAGCAGCTCCACGCTGCGCTCCACGTTTTCCTCGGGCCGCACGAAGTGCGCGGTGCCGTGACCCTCGAGCGCCAGCTGCTCCAGCAGGCCCGCGTTCACGTCCGCGCCCAACCCGAAGGTGAAGACGCGGGCGTCGCCGCGCTGGCGCGCGGCGCGCGCGGCGATCGCCGCGGGATCGCGCTCGCCGACGGTCGGCGCGCCGTCCGTCATGAACAGCACCAGCGGCAGGCGACCGGAGTCGCGCACATCGTCGCCATCACGCGAGACGCCCGCGCGCAGCGCTTCGTCGAGCGCGCCGGAGATGTTCGTGGACCCAACGGCGTCCAGGTTGTCCAGATAGCGCAGCGCCGCGTCGATGTTCTGCTGCGTTGCGTAGGTGAAGCCGTCGCGGAACGTGTGCACGTCCGTCGAGAAGTCGATCAAACGAAAGCGATCGCGATCGGTGAGCGTCTGCAGCAGCCGGCGCCCGGCCGCCTTGGCCTGCTCCAGCTTGCGGCCGCTCATCGAACCGGACACGTCCAGGACGAAGGTGATGTCGCGCGGCGCGCGGTTCTGCGCCAGCTCCGCGGGAGGCGTGACGGTGATGAGCGCGAAACCCGGCTCGCCGCGATCCGCATAGGGGAGGAAGCCCACCGAGGCGGTGAGTGCCTGCCGGAGCGCGACGAGCACTGTGATGTCCTTCGCGCCGCCGCGTGTGGTGACGCGTCGGACGAGACCGTCGCGTGCGACATCCAGCTCGTGCGTGGGCGAATACGGCTCGCCGAGCTCGCCGCCCGTCAGGTAGGAAAGTGTGAACGTCGCGTCGGAACCGCCGCGCATGTAGTCGACGCGCAGGGCATCACCCTCGCGCTCGGCCACACTCTCGAATCGGACCACGACGCGCCGCTCTTCACCAGGTTGGATCGGGAAGATGCGCGTGCGCAGCAGGCCGTGCCCCATCCACTCCACGAGAGCGGGATCACGCTGGCGCCGCACGATGTCTTCGTAGATGCGCCGGGCGTCGTTCGCCCCCATGGTCTCGCCGGAGACCAGCTGCCCGTCGATCGACAGCTTGAGGTCGCGGAATGCCGCGTTCTTCGGCAGCGGAAACACGTAATCGGCTTCACCGATCTGGTTGCCGCGATTGAGGAATCGCTCCTCGACCTCGTACCGCAGAACGCGATCGCGCAGCTCGACGCGGACGTCGCTGCGTGTACGGACCACCTGTTGGCCCAGCTGAATCGGCCGAGGGCAATCGACGATCGGCTCGCCCACATGGCCTGGAGGACAACGTGGAATGATGATCCCCTGGGCCTGAGCGGCGGCGGGGAAAACAAAGAGCGTGACAGCGAGCGGGAGGGTTCGGAGCAGTCGCATATCCATTGGGTGGCTGACACAGGTGGGACGTCAGCCCCGGGCCGACTTGCACAGGGCTCCGTAAGTCGGCCTCTGGTATGCAGAAACAGAAGGGGACCTGACGCTCACTTCTGACAGGGGGAGGCACGCATGGCCGACGATCTCGACAACTCGGCGCCGTTCAACGACGACCAGGGCAAGAAGCTCTCGAAGGACTCCACCGGCGTGGGCTCCGAAGCCACGCAACACACCGACGGACAACCCAGAGACCGCACCACGGAACACGAAAGCGGATATGGCGGTCGCGGAGGCGAGCCGAAGAAGGCTCAGGACGTGCCCTCGAGCCGCCGATAGCTGGGCGAGCCGGCGAGGACTACTTTTCCGGCCATGACAAATCCTTCGACTTCATCGACCGACCTCGCCGACCGGGTCAAGAAACTCCAGCGGGCCGTCTACTATCTCATCTGGCGTCGCACTGGGTTTGGTGAACAGTGCATCCACTGCGGGCATTCCTATCCTGGCCACGAAGCGAAGTGCAAGGCGGCGGAGATCGAAGAGCTCGTGAGATAGGTCGTGGGTCGTAGGTCGTAGGTAGCGGGTCGTAGGTGGGCAAATGAAAACGCGCGGGCATGTGCTCGCGCGTTTTTTTTTGGCGCCGTCACGCCGCCTTCATCGCCGTGCCCATGCCGCTGTTGTGTGCGCATCGATGTGCGCCAGCACGTGCGCCGTCCAAGCCAATGGCTTAAGGCATCAGGTGTACCAGCTCGGCGCGAAATCGACAGTCGCGCCACCCACATCCAGATGGCATGCCGTTTGTCTTATCCACCACCAGAAGTTCGAAGTCTGGTGGAAGGCGACGTCTGCAGCGCTCGACCGAACACGGAACTCGAACAGGACATGAGAACTCCGTACTCGAACCGGCAGCACTGCGATGTCGTACAACCTTCACCTCACATCGAAGACAGTCGCCGCGGGCGCTTTGATGATCTCGCTCGGGTGCACGCACGCGACCCAGACGGGCGTTGAATCGCCCAGGCCGGCGCGGCCGACGTTCTCCGCGGCCGGAGCGCTGCTGACGAGAATCGGCAACTCGGCGCGAGGACTGTTCGAGACGCAGACGGTGTCGCTCGCGCTCGACCGCATCGATCAGCGCGACCTGCCGCTCGACAAGACGTACCGCCGGGCCGGCACCGGACGTGGTGTGACGGTCTACGTCTTCGACGGTGGCATCCTGGACACGCACCCCGAGCTCGCGGGCCGCGTGCGCAAAGGGTACGACGCCTTCCCGAACGACCCGAAGGTGTGCAACGCGCACGGCACCGCGGTCGCGGGCGCCATCGCCGGCAAAACGCTTGGCGTCGCGCCGGAGGCCCAGCTCGTCGACGTGAAGATGGTAGAGTGCAGCAAGCTCCGCGGTACGATCAACGCCATCGTGGACGGTACGGCGTGGGTGATCGAGGATCACCGCGCGCACGGCGGCGCGCCCGCAGTCGCGAACTGGTCGTTCATCGCGGACACGGCGTCGCACATCCCGCAGCTCGACAGCGCCGTTGCGCGGCTGCGCGCCGCCGGGATTCCGGTGATCGTGTCGGCGGGCAACGTCGAGATGAACGCGTGCCGCATCTCTCCGGGAAACGCCGAGGGAGCGGTGGTGGTCGGTGCGTCCGCGGTCAGCCGCGAGGCCGGCTCGAACGACGTCGTGGATCATCGGGCTGAGAACACGGCGTTCGGACCGTGCGTGGACCTCTACGCTCCAGGCGACTCGGTGTTGCTGCCCAGCTTCGACGCCGGCCAGACGCCGAATGTCCAGCTGTGGAACGGCACGTCGATGTCCACGGGCTACGTCAGCGGCGCGTTCGCGCTCTACTTCGAGTCGCATCCGTACGGCACCCCCGATCAGGCGCTGCAGTACATCCGCTCGCTCGCCACGCCGAACGTGGTGCGCGACACGTACAGCCCCTTCTCGTGGCTGCTGTACGTCGGGCCGGCGCGTGAGCCGGTGCCGAGCGTCGCCGAAGTGCGCGCGCAGCTCGCGACCGCGCGTCGCCCGTAACCTCTCTCTCCCCCGTCGCGACCGCGACAGGGGAGGGCCGGGGTCTCGCTGACATCGAGCCGCACCCGCGAGCGACTCGCTCGCGCGGTACATTTCGCGATGTCCCTCGCACGAGAACGCGCGTGAATATCGACGAGCTCGCGATCAATACGATCCGCACCCTGAGCATGGACGCGGTCCAGAAGGCGGACTCCGGCCACCCCGGCACCCCGATGGCCCTCGCGCCGCTCGCGTACAAGCTCTTCATGCAGCACATGAAGCACGATCCGGCGGACCCGCAGTGGTTCGATCGCGACCGATTCGTGCTCTCGTGCGGTCACGCGTCGATGTTGCTCTACTCGTCGTTGTACCTCAGCGGCTATGACCTGACGCTCGACGATCTGAAGCAATTCCGTCAGTGGGAGAGTCGGACGCCGGGCCACCCAGAGTACGGCTACACGGCTGGCGTGGAGACCACCACAGGCCCGCTCGGACAGGGCATCGCGAATGCGGTGGGCTTCGCGATGGCGGAATCGCATCTCGCGGCCGTGTTCAACAAGCCGGGCCACGAGATCGTGAACCACTACACGTGGTTCATCTGCAGCGATGGCGATCTCATGGAAGGGATCTCACACGAGGCAGCATCGTTTGCAGGGCACAACGGCTTCGGAAAACTGATCGGCTTCTACGACGACAACGGAATCACGATCGACGGACCCACCGACCTCGCGTACAGCGACGACGTGCACAAGCGCTTCGAGGGCTATCACTGGCAGGTCCTGCATCTCGACGACGTGAACGACCTGGCGGCGATCGACCGCGTCATCGCCGAGGCGAAGAAGGACACACAGCGACCGACGCTCGTGATCACGCGCACGCACATCGGCTTTGGCAGTCCGCACAAACAGGACACCGCGAAAGCCCACGGCGAACCTTTGGGCAAGGACGAAGTTGTCGAAACGAAGAAGAACCTCGGCTGGCCGTGGCCTGACGAGACCTTCAAGGTTCCCGACGACGTCCTCAAGCATTGCCGGCAGACCGTCGACCGCGGCCGCACCCTGAGCGCGGAGTGGCGCAAGCGTCTTGCCGCGTTTCCCGATCGCGGAGAGCTCGAGCGTCGCATCCACCGCCGCCTGCCGGATGGTTGGCAGTCGAAGATCCCGACGTTCACCAAGGACAACGGCGCGGTGGCCAGCCGAGCGGCATCGAATACCGTGCTGAACGCGCTCGTGCCGGTGCTGCCGGAGCTGATCGGCGGCTCCGCCGACCTCACGCCCTCCAACGGCACCGCGCTCAAGAACGAGGCGACATTCGCGAAGGACAACAAGGCCGGCCGGTACGTGCACTTCGGCATTCGCGAGCACGGCATGGCCGGCATCATGAACGGGCTGTCGCTCCACGGTGGGCTGCGTCCGTTCGGCGGCACCTTCCTGATCTTCAGCGACTACATGCGGCCATCGGTGCGGCTCGCCGCGATCATGAAGCAGCCGGTGATCTACGTGTACACACACGACTCCATCGGCCTCGGCGAAGACGGGCCCACGCACCAGCCCATCGAGCAGCTGTCCACGTTGCGCGCGATCCCCGAGTTCACCCTCATCCGCCCCGCGGACGCGAACGAAGCAGCCGAAGCCTGGCGCGTCGCCATCCAGCACGCGAACGGGCCCGTTGCGCTCGTGTTCACGCGGCAGAAGCTCGGGTTCATCGACCGTCAGAAGTACGCGGCGGCGAGCGGCCTGGATCGCGGCGCTTACGTGCTGGCCGATACACAGGATCCGGACGTGGTGCTCATGTCGAGCGGGTCCGAGGTGGCGCTGATTCTTGCGGCGCACGAGAAGCTCGGCGCCGCCGGGATTTCTTCCCGCGTCGTCAGCATGCCGAGCCATGAGCTGTTCGAGCGGCAGGACGAGTCGTATCGGGAGTCCGTGCTGCCGGCGGGCGTGCCGCGCCTGGCCATCGAGGCCGCGCACCCCATGTCGTGGTACCGATGGGTGGGCAGCGACGGCATCGTGCTGGGCCTCGAGCGGTTCGGCGCCAGCGCTCCGTACGAGAAGATCTACGAGGAGTTGGGGCTCACCGTGGACAAGGTCGTGAGCTCGGCGACAAAACTGGCCGGACGGACGTCGAAGGCGCACGCCTGATCCGGTGAGCCGGCGCGCGGAGCTGCTCACCGTCGCGAGCTTGTTGCTCGCGGCGATGCTGGCCGCCGCAGCACTCACCGATCACGGCATCCTCTTCACTCGCCCGCTCTGGCTGGACGAGTACCACACCGTACTCGTCGCCGAGCGCGGGACGCCGGCGCAGGTGGTTCGCGATCTGGCGCACGGCGCCGATCTCGCGCCGCCGTTGCTGCACCTCGTCGTCTGGACGGCGCGCCATGTGATCGGCTCGCTGACCGCGACCTGGTTGCACGTGCTGTCCTTTCTCGCGGTGTGGGGCGCGCTCGTGTTCGTCGCCGCATCGCTCCGCCGCCGCTTCGACGTCATCTCGAGCGTCGCGGGCGCGGTCGCCGTCGCGTCGAACAGCGTCGTCGTGTCCCACACGTTCGAGGCTCGCTATTACGGACCCTGGCTGCTGTTCGCCGCGTTTCTGGCCTGGTCGTTCGGCGTGGACGACGAACGCGCGTCATCACACCGCCGCGACTGGCTCATCGGCGTCGCGTCCGTGCTTCTCTGCACCATTCACTGGTTCGGCGTTCTCACGTGGACACTCGCCGTCGCGGCCGCCGCGGCCTGTCATCGAGAGCGCATTCGACGCCTTGCTCCCGCGCTGGCCGGACCCGTCGCCACGGTGATCTGCTCTCCACTGCTCTTCATGCAGCGCTCGCTGTTCACGACACCCATCTGGGTGCCCGACTTGAACGCGACCCAGGTGATGGACATGGGACGCGAGTTCTACCTGACGGTCGTACCGGTGCTCGCGGCGGCACTGTGGCTCGCGTCCACCTTTCGTGACGAGGTGCCGGCGTCGTCGCCAGGCCGGCGCCCACTCATGCGGGATGCGTCGATCGTCGCGCTGGTCGCCTTTGGCCTGATGCCCGTGGTGGTGACGCTCGTTTCGTGGCTCGTGCAGCCGACGATGCTGCCGCGCTATGCAATCGCGGCGGCGCTCGCATGGGCGCCGCTCGCCGCATTCGCGTGCGCATGGCTCGGCCGCACGCCGCGCATCCTCTGGTGCGCCCTGCTGGGCGCGCTCGCCTGGGTGCATGTGCGCGGCGAGGCCGCCACGAAGCGCGCGTTCGCAGACGACGTCGCCGCCGACGTCCAAGCGTTCGACCAGGCACGCCCAACCGGTATCCCGATCGTCTTCGAGACGCGACACGTGCTCTATCCCGTCGCCGCGCTGCGAGCGGCTGCGCGCGACAGCATGGCGCTGCTGGTCATGCCGGATGCGCTCCTCGACGCGATGTTCCCCGCTGCGTCGCCGGTGCGGGACATGGGGCGCTTTTTCCGTTTCGAGCACGACGCGGTACGGTTGCACGTCGCGGCATATGGGTTTCCCGCGCTGCGCACCGTCGCGGCGCTGGACAGTTTGCCGCGTTTCCTTTTGCTCGCACGCGACGCGAGCCTGCCGCGCGGCTACAAGGACGCCGCGCTATTCGGTCGCGCCGTGTTTCCCACGTTCCGCGTCGTACGGCTGCGAGAGAATCTCGTCTTGTTTACCCGGTAGATCGCAAGCTCGCACAGCCCGAAGGCGGCGAAATCAAAAAGAGCGCGGCTGGGCGCTCTTTTTGATTTCAGAACCGCCTGAACTCCATGGTCTGTTCGTCGAACACGTAGGCGGTGCGGTCCTGCGCGAGCGACTGCAGCTCGCGATCCCGAATGCCCAGGTCGTGCACCACCCACACGGGAGCGCGTTGCAGGTCGGGATGATTCTCCACGAGACCCAGGTGCTGTCGCTGACCCTGGCTGGCGTACTTGAGAAAGATGATGGACTTGGACGACGGCAGCTGCATGAGCGCCGAATCGAATTCCTCACGCATCGCCGCCGCCTGATGGTGACGCAACCGCCACGCGCTGAACGTGGGGACCGCGAAGAACGCGAGCACGAGCGCCACGAGCGCACTGCCGAGCTTCGGGCGCCGCTCCACGTGCAGCCGTACGATCACGCCGTTGGCGGCCCAGACGAGCACACGCCAGAGGCCGCACGCGGCGATGGCGGCGATCACCGGCGCGATCGCGAGATACGGCAGCGTCACGCGTGGATCCTGTGCGAAGGCAATGCGTCCCACGAGCAACAGGCCGGCGCCTGACAGCGCGAGCCGCACCGGGACCGGCATCGCGAACAAGCCGATGATGACGAAGGGGATGAGCACCAGCTGCGCACCCTGCCACAGATCCGCCGCGATCGATACCACGCGGCGCACGAAGTTCATGGGCAGTCGATCGAGCTCCTGCTCCTCGTGCTCACGCAGGAGTTGCTCGCGCACATCCAGCATCACGGGCGTGAGCGACCGCCGCGGCGCCTCGCTCGCGATCGTGAATCCGGGGCGGTCGAAGGGCACGTACTCCGCTCGATACAGCGCGGTCGGCGTCAGCGAGCGATCCCCCGTGACTTCCGCGCTCCACAGCGGGATGATTGCCAGAACGGCCCCCAGCGCCGGGAGAAAGGCGAGCGCCTCGAGCCGGCGCCCCCGCACGGCGTCGACGACGACGACACCGAGGATCGGCAACCCGAACGCGACGCCGGTGACCGGCTCGGAGATGATGCTCCATCCCGCGGCGACGCCGCACGCGACGATCCACGCGACGTGTCCCCTGGCGCGCCAGCGCAACAGGCACCACCACGCCACCAGGACCATGCAGGTGGCCGTTGGCTCCGCGAAGTAGCTGCTCTGGAAGCGCATGACCATCGGCGTCGTCAACCACGCGAGCCAGGCCAGGAGCGCGACATACGGATTCAGTGCTCGCGACCCGACGACGAGGATGAGCGCGGCGGTCACGCCGGCCATGATCAACGGCACCAGCGGCAGAAAGTGGAGCAGCGCGCCCACGGACAGGAGCAGCGGATGGCCGGGCGGAAATTTCGATGCGACCGCAGGAATCACGAGGACGTACGGTTGCTCGAAGAACTCGGGCATCGGTGGCGTGGGCGCGGTCCAGGCGAAGTCGGCGAAGATGCGCGCCTGCAGCAGGTACGAGCTCTCCACGTGCGTCGTGGGGTACGTGCGCACGTGCCCCCACGTCCACCACACCGCCAGCACCGTCAGCGCCGCCGCCGCCCACGGGCCGTAGCGACGGATCCAGCCGTCCATGCGATCCAGGCGCTTGCCCAGCTCCGACGGATTCACGACGCGCGAGGCCCAGATCGCGGCGAGGAGCGCGACGGCCGGCAGGAGGAGGCGTGTCACGCGCAGAAACCTGACTGGTTTTTCATCGTGCGGATAGCTTCCATCGCATGAAACGAAAGACGATCCTCGTCACGGGCGGCGCCGGGCATGTGGGATCGCACGTGATCGAGGAGCTGGTGCAGGACGAGCGGAACCGGGTGATCTCGCTCGACAACTACTTCAACGGATCGGTCGACAACCACATTGACGGCGCGGAGTACCGTGAAGGTCACACGAAGGACATCGAGCGCCTCGTTCCCGAGACGCCGGACATCGTGTACCACCTGGGCGAGTACGCGCGCATCGCGCCATCGTTCGACGATGTGCGGCAGGTCTTCGACATGAACACCGTGGGTACGTTCGCCGTCGCGGACTTCTGCCGCACGCGCAAAGTGCCGAAGCTCGTCTACGCCGCGTCCAGCACCCGGTTCGCGATCGAGGGTGACGGCCGACATCAGAACCCGTACTCGTTCACCAAGGCGGGCAACGTCGACCTGATCAACGACTACGGCCGGTGGTACAAGCTCCCGTACGCGATCTGCTACTTCTACAACGGCTTCGGTCCGCGGGAGCGCGGCGACGGGAAGTACGGCACCGTGATCGCGAAGTTTTCGCAGCAGTACCTGCGTGGGGAACCGCTCACGGTCGTCCGTCCGGGCACGCAGCGCCGTGCCTTTACATATGTGAAGGACCTCGCCCGCGGAATCATCCTCGTCGGCAGAAAGGGCAGCGGCGACGGATACGCGCTGGGCGTCACCAAGACGTATTCGATCAAGGAGATTGCGCGCGCGTTCGGCGGGAACAGCGTGATGGTGGACGGCTATCCGGGTCGCAACGAAGCGCGGAATTTCCCCCGCAAAGCCCGAGCGCTCGGCTGGAAACCCACCGTCGACGTCATGGACTACATCCGAGCCTTCACGCGCGCCCAGCCGCGCGGGTAGCTAACTCCGCATCGCCCGCATTTCACCCGACGGCCGCCGCCGGCCGGGATCCTGCTTCGGCACCGCGCGGGGCGTCGTCCCTCCGACGAAATCCGGAACCAGCTCGCGCAATTTCTGCCGCAGGACGTCGTCGCCATCTTCCCCCAGGGCCGCCTCGATGAGGGAGGCGATGACCAGATCGCCGCATTCCCCGTGATGGCCGTTGCGGGCGCGAAGCACCTTGGGATGTTCGGTGGGCTCGGCGATCTCGTGGGTGAAGAACATCTCCTCGTACAGCTTTTCACCCGGGCGAACGCCGGTGAACTCGATCTCGATGTCGGTGCCCTCTTCGAGGCCGGACAATCGGATCATGTCACGCGCGAGATCGACGATGCGCACCGGCTCGCCCATGTCGAGCATGAACAGCTCGCCGCCGCGACCCTGCGCACCGGCCTGCAGCACCAGCTGCACCGCCTCGGGAATGGTCATGAAGTAGCGACGCATTTCCGGGTCCGTGACCGTCACCGGCCCGCCATCCTGGATCTGGCGCAGGAACGTCGGCACGACGCTTCCGCGGCTGCCGAGGACGTTGCCGAATCGCACGGAGACGAAGTGCCGGTTGTGGGCGCGGGCCGCATTCTGGACGATCCACTCCGCGACGCGCTTGGTCGCGCCCATCACGTTCGTCGGGTGCACCGCCTTGTCGGTCGAGATGAACACGAAATGCTGCGCGCCGCACGAGATCGCCGCATCGACGACGTTCCGCGTACCCTGCACGTTGTTGGTGATCGCCTCGCCGACATTCTCTTCCATCAGCGGCACGTGCTTGTGCGCTGCGGCGTGAAAGACGGCGTAGGGCTTGTGCTGCGCGAAAATCTTCTGAATGCGCTGCCGGTCGCGGATGTCCGCGATGATCGGAATCAGGTTGACCTTCGGCTCTTCGCGCAGCAGCTCGTGCAGAATCTCGAAGATGGGATTCTCGCCGTGTCCCACGAGAACGAGGTTCTTTGGCTCGAGGGCCGCCAGCTGCCGACACAGTTCGCTGCCGATCGATCCACCGGCTCCGGTGACCAGGACGGTGCGGTCTTCGGCCAGCCGTCGCACGGCAGCAAGGTTCGTTTGCACCGGATCGCGGCGCAGCAGATCCTCGATCTGCACTTCGCGCAACGCGGTTACGCTGACCCGTCCGTCCAGAATCTCGAACAGGCCCGGTACCGTGCGGGTGCGCAAGCCCGCCTCGTACGCCGCGCGAACGACTTTGCGGACGACGGACCCGGGGGCCCGGGGCATCGCGATGATGAGCTCTTCCGCGCGTTCGTTGTGCGCCACGGCCGAGATCTGCTCCAGCGTGCCGAGCACCGGGAGGTTCCCGAGCCGCAGGCCGAGTTTCGTGCGATCGTCGTCGACGAAGCCGACGGGCGTGAGCCCGAGCTGTGGATTGGACCTGATTTCCTTCACCACCATTTCGCCCGCCGCACCCGCGCCGGCAACGAGCACGCGTCGCTCGCCCTCGACGCTTCCCGGGCGACGGTGCAGATACCGGCGGCCAAGAATGCGCAGCACCATGCGCGGCGCGGCGACGGCGGCAATGCTGACCACGGAGTACATCGCGAGCACCGAGAACGGCACGCGCGGACCCACGTCGAATGCGGGGATCACCACCGCGCCAACGACCCACGCGGCCGCGGCGCCCACCAACCCTGCCGCGAAAATCAGCTCGAGCTCCCAGATGCTGGCGTACCGCCACAAACGACGATAGAGCCCGAAACGGAGCAGGATGAAAAGCTCCACGGGAAGCATGAGCGCCGTGAATACGAGGGCCGCGCGCGTATCGGCCGCGGCCCACGAAAAAGTCTCGAACCGCAAAGCGTACGCGACGTACGGCAATGCGCTCAGCAGCAGCGCGTCGATCGCGAGCAGATACCGGTTACGAAAACGGCGCATCAGGCTCTTTTTGACAAGAGAGGGTGAGCTAATCTATAGTCCACGAGTCGCTTAGGTAGCTTTTCTTCATCGACACAAGACGGCGTTGGACCGCTGCGCTGCGATGGGAAGAAGCCTTCTTGCTTGCACTCGCGAGCGTCGATTGGCGACCTGAACTTTCGCTCGCCGTTGAATGGCCACTTCCGCTTCCCGTCCGCAGATCAGCGCCGTGGTCGTGCACACCGGCGGGCTCCCGCATATCCGGAATTTCCTCGCGTCGCTCTTCGCGAGCACGCGCGTCCCCATCGAAGCCGTCGTGGTGGACAATTGCTCCGGAACCGTCGGGCTTGCCGCCGCGGTCGGAGAATTTCCGGGCGCGCGGCTGCATCCGCTCGCCGAGCGCAAGGGGTACGCGGCCGCATCCAACGATGGCATCCGTGTCGCACTCGGACGGCACGTCCTGTGGTGCAACGACGACCTCGTGTTTCATGCCGGTGCAGTCGATACCCTCGCGGCCTTTCTCGACGCCCATCCCGACTACGGGGCGGCCGGCCCGCGGCTCCTCAATCCCGACGGGTCGTTTCAGCCGTGCTTCGCGCTCGTGCACCTGTCTTTCCTCAACCTGATCGCCGAGCGGCTGAACCTCAGTCGGGCCGTGCCGTCGCGCTGGATGCCCTTCCGCAGCCACGAAGGCCATGAATCGGAAGAACGCGACGTGGCCGTGGTGGCCGGCGCCTGCATGCTCATTCGTCGCGCCGCGCTCGAGAGCATCGGCGGCTCCATCGACGATCGTTATTTCCTGTATGCCGAGGAATTCGACCTCTGCTATCGCATTCAGCGTCAGGGCTGGCGCATCCGGTATGTGCCCACCAGCGTGGTCACGCATCTGGGGAGTCAGACGACGGTCGCCTCCGTTTCGATACGGCCAACACACTTCCGGTGGGTGATACAGAGCTGGCGCAGCAGGTTCGCCTATCTTCACAAAAACTCAGGCGCGCTTGCGGAAGGCGCATACGCGATGATCTTTGCCCTGACCGCGGTGCCGCGGGCCCTGGTGATGCGCATCCGTGCTGCGGCCGCGGAGGCGGCGGGCGATTCCGAGCGCGGCGCAGGCCTCAGGGCGCGGGCACGGCTGCACCTGTTCGCGGCGCGCATGGCGCTGACCCCGGGCCGGCGCGACGCGAGCAGGTATCCCGAGTACCCATTCTGATTCGTTCACACCGACGCACCGCCGAGGGCAGCCATCCGTGAAGTCTCTCGTCACTGGGGGAGCCGGTTTCATCGGCTCGCACGTCGCGCATCACCTGCTGAATCTCGGTCATGATGTGGTCGTGCTCGACGATCTCAGCGGTGGCTTTCGGGATCACGTGCCGGAAGGCGCGGTGTTCGTGGAAGGATCGATCACGGACGCCGCCCTGCTGCGCCGGTTGTTCGATGAGCACCGCTTCGACTACGTCTACCACCTCGCGGCCTACGCCGCGGAAGGGCTGTCCCACTTCATCCGGCGCTACAACTACACGAACAACGTCATCGGCAGCGTCACGCTCATCAACGAGTCCATCCGTCACGACGTGAAATGCTTCGTCTTCACGTCGTCCATTGCCGTGTATGGCGCCGGGCAGGTGCCGATGCGGGAAGCGATGATCCCGCAGCCCGAGGACCCGTACGGGATCGCCAAGTATGCGGTGGAGCTGGACCTCCGCGCCGCGCACGAGATGTTCGGTCTCGACTGGATCGTGTTCCGCCCGCACAACGTGTATGGCGAGCACCAGAACCTGGGTGACCGCTATCGCAACGTGATCGGGATCTTCATGAACCAGATCATGCGCGACGAGCCGCTCACGGTGTTCGGAGACGGCTCGCAGACACGGGCGTTCAGTTACATCGACGACGTGGCGCCGCACATCGCCCGCAGTGTCGATGTTCGTGAGGCGCGGAATCAGGTCATCAACATCGGGGCCGATGTTCCGTATTCCGTCAACGACCTGGTGGCCACCGTCGGTCGCGCGTTCGGCGTCACCCCGCAGGTCACACACTTGCCCGCCAGGAATGAGGTACAGCACGCGTACTCGGACCATTCCGTGGCGCGACGCATCTTCGGCGTCGGCCAGGGATTGTCGCTCGAGGATGGTATCGCGCGCATGGCCGCCTGGGCGCGGCGCGTCGGCGCCCGCGCCAGCAGCGTGTTCGACGGCATCGAGGTCACGCGCAACATGCCGCCCTCGTGGCGTGCCGTGGTCAAGGATGGATGAAGCGCGTCCTCGACATCGTGCTGGGGAGCCTCGCCCTCATCATCACCGCGCCGATCATGATCGGCACCGCGGTAGTGGTCTGGGCAGCGATGGGACGACCCGTGCTGTTCACCCAGCGACGCGTCGGATGGCGTGAACGGATATTCACAGTCTACAAATTCCGGACGATGCGCGGCGAGTCCGTCCCCGGCCGCGAAGCGCTGGACGACGAAGAGCGCGTGACACGGGTGGGCGCGCTGCTGCGACGCCTCAGCATCGACGAGCTGCCCCAGCTCTGGAACGTGCTGCGCGGGGACATGAGCCTCGTCGGGCCCCGTCCGCTGCTCGTCGAATATCTGCGCGTCTATTCGCCGGCGCAGCGCCGCCGTCACGACGTGCGACCGGGCATGACGGGGTTGGCGCAGGTCAGCGGACGAAACGCCACGACGTGGGACGACCGGCTCGCCCTCGACACGTGGTACGCCGATCATCATACGCTCGGGCTCGATCTGCGCATCATGGGCCGCACGATTCTCCACATCGTGCGCGTCGGGCGACAGGCGGCAGATGGCCATCGGCCGATGCCGCGCTTCGACCATCAGGTCGGCGACGCGGATCGCCCGGTCTAGAAGCGATCGTTGTTCACCGAGCGCGACCCGCGGATCGAGCCGTCGCGCTGCAGCCGCTCCACGTCGTCCATCGGGACGAACACTTCGTTGAAGTACCGAAGCATCACGCCGTTTGTGAACCGCAGCGGCTCGATGTGCTCGCCCAGGACGACTTTTCGCAGCGTGGCTTCCACATGGTTGAATCCGGCGATGGCGCACGTGGCCGTCGTCCCCGAGAACCGGCAGTTGATCTCGAAGACGTACGGCACGGCGTCCACCACGCGCGACTGGAAGTTGCACGGCCCGAACGGACGGAGCGCGCTCGCCACGCTCGCGATCGCGCGGTCGACGGCCGGCACCGGCTCGATGAACGCCTTCGTGGTATGTCCTCCGAACCGCATCTCGCGTCGCATGGAGATCACGCCGAACGATTCACCGTCGAAGCTGAGGGTGGAGGTCGTGTACTCGTGTTCGTCCGTGCCCATGTATTTCTGCACCACGAAGCCGGCGCCGTGTTCCAGAAACCGGTTCTCCGTCACGTTGCGGATGTCGGCCAGGCGCTGGCGCAGCTCGACCGTGTCGCGGACGACCCACGTGTCCTTCGACGAGTCGCCGATGCGCGGCTTGATGATCACCGGAAAGCCCTCCGCCTCGACGAGGGCCATCGCGTCCGGCGGCAGCGCGGACGGGATGAACGGCAGGTCGTGCGTGCGCAGGAACTCGCTCGTCAGCCACTTGTCGTCCGCAATCCGTATCACGCCTGGGTCGCTCACGATCACCGTCGCGCCCGTCTCACGCGCGATGTGCTCGCGCGCGCCGGCGAACGCTGCGAGCTCGTAGTCGGTGCCGATACAGATCGCCTGCACGCCCTCGCGGCGGCACACGGCGATGATCGCGTCGATGAACCCGCTCGCCCGACCGAGCGGCACCAGATACCCGGCATCCCCTCGGTACAATCCCGCCGCGTACGGATCCGCGTCACAGGTGACCAGCCGGCACTCGAGCCGCGAGCGCTTGATCGACTTGATGATGCCTTGCCCGATCGTCGAGCCGGCGGCGGTGACCAGCACGGTCAGTGGCATCGTGCAATCTCGTCACGCAGTTGATCGAACGACCGGCCGACCTCTTCGACGCCATGGGCGTCCGATCCGACGGACACGCGCGGGTTCACGTCGCGCAGGAGCCCGACGAGTCGTCCGAGATCCGGGCAGTACTTCGTGCTGATCTCGAAGGCCACGTCGTTCTCCCGGCAGATTTCCATCAATCGCCGATACTCCTGCTCCGGAAAGTCCCCGAACGTCTTCGTGCAGATCCCCATGGGGTGGCCCAGCACGTCGATGCGACTGTCGCGGTTGGCGACGATGCCGCTCGCGAGACGCATCTCGATGTCCAGTGCGGACGCCGCGCCGAGCGCCTTTACCCCGTCCAGCGGGACCAGACCGCCACGGCCGTCGGGAAATCGATGGACACTCCCGACGATCAGCTCCGCGGCATCGAGGATCTCGGCGGACGCGTCGATGGTGCCGTCGAAATCGAGGGGTTTGGCCTCGATGCCGATCAGGACGCGCAGGCCGGCATCCGTGCGCAACGCGGACAGCTGCTGCACGAATCCCGCATACCAGCTGGAAGTCCTGTTCACATGCTCGGAGAAACCGATCGCCGTGAGGCCCTTCGCTCGCGCCGCCGCGATCATGTCTTCGGCCCGGTTCCTCCCGTCCGTTTGCGACGTATGCATGTGAAAGTCGAAATTCACGTCGTGGGCCGTGAGGTCGCGGAAATGCTTGAACGGGGGGCGCATCAGATGTTGCGTGGACGGGGTTCGCAGGACGCCGCACCGTGACGAAACTCGCCGTCACTGGTGCGACAGGGTTCATCGGCCGACGCCTGATGAGCGCGTGCCCGCGTGGCGTGATCGCGCTGGCTCGCCCGGGAGCGGTGCACGCGTGGCCGCGCGGCGCGGTGGACGTCCGCGCATTCGATCTCGAACGTCCCTCGCTGCCACACGGCGAAGTGGACGTCCTGATCCATCTCGCGGCGCACATCCCGGCCAGCATGACCGACGCGTCTGCCGCCGAGGAGTGCCTCAGACTGAATGCGATCGCCGTGCGCGACCTGCTCCAGGCGTGCGGCCGGGCTGGCGTCGCGCATGTCGTGCTCGCGTCGACCGGCGCGCTCTACGCGAACCACGGCACGCCCGCGGGGGAAGATGACGCGGTCTATCCGGCGAACCATGCGCCGTATTACCTCGCGAGCAAGCTCGCGGCAGAGGTATTTGCGCGCGCCGGCGCTGAGGCGCTCGGCATCGGTCTCACGGTCGCGCGCATCGGATCCGTGTATGGACCCGGCATGAAATCGGGCGTCGTGACCAGGTTCATCGACGACGCCCGACATGGCAGGCCGCACGACATTCGCACGCCGCATCATACGGCCGATCTTGTGTACGTGGACGACGTCGCCGCGGCCCTTCTTGCCTGCGCAACGCGACGCCTGCGCGGTACCGTCAATGTGGGATCCGGTGTCGCAACGAGCATCGCGCGGCTTGCGTCGGTTGTCGATGCCGTGGTCGCGGGGACCACGTCGGCGCGTACCGCCGACGATCATCCCGGCACACTCGGGTTTCCGGCGCTCGACATCTCGCGGGCGCGCCACGAGCTCGACTTCGACGCCACTCCTCTCGCGACCGGGCTGGCGCGAATCGTCGCGGAGGCGGAGCCGACGCCCGGAAGCTAGGCAGCCGGCGTCTCGCGCCGATACTGGACCCATTGCGCGCGGGCGACGCGCCCGCCTTCCACGAGGAACGCCGCGACGACACCAATGAACAGGCCGGTGATCAGGCCGAGAATGATCTGCTTCGCGGAGTCCTTGCGATTCGGTCCCAGGGGTCGTTCCGGAAGATCAATGATGGTGAGCAGGGGCGTGTCGCGAACTTCCTCCATGCGCGCGCGCTCGAACGCCTGGGAGAGCTGGGCGTAGAGGTCCCGGCGCAACGTCACTTCGGCCTCGAGACGCCGCTGCTCGAACATCAGGTCCGGTGAGTTTCCGGCGCGGTTCTGCTTGAGGAAGTTCTTGAGCACGTCCTCCACGCCCGTGAGCTCGGCCTTCATCTCCGCGCGGCGCTGTTCGACGAACTGGCGCTCCGCTGCCGCCGCGGACTGCCGCGTCGCGGTGTTGAACTGAACCAGTGCTTCCACGAAGGCATTGGCGACGCTCACCGCCACGTCCGGATCCTTGGCATGCACCGTCAGCGTGACGATGCCCGTGCGCGCTTCGACAGAGGGAGAAACCATCTTCGTGAGCAGCCCCATGATGGCCGAGCGGCGCCTCACCGGATCGCGTTCGTCCACGTGCAGCGCCTGCGCCAGCGTCATCGGCCGCCCTTGCGGGGGACGCACGATCGTGGAGTCGGCGACCCGGCCGAGGATCGCGCGGTAGTTGAGCAGCTCCACATAGAACGACGGCGACTGTGAGCCACCGCCGCCGCTCGCGAGCCCCAGCTGCGCAGCCAGTCCTGACAGCGCGGTTTGCTGTTGGCCCTGCGGCAGGAAGCTGACCTCCGTGGAATACGTCGTCGGCGTCTGCGCGACGATGATGACGGCGATCAGCACTGCGATGGCGGTGCTCGCCGCGACCACGAGCCGATTGCGAACGATCACGGCCAGCAGGGCCGCAAACGTCACTTCGCGATCGACGGCGTCCGAGGGAACGACTCGCGACACCTCGTGCCCGCGCTCCTGCCCGCGAGGCGGTTCGAGTCGAGCCGGCGTGGAGGTATTCAGGGGCTGGGTACTCATACGCGCAGCGCCGACGTGCGGCGCGCGGTGCGGACCACGTCGATCACGGTCTCGAGCTGATCGCGCGTCAGCGCAGTGCCCGAGGGCAGACACAGGCCTTTATCGAAGATGTCCTCGGCGACTCCAGGACCGACAAACTCGCACGACGCGAAAACGGGCTGCAGATGAAGGGGCTTCCACACGGGCCGGCTCTCCACATTCCGGCCCTCGAGCGCAAGACGGACGGTTTCGCGATCCACCGAGAACTCCTCCGGATCGATCTCGACGCACGTGAGCCAACGCGTGGCGCGGGAGCGCGCGTCGCCCCAGGTCGCCTCCGGCATGAACGAGAGTCCGGGCTCGGTGGCGAGCGCGTCGCGATACGTCTCGAAGATTCGCCGTCGCGTGGTCACGCGATCCTCGAGCGCCCTGAGCTGTCCGCGGCCGAGCGCCGCGAGCAGGTTGCTCAGGCGGTAGTTATAGCCGATGGCGGAATGCTGATAATGCACTTCGGGGTCGCGCGCCTGCGTCGCAAGAAAGCGGACGCGCGAGGCAACGGCGGCATCGCGCGTTACGAGCATGCCGCCGCCGGACGTCGTGATGATCTTGTTGCCGTTGAATGAGTACACACCGACCCAGCCGTCGATGCCCGGTGCGCGGCCCTTGTAACGCGCACCGACAGCCTCCGCTGCATCCTCGATGAGCAGCACGCCGTGCCGGTCGCACAGCGCGCGTATGGCATCCGTGTCGGCGCTCTGACCGTAAAGGTGGACGAGGATCACGGCCTTGGGCAGCTGGTTGCGCCGGCCTCGACGCTTCAGCACGTCCTCCAGCAGCGCCGGATCCATGTTCCAGCTCTCGCGCTCGCTGTCGATGAACGTGGGCCGAGCCCCGACGTACACCACCGGGTTCGCGGTCGCGGCAAAGGTGAAGGTGCTCACCAGGACCTCGTCTCCCACGCCGACACCAGCCGCGAGGAGCGCGAGGTGAATCGCCGCCGTGCCGGAGCTCAGCGCCACGGCCTGCGACGCGCCGACGTAGGTCCCGAACTCCTGCTCGAAGGCTTCGACGTGCGGACCGAGCGGTGCAACCCAGTTCGAGTCGATGGCGTCCATGACCAGTCGCCGCTCCTCCTCGCCGACATGCGGAGGGGACAGATAGATGCGCGTACGCTGCGCGACGGAGTCGTCGAATCGGGCGGTCATGGGCGTGCCCCATGATAGCCGCTGGCGCGCAGAAATGCCCCGGCCACCGCGTCCCAGCTGTGTCGATTTGCGTGCCCACCGGCTGCCGTGAGCGCGGAAGGCGCGAGCGTGAAATACGAGGAGATCGCGTGGGTGATGGCGCGTTCCAGCGCGGCAACGTCCGTCGACGGCGCGACGACGACCGAGCGAATCCCGCCGAACTCGGAGGCAACCTCGGCAACCGGGTTCGTGACGATCACGCGCCCGCGCGCCACCGACTCGTGCACCGTGATGAAGAAGCTCTCGTGGTTGGACGGAAGGATCACGACATGATGCTCGTCGAGCGCACGGCAGGTCTCCGCCGGTGTCAGCGTGCCGCGAAAGGTCACTCGACCTGAGAGTCCGGCGCGCACGACGATCGCCTCCAGACGCGCACGATCCTCACCGCTCCCCACGATCGTCCAGCTGCTCCAGGCGGCGGAGCACGCGGCCAGCGCCTGCGCCACGCGGTCGAGCGGCTTTTGGCTCAACGCGAGCCGCCCGATGGAAAGCAGCCGAACGCCGGCCGGCGGTACCTGCGGCGCGGGAACCGCGGGTGCCATCATCGCCTCGTCCAGCCCCGCGCCGATTGCCGTCACCGCTCGCAGCTTCCATCGCGTCGCCGCCTGGCTGGCGAGCCAGTGGCTGATGGCCACGGTCTCGTGCGCGACATGCGCGCCCGCGAACTGCATGAACGACCCGACCCCGTATCGCACGTCGCGCAGCCAGCCGCCATGCAGCCGGGCGAACGGCGGCAGCTCCGGCGCCGCGAGGTACATCATCGTGCGCGCGCCGAGGGCGCGGGCCACGGCGAGCACCAGTGGCGCTTCCGAGGTGTAGCTGCACACGATCTCGGGTCGCAGCCGGCGCACGGCGCCGATGGCGACGCGGGCGGCGATCGCCGACGACAGGCGACGATCGAACGTGCCCGCGAAGTGGTACTGGACTCCGGCATCCTGCTGCGCCACGTGCATGCGGTCGGTGCCGGTACACGCCACGTGTACCTCATGGCCCATCCGCGCGAGGCCGCGCGCGAGACCGCGCGCGATCTGCTGGCCGCCGCCGTAGCCGTCCGGTTCGAACGGATACTCGAAGCTGAAGAGGATGCGCACGCGCTAGCGCGTACTGCGACGCCACTCATCGACCATCTGGCGCGCGCGCTCGACGGTGGTGTTCGCGCGGGCCCACGCGAGACTTCCCTGCTGCAGCTCGGCGTACCGGTCGGCGTCGATGCGGGCGATCCGCGACTGCAGCTCGGGCCAGCTGTGATACAGCACGGAATTGGTCGCCCCAAGACCGTGCGGAGCGCACGTGTCGGGCTTCTCGTCCAGCGAGCGAAAGCACGGCACCGCCCCGTTCGCCGCGATCTCGTAATGCCGGATGCAATCCCATCCGCTGCGTTTCGTCGTGATCCCCCACCGCGAGCACTGGAGATCCCGGTAATAGGCGCGTTCGTCGTCGAACACGTGCGCGGTGGACGCGCCGACCGCCGCGGCCACCTCGGGGTCCACGATGTGGCGGGGAAAGTCCTTCGACTTCGCCGGTGGACTGGCGACGATCTTCTCCGCCGGAATCGCGAACGCGATGGGGCGGACGTTCCGCGGCAACCGCATCCGTCGGCCCACGATCGCCGGCACCATCTTGAACCAGCGGTACGACAGTGTGGCGGGCGTCAGCTCGCGCTTGAAATACAGGAAGCGCGTGTGCGCGCGCGGCAGGCGGCGATGGCCGGCCCGGCGCCAGTACGAGCCGGCGTAGGGAAACGGCTCGGGCCCGTCTTCCCCGTCCAGCACGATCGTGTTGCGATGGGTCAACCACGGAAGCAGCTGCACGAGCCATCCGAACTGCCGGTGGATGGACGAGATCACGATCAGGTCGAAGAATCCGGCGCGGACCTTGTCCAGTACGTCGTAGCGATCGACGCCTTCGTCCTGGAGCAGGCCGTACAGCGTGAACCCCCGCCCGTGCGCCTTCGTCTTCAAGGCGGCGCCATCCGCATAGAGGACGTCGGCCCGCGGATAATCCACCACGGTCGGGCCCATGAGGGAGCGCAGGCCGTGGAGCACGCTGTCCGCGAGATAGTCGGAGGCGGGCGACGTGAAGTAGAGGACGTTCATTCCGCCGACTTCATCCTCTCATGCCCGCGAGATCCACGCGTTCCAGCACGTCCGCGATGCGGGCGGATGCCTTGCCGTCGCCATACGGGTTCTGCGCGCGCGACATCGCGCGGCGCGCGGCATCGTCGGTGAGCAGCCGCGCGAGCTCCGCGGCGATCACCTCTCTGCGCGTGCCGACGAGCTTCGCATTGCCGGCGGCGATTCCCTCGGGCCGCTCGGTGGTCTCCCGCATGACCAGCACGGGCTTGCCCAGCGATGGTGCCTCCTCCTGAATGCCACCCGAATCCGTCAGCACCACCGTCGCCTTGTCCATGAGCCACACGAACGGCTGATACGCGAGCGGCTCGAGGAGCCACACATTGTCGCAGGATCCGAGGATGTCATCCACGGGGCCACGGACATTCGGATTCAGATGGACGGGATAGACGAACGTGACATCCGGAAAACGCGCCGCGGTGTCGCGGATCCCGGCGCACAGACTGCGGAAACCCTCACCGAAGCTCTCGCGCCGATGACCCGTGATCAGCACCATACGGCCTGATTCCGGCAGCGCGCGCAAGCGATCGGGGATGGGTGGCGGCGTCCGGCGCACACGGTCGCGCGTCATCAGGAGCGCGTCGATCACGGTGTTTCCCGTGACGTGCACCCGTGCGGGTTCCACGCCCTCCGCGATCAGGGCATCTCGCGCGTGCGTCGTGGGTGCAAAATGGACGTCGGTGAGCTGCGTCGTGAGTTTCCGGTTCAGCTCCTCCGGAAACGGGGAATACTTGCGACCACTCCGGAGCCCGGCTTCGACCTGCGCGACCGGTGTGCGACGATAAAACGCGGCGAGCGCACCGCACAGCGTCGTGGTCGTATCGCCCTGCACCAGCACCACGTGCGGCTCCACGTCGGCGATGGCGCGCTCGAGCCCCTGCACGGCCGCCGCGGTGATCGCGCTGAGCGTCTGGCTCTGCATCATGATGTCGAGATTGTGCGCCGGCGTCAGGCCGAAGGAGTCGAGCGCCTGCGCCAGCATCTCGCGATGCTGACCGGTGACGCAGAGAACGGATTCGACCCCGGAGCGCCGCTGCAGCTCCAGCACGACGGGCGCAAGCTTGATCGCCTCGGGTCGTGTACCGAGGACCGTCAGGATGCGACGACGCAATCCGCTCTAGTGCGCCAGCGCGGTGGTCTTGGGACGCGAGCCCGGACGCGCGGCGTCCTCGGTCCGGACGCCCTCCTCCGATCCCGCGTTGATCGTGACGCCGCGCGCCGCGGCCGACATCCCCGGCGGAAACTCGGCGTCGCGGTCGATGGCGTCCCAGTGATCGCGGAACCACTGCACCGTGCGCTCCAGCCCGGTCCGGAATTCCATGCGCGGCTCGTATCCGAGCAGCGTGCGGGCGCGGTCGACGGACGCGAGCAGCCGCTTCTTGGTGTCCCACACGCGCGGCTCGGCGCGCTGGATGCCCGCGCGATTCCCGCACATCGCGTTCACCTGTTCGGCCATGTCCAGGATCCGGATCTCGCGCCCGGAGGCGAGATTCATCTCCTGGCCGACGGCCGCCTCGAAATACGCCGCGCGCAGCAGCCCGTCCACCAGGTCATCGACGTACGTGAAGTCGCGCGTCTCCTCTCCCGTGCCCGTGAAGGGCAATGGCAGCCCCTTCATGGCGCGGTAGATGAAGTTCGGGATCACGTTGCGGTACTGGCCCGGCACCTCGCCCGGCCCGTACGAGTTGAAGAATCGCGCCTTCACGACGGGCAGCTTGTAGTGATGCCAGAAGAAATTTCCGTACAGCTCGCCGAGCATCTTGGTGATCTGATAGGGCGTGGTGAGATGCATCGACATGAAGTCTTCGACGAGCGGCAGCGGCGCGGAGGAGCCGTAGATCGAGCATCCGGACGACGCGTAGACCATGCGCGACACCTTCGTCATCGTCGCATACTGGTACACGAGCAGCGTGCCCAGGCCGTTCACCATCAGATCCCGCTGCGGAAAATCGACGGAATTCTGGTTCGCGAAGAATGCCGCGAGGTGATACACGATGTCGGGTTGCAGCTGGAACACGCGCTTGAGCGCCGTTTCGTCGGTGACGCTGCCGTTCACGAACAGCACGTTCGGGAGCGACGGCACGTTCCACTCATACGCCGCCGACATGTCGTCCAGCACGATCACCGTCTTCGCGCCGAGCTGTGAGAGCGACCGCGTGAGGTTGGTGCCGATCGCGCCGGCTCCGCCGGTGACGAGGATCGTCTTGCCGGCGATGGCGCTCTGATATGGTTGCATGGATGGGATACGGAGAGAAGAAGCGAGTCCGGGCTAGATCGCGTACACCTTGCGGCACCACGCCACGTAGCGGCGCACGCCTTCGTGAATGTCGATCGCGGGAGCATGGCGCAGATCGCGCCGCGCCTTCGAGAAGTCTACGACCTTGACGCGCGTCGTGAACCCTTCTTCACCCTTGAACACCGCGAGCGTCGACGCCGCGCCCGTCTCCCGCAGGACGATTTCGGCGAGCTCCTCGATACTGATCGACCAGTCCTCGCGACCGCCCACATTGTACACCTCGCCCGGGATGAAGCTGTCCACGATGTTCGCGAACGTGCGACACGTGTCGTCCACGTAATCGAAGATGCGCGTGTGTCCACGGTGGACCGTGAACGGCAGCCCGTGCAGCGCGTGGTAGACGAAGATCGGGATGACGCCGCGGTAGCGGCTGTAGTATTCGTGCGGCCCGTAGCACCCCACCGGCCGCACCCGCACCGTCTCCGATTTGAACATCGCGGCGTGATTCAGGCACTGCAGCTCGCCCGCCCATTTGGAGATCGCGTAGTCGTTCATCTGCTTGATCGGTACGCGCTCCATCACGTCCTCCGACATCAGCTCGTCGTAGTCGCCGTACACCTCGGCGCTCGAGAAGAAGATCATGCGGAAGCCGTGCTGCTCCTGCAGCCGCAGCACGTTCTTGGTGCCGACGACGTTCGTGCGCCAGAGATTTTCGTAGTGGTCCTCGCCGTTCCAGCGGCCATACTCCGCGGCCAGGTGGTACACGAAGTCGTACGAGTTCGCCCGGAACACGGCGTCCAGCTGCTGATACACCCCGGTATCCGCCTTGAAGTGGCGAGGGTCCTCACCCTGCAGGATGTCGAGGGTGTCCACTTCGTGGCCGCGGGAACGAAGCTCGCGCGTGAGGTTCGTGCCGATGAAACCGCGGCCACCGGTGACGAGAATGCGTGACATGTGGACGACTAATGTATCCGGCCGACCGCGCGCGAGAACGTCTGCTCGAAGGCGTCCGCGCCGACCCGCAGGGACAGCCGGCTGTCGTAGAAACGCTGCCCCGCGCGACCCATGGCCTCACGCTCGGCTGGCGTGCGGCTCAGCATCCGGCGCAGCGCGCCGAGCAGGGACGCAGGATCCTCCGGGGTGAAACCGTATCCGGCCCCGCTCTCCTCCACGAGCGCGCGCGCGTCGCCGCGCACGCCGATCAGCACCGGGCGGCCGGCCGCGAGGTACGCCTGCACCTTGCCCGGGATGGTGATGCGGAAGAGCGGGTCGTCGCGCAGATGCACGAGCAACGCATCCGCCGCGGCAAGGACGCCGCCCATCTCCGACATCGGCCGCCGATCGTGAAACACCACGTTGTCGAGGTGCTCGCGTTCGGCGCGCTGCCGCAGCCGGTCCCGCTCGACGCCGCCGCCGACGAATGCGAATCGCACGCCGGGAAGCGCGCCTTTGGCCATCGCCGCGGCGTCCAGCACGGCGTCGAGACCCTGCGCCAGTCCCATGGTGCCGGCGAACAGCAGCGTGAAGACGCGCTCATCGCGCGCCGGCGTCACGTGTGACGGCGGCGCGATGGCCGCCTCGTCGCACCAGTTGTAGATGACGTCGATCTTCGCCGGCGGCACGCCGCGCTCGATGAGGCGATCCCTGAACCCGGGCGAGAGCACCACGAGGCGTGCCGCCTTGGCGTACACGTAATCGCACCACCCTCCGACGGCGCGCAGCACATGATCGCTTCGCACCATGCCCGTCGCGCGCAGGGTATCCGGCCAGAGGTCCTGGATGTCGTACACGAACGGCACGTCCCGGAAGAGTCGCTGCGACAGCGCGGCGAGCGCGACGGTCACGGGCGGATGGTACACGTACACCACATCCGGCCGGCGCGTGACCAGCGGCCCGAGCGCCGCCGCCGTCAAGGCGAAGCTTCCGTACGTTGCGATGCGATGCAGCGCGGACTGATCGTGACTGGGAAACACGGCCACGCGATTGACGCGCACGCCGTCGTGCTCCTCGCGTGACACCAGGCGGATGCGATACCCGGGATACACGGCGCCGCCGGGATAATGCGGAAATCCGGTGAGCGCTTCGACGTCATGGCCGCGCCGCTGCAGCTCGCGCGCGAAGACGAGGCCCTTGAAGGTGGGTTCGGGGTCGAAGAACTGATTGATGATGAGAATCCGCATGCGCCGGGATCACGGGAGGAGGAACAGCTCGCGGTACGCGTCCAGCGTCTGCGGGATGGTGCTCTCCGACGCCTCCCGCGCGACGCGCCGAGCCGCATCCGCCCGCGCGCGAAATGCCGCGTCGTCCATCGCGACGCAGGCAACGAGTGCCTGCCGGAACCGCGCCGCGTCGTCGAGCGGCACGTCCCAGCCCGCGCCATGACGCTCGAGCCCGCGCCATGGGGTACGATCGCTCACGAGCACCGGAACGCCGTGCGACAGCGCCTCGAGAATGGAGTGCCCGAAGCTCTCCGTGCGCGACGGCAGCAGGAACAGGTCGTACTCAGGCAGCACCGACACGAGCGACGCGTGCGACATCGCGCCCGGGAATCGCACGCTCACGCGCGACGGCAGCGCCGCCGCCGCTTCCCGACACTCCGCGAGGTAGCGCGCGTCCTCGTGCGGTCCGATCACGTCGTACTCGATCTCGCCGTCCAGATCGCGCAGCAGCCGCACCGATTCGAGGATGTTCTTCATCGGATGCACCCGCGCTACCGTCACGACGCGCAGCCTGCCGGGCATCTTCCGGCGAGTGCGCGTGGCGGCCGACGACGGCGACGGCAGGTTCGCCGCCGTGATCACGCGGCCTTCGGGCCGCACCACCGCCCGGATCCGCGACGCTTCAGCGTCGTTGGCGGCGTGCCACATCACGTGCCGGTGCACACCCGTGGCATTCGCCAGTCGCAGCGTCACGGCCTTCTTTCGTGCCTTGTTCGCGAGCGCCGCCTCCGCGAACTGCCCGCGCGGGGCGATGACGAAGCGATCCGAGCGCACCAGGCCCGCGTGCCGCGCCCAGAGCAGCTCGAGGGACGAGGGCGAGAAATAACTGCAGAGATAGAGTGCGTCGTGCGGCGTGCGTCGCACCAGCCGGGTGATGCTGCCGGGCCAACGCCGCGACATGTAGCGCACCTGCGCACCTTCCACGCTCACCCACCGGTCGCGCGTCACCCCCGCGTACGGCCTGGCATCGCCGAAGTCGCGATCCCGGGTGATCACCAGGAAGTCCGCCTCGCCGGCCAGATGCAGGGCAAGATTCGCCACGCTGCGCACCGGACCGCCCGCGTTCACGCCCGGCAGATAGTAGTCCAGGACGACCAGGATGCGCGGTCGCGCGACGGCATGCGAGGAGCCGCTGCGTCTCACGCTGCGGCCAGCCCGGACGGGCGCAACTCGCGGTACGCCGCG
>DATFHG010000121.1:0-4412 GCA_035248725.1 Gemmatimonadaceae bacterium | reverse complement strand
TGGGACCCCATCACGGCCAACCTCTACGACGAAGGCCAGACCGCGGGCATCCCGGCCGAAGCGCTGCTCGCATCGCTTGGCTGCGGCAACCCCACGGCACTCGCGCAGCTCAACGAAGGAGAAACGGTGCTGGACCTCGGCAGCGGTGGCGGCATCGACGTCCTGCTGTCGGCGAAACGCGTCGGCGCGACAGGGAAGGTCTACGGCCTGGACATGACCGACGAGATGCTCTCGCTGGCGAACGAGAACAAGCGCAGAGCGGGCGCGACCAACGTCGACTTCCTCAAGGGCGAAATCGAGAACATCCCGCTCCCCGACAACTCGGTGGACGTGATCATCTCGAACTGCGTGATCAATCTGTCCGCGGACAAGGGGCGCGTGCTGCGCGAGGCGTTCCGCGTGCTCAAGCCCGGGGGCCGGTTCGCCGTGTCGGACGTCGTCGTGCGCGGCGATGCGCCCGCCGAGGTGCGCCGCAACATGGAGCTCTGGATCGGGTGCGTCGCAGGAGCGCTCGAGGAGGTGGAGTACCGCGACCTGCTGGCCGACGCGGGCTTCCGGCGGGTCACCGTGGAGCCGACGCGCATATATAAGGTAGAGGATGCGGAGGCCCTGCTCGAAGGCACGGGGCTGGACGCGGAGAAGTTCGCCGCCGAGATCGATGGCAAGTTCATGAGCGCGTTCATTCGTGCAGTGAAGCCCGCGTCGCTGGCCGCGACCGTCAAGGCCGCCGCGGGGCAGAAGTCATGCTGCGGGCCCGACTGCTGCAACTGAGGAGAACGATGACCGTAAACACCAAGGCACCCACGATTCGCGGCGCGACCAGGGACGATCTTCCCACGATCGAGGCGCTGCTCCGGGCGAACGATCTGCCGATCGCGGGCGTCCGCGACGCCATCTGCAGCCTGCTGGTGGCCGACGTGGACTCACGCATCGTCGGTGTGGTGGGCATGGAACGCCACGGACGGTACGGGCTGTTGCGATCCACCGCCGTCACGCCGGAATGGCGCGGACGCGGCGTCGCTCGGCAGCTCGTGGAGCGGATCATCGCCGACGCGGAGTCGCAGGGGGTGAACGCGATGTACCTCCTCACCACCACGGCGGAGCGCTACTTCCCGAGCTTCGGATTCGCGGCGACGGCGCGCAACGCGGTCCCCGACGAGATCCAGCAGACGGGCGAGTTTCGGGAAGCGTGTCCCGCGTCGGCGACCGTGATGTGTCTCGCGCTGCAGGACCGTAATTGACAAGAAGTGCAGATCCCTCGCTGCGCTCGGGATGACGGAAGTGCAGATCCCTCGCTGCGGTCGGGATGACAGATAAATGAAAGTGTTGTTTGTGTGCGTCGAAAACTCGAACCGGAGCCAGATGGCCGAGGCGTTCGCACGCATGCACGGGGGACCGGACGTGGAAGCCGTCAGTGCCGGGTCGCGTCCGTCGGGAACGGTGAATCCTCGCGCCATCGCCTCGATGCGCGAGAAGGGTTACGACCTCACGACCCATCGCTCGAAGTCGCTCCAGGATATCCCGAAAGGCGAATACGACTACGTCATCACGATGGGGTGCGGGGACGCGTGCCCCTGGATTCCCGCCAGAGAGCGCCTCGACTGGGATCTGCCGGATCCGCGCGCGATGAGCGACAGCGACTTTGCGGGCGTACGGGACGACATCGAGCGGCGAGTGCGGGAATTGCTCGAGCGCTGATCATGGACGTCCGCGAGACATGGCGCGTGCGCTGGAGCGCCACGCTCCACCGGCTCTGGAAGGAATGGGCGTTGGCCGTCGTGCTCGGCGCCGTCGCGCTGCTCGCCTGCGCCAAGCTGGGCGAGGATGTCTTCGCTCACGAGACCGGCACGTTCGACGACGCCGTCCAGCACTGGATGCAGGCGCATCAGAGCCCGGCGGCCACGGCGATCTTTCTGGCCATCACCTACTGCGGATCCGTCGGTGCGTCGCTCGTCGCCGCGGCACTGTCGGCCATCTGGCTCTGGAAGTCGCACGGCCGCCGCATCGCCGCCACCGTCGTGCTCGCACCCGGCGTGGCCACCGCGATCTTCAGCGTCGTGAAGCTGCTCTACGCGCGTCCCCGACCCGTGCTCGCCGGACGCATCCCGCTGCACACGTACTCGTTCCCCTCGGGACATTCCACCGCGAGCGCCGCAGTCTGGTGCACGCTCAGCTACGTCACCTATCGCGAAGGGCTGGAATCCAAAGCGCAGGCCGTCGCCGTTGCCATCCTGGTGCCATTGCTCGTCGGCCTGTCGCGCCTGTATCTGAGTGAGCACTGGGCGACGGACGTCCTGGGCGGCTGGAGTCTCGGCCTGCTGGTGTCGGTGATCGCCGGCGTGCTGTACGAGCGGCATCAGCGAAGTGCAGATCCCGCGCTTGGCTCGGGATGACAGGAGTGCAGCTCCCTCGCTTCGCCAAGGCTGACAGGTAGATTCGTCCTTACATGCAATCCTCGGCCACGATAGTCGTCGTCGACGACGACCAGACGGTGCGGCGCGTCGTGGCGCGACAGCTCGAGCGGGCGGGATACGGCGTGCTCGAGGCCAGCGATGGCGAAGACGCGCTGCGCGTCATGACCGAGCACCACGAACCCGTGGATCTCGTGGTGTCCGACATCTCGATGCCCGCGATGGACGGGCTGGAGCTGGTGGAGCTGCTGCGCAACGCGTATCCCGAGCTGCCGCTGCTGCTCATCTCGGGCCAGAGTGCGGAGTTCCTCATGGCGCAGCGGGATCGCATCCCGGACGGCGTACACTTCCTGGCGAAGCCCTTCGAGTACGAGGCGCTGACGAGTCGCGTCGCCAGCATCCTGTCGTAGCTAGGCGCCGGTCACCAGCGTGAGCACGACGTACGTGCCCTGACGCGGCGCGCCGGCGGTGTCGCCCTTGACGGTGTACTCGGCGGGCACCGCGGTCGCGGCGGGAGTGGGCATGCGGAGCACGTCGCTGGCGCGGCCGGGCTGGATCGTGGCGGCGTCACGCAGCGCGTACTGCGACGTGGATTGGAACTCCACCCGCACGTGCGCGGCGCGCGCGCCCGCGGCATGCACCTCCGCGGTGAGCTTCTTGTTCGGCTCAGCGGTCTGGATCGCGTAGATGCCCTGCGTCACCGACGCCGACGTGCTGGCGGCGGCGGATTGCGTGGGCGCTGCAACACGAGCGCTGCGGAGCGACATGGTGCTGCGTCCCACGACGGAGAACGTGACGCGCTGGATGGCGGTCTGGGATTGCAACACGCCCGACTGCGATAGCGTCAGCGCCAGGGCAAACACGATGCGATGGATGTTGCTCATACAAACCGCCGTAAAGGGTACGCATCGATGCTACGGCTACGGCTGCGGCCAACCCATTGAATCTTGGTGCATTACACCGAGGTGTATTGTACCTCGGTATAACATCACACCTCGATCCCCAGCTCCCGCGCCTTGTCCACCAGATGCACCAGCTCAGCCACCGAGTCGACGCCGAGCTTCTGCATCATTCGCGCCCGGTGGACCTTGACCGTCTGCTCCACGACCTTCAGCTCAGCGGCGATCTGTTTATTCGGCAATCCCCGGGCGACGTAGGGCACCACTTCGCGCTCGCGTGGGGTGAGGGCGTCGAGCCGCTCCTGTATCTTCGCGGCCTCCGCGCGTCGTTCCCGGATCTGTCGCGCGCGATTCATCGCCGACGTCAATGCGTTGCGCAGCGCTTCCCAGTCCGGCGGCTTGGTCAGGAACTCCACGGCGCCCGCTTTCATTGCGCGGACGGTCATCGGAATCGTGCCCGCGCCGGTGAGGAAGATGGTGGGCAGGGCGTCGCCGCGGCGCTCCATCGCATCGAACACGTCGAAGCCGGTGCCATCCTGCAGGTGCATGTCCAGCACGAGACAGGCGGGCCGGTCGTCGCGGGCGGCGGCGAGAAACTCGCGCGCAGACGCGAATGGACTCGCGTGGTAGCCCGCGGCCGTCACGTGCCGCACGATGATGTTCCTTGTCGACTCCTCGTCGTCGACGATGTAGACAACCCCGGCGTCGGGCGCGGACATGAGGGTCTAGAATATCTGCGGCAAGGTTTGGGGAACAGGTATTCAGAAAAGGCATTGAACCACAGAGACACAGAGCACAGAGAGCACATAGAAACGGCCGCTCCGTCGTAAACGAAGCGGCCGTTTCTCTGTGCTCTCTGTGCCCTCTGTGGTTACAAGCTCTCCAATCCCTCGATCGACTTACTGACCAAACGCGATCGCGACTCCGATGGTCCTCGGGGGATTCGTGAGATACCCGACACGCGCCAGTGTCCCACGCTCACGATCGAGCGCGAGCTGCGCTTCCTCGTTCGTCAGGTTGTTCACGAACAGCGCGTACTCCCAGATGCCGCGACGCAGCCCCACGCGCGCATTGGCCAGCGTGTACGCCGCCAGCTGCGGAT
>DATFHG010000120.1:0-18492 GCA_035248725.1 Gemmatimonadaceae bacterium | reverse complement strand
TGGAGCCGAATGCCCAGCTGAACGAGCCCGCCAGCAGGATGAGGGCTGCGGGCCCGAGCTGACTCGCGCCGTCCACCACGCTCGGCCCGATCAGCACGACGATGCCAACGACGCCGATCGCCAGCCCGACGAAAACCATGGCGCGCGGACGCACACCGTGCGGTCGCAACCAGTCGATGAGCACCATCCAGAGCGGCACGGCGGCGACGATCAGCGCGGCGATGCCCGACGGCACGCTGAGCTCCGACCACATCACCGCGCCATTTCCGAACGCGAGCATCAATACACCCGTGATCGCCGCCGTGCGGACCTGCGCCGCCGTGGGACGCGGCGCGCCACGCACGCTCGCGATGGCATACAGAACGGCACCTGAGACCAGGAAGCGTCCCGCTCCCGCGACGAATGGCGGGATCGACATCACCGCATACTTGATCGCGAGGTACGTGGATCCCCAGATGGTGTAGACCGTCGCGAACGCCAACAGTACGCGGCTGCGGTTCCGCGCGATATCGGCGGGACTCATGCGAGCAGCGCCACGTGCTCTTCCGGGATCGGAATGCGGGACGATTCCTTCAGGGTGCCAAGCACGATCGTCGTCTTCGTTGAACGCACACCGGGCATGACGCTGAACTCCTGCCGCAGCAGACGGCCGAGGTCCTCGGTATCCTGCGCCCGTACTTTCACGAGGTAGCAGTCATCGCCGGCGATATGATGCACCTCGAGCACGTTCGCATGCTGGCGCAGGCGGTCGCCCGTGTCGAGCTCGCCCTTGTTGTCCTGTGCCCGAACGAAGATGAACGCTGTGAGGCCGAGCCCGAGCTTTCGCGCATCGACCCGAACCTCGTAGCCCATGATGACACCACGCTCCTCGAGCTTTCTCAGGCGTTCGAGTGTCGCGCTCGGCGCCATGCCGACGCGACGAGCGATCTCGGCGTTCGGCAGACGCGCATCCTGCTGCAGCAGCGACAGAATTCGACGGTCCATTTCGTCAATCATGCTGAAAAGATGCGTATGTGCCGTATGAAGTGCAAGTAACAGTGGCTATTGGCCGAATATTCTTCGGTTGTAAGCGATTCCGGCGTTCCGCGCGTCCTATTCCTTATTGATGACGGCTCGGCTCGAGCTCGTGTACCACGCTGATCGCAACAACGACCTCTCGCTGGCGCGCGCGGCCTGCGCTGGCGACGAGCGCGCGTTCGAGCGGATTTACCAGGCACATGCGGGACGGGTGCACGCGCTCTGTCTTCGCATGTCCGGCTCGCGGACGCGCGCCGCGGAGCTCACGCAGGACGTCTTCGTGCACGTGTGGCGGAATCTCGCCAAATGGCGCGGCGAATCCGCCCTCTCGAGCTGGATTCACAGACTCACGATCAACCTCGTGCTCAGCAACGCTCGCAGCGAGCAGAGGCGTCTAAAGCACGAGATGAGTGACTCCATCGCCGACGGCAGCGACACTGCTGACGACGAACCGCGACGCGCATCGCCGGGCGCACAGGCGCCCGCGGATGTGCTCAACGCGATCGACCTCGAGCGGGCGATCGCCGAGCTGCCGCCGGGCGCGCGGACGGTGTTCGTGCTGCACGACGTTGAAGGCTACCGCCACGACGAAATCGCCAAACTGACCGGCACTGCCGAGGGGACGTGTCGCGCTCAGCTGCATCGCGCGCGTCGCCTGCTCATGGACGCGCTCGGAGGAGAACGATGACGCACCTGACGTTCGAGGAGCTCAGTGAGCTGTCGGAACACCGTCTTCCGTCGGCAGAGGCCGCAGACCACCTGGCGACATGCCCGGAGTGTCGCGCTGCCGTGCAACGCCTGCGCAATCTTCTTGCGACAGCCCACGCGCTTCCGCGCGACGTCGCTCCGCCCGAACATGTATGGACGGCGGTGCGCGATCGCTGGCGTCGCGAGCAGGGTGCGCCGGTGCGCGCGTCGCACGTCTGGGTGCGTCCGCTGCTCGTCGCCGCGTCCATCGTGCTCGTTGCTGGCGTTGCGACGATCGGGCTGATGAGCCGCGGGCAGATCGTGAAGCGGAGTGGCGACGCGGCCGCGCCGGCGCACCTCGTGTCAGCGGTGCAGACGCTGGATCGGAATTACGGCGGCACGATCGCCGAGCTGCGTTCGGCCCTCGAGTCGAGGCGCGACGCGCTGTCCCCGCACACCGTGCGCACGGTGGACCGCGCGCTCACCATCATCGATTCCGCGATCGTCGAGGCCCGCGCCGCGCTCGCAGCGGATCCGGCCAACCAGGCGCTGATGGACATTCTCTCGGCGCACTATCAGCGCGAGGTCGATCTTCTCCAGCGCGCGACGGAGCTTTCCTCCTCATGAAGCCTTGCATGCACACGATCATCGCCGCGGGTTTTCTCGGCGCCGCTATCTCCTCCGCCGCGGCCCAGCAAAAGGTCGACATCCGTCGCGCGGCGTCCCCCACGGTGTCGGTTCGCCTTGGGGGCGCGATCTCGCGCGTGAAGGTCCTCGGGTCCGACGTCGATTCCATCGTGCTCATCGGCGCACTGGGCGCCGGAAGCCGCATCGATGGCGGTGCGCTCAACGTGCCTGGACCGGTGCAGGGGATGAAGTACTTCGTGGACGCGCCGGACGAGGCGGGCGTTCGCAACAACGTGTTCGAGCTGCGCGTACCGAAGGGCGCGCGCGTGTGGATCAAGGCCGGGAGCGCTGACGTCGAAGCCGACGGCGTGACCGGAGGCCTGGACCTGAACATCGTCGGCGGGTCGGTGCGCGTGTCCGGAAAGCCGCGTGAGCTGATCGTCGAGTCGATGGACGGCTCGGTGACTTTCGCCGGAACCGCCGGATTCGCACGGCTCAAAACCGCCACGGGCGACATCACCCTCGACGGTGGAGGCGAGGATCTCACGCTCTCCACCGTCAGCGGCGGCGTTCGGGCGGCCGGGGGCGCGATCGAGCGCGGTCGGTTCGAGAGCGTGACGGGACCGATCACCTTCGCCGGCGACGTCGCGCGAGGCGGTGACCTGCGATTCGATACCCATAGCGGCGCACTGGATCTGCGTCTCGCGCGTGGCGCCGATGCGGAGATCGACGCCGAGACGGTGCTCGGGACGATCGAGAACACGTGGACCAAGACACGACCCGCGGTCGGCCGCGAAGGCCGCGGAATGGACCTCGGGATTTCAAGCGGAATGGGTGGCGCGCGCGTCTCAATCAGGAGCTTCAAGGGCAACGTGAGACTTGCACCGAGATGACCTTGCGATTGCGCGAGGAGGAGGACACATGCGCACCATCCGTTACGCCGCCGTCGCCGCACTGCTGTGCACCGCCGCTTTCGTACGCGTCGGGCCGCCCTGGATCTCCATCGAATATCCGGCCAACCCGTACGATCAGGGATCACGCGGAGCTTTCCTGCTCGTGCATTCCTTCCATCATGAGACGCCCGTCGGCTATCCGGTGTCGGGCACCGCGGAGGGATTGGTCGACGGCGCGCGTCGCACTCTGTCGCTGGAGTTCACCGCCACGTCGCGGCCCGGTGTGTACGCGCTGCGCAAGCAGTGGCCGGACAACGGCGTGTGGACGCTGGTGATCTCGACGACGCAGGGTTCGGGTGACGGCAACACCGCGAGCGCCGTCGTGGAGCTCGGAACCGACGGCCGCGTCGCGTCGGTGAACGTTCCCGCTCGGCAGCGCGGGCAATGGCTCATGCCCACCGCCGTGTCCATGAGTGACGTCGAAGCCGGCCTGCGCGCGCGCGCGTCGCGACTGGCAAGCCGGTAGCGATTTAGAGCAGGGCAAGGTGCGCGAGGAGTAGATTGTGCCGCATGCGTATCGCGTGTGCGGCACTCTCGCTCACCCTTGCCCGGGCGCTCGTCGCGCAGAGCGACAGCGCTGCGCAGCGCAGCGACACCGCCAGACTGCCCGCGACGATCGTCACCGTGCTGCGGACGCCGGTCGAACAGGCACGCGCGCCGTACGCAGTCGGTGTCGCCACGCGCGACGAGATTCAGCGGGGCAAGCCGGGACTCGCGCTCGACGAGGCCCTGTCGACGATTCCCGGCGTTCAGGTGGACAACCGCTTCAACTACGCGCTCGGGGAACGCATCTCGATCCGCGGCTTCGGCGCTCGGGCGCAGTTCGGTGTGCGCGGGATACGCGTGTTGCTCGACGGAATCCCGATGACGCTCGCCGACGGTCAGACGACGTTGAACAACGTGGACGTCGCCAGCGTCGCGCGAGCCGAGGTCGCGCGCGGACCCGCGTCGGCGATCTACGGGAACGGCAGCGCCGGTGTGATCCTGCTCCGGTCGGATCCGCCCGACGCGATATCCGACCGGGCCATCGGAGGCACGGTGCGTGTCACCACCGGCGACGACGGTCTGCAACGCTATCAGGTGTCGGCGCGCGCGCCGATCGGCAGCGCCACCATGGTGGCCAACGCGGCGCGGCTGACCTACGACGGGTATCGCGACTGGAACGACGCGCGCAACGACCATGCGAACGTCCGCATCGCGTCCACGGTCGGCAGCGACGACATCTCGCTCGTCGGCAACTGGGTGAATTACGACGCGCACAACCCCGGCGGCCTGTCCGCGACGCTGCTCGCGGCCGACCGGAATCAGGCGTTCGCGACGAACAAGTCGCAGCGGACGGGCGAAGAAGGTCGTCAGGGACAGATCGGCGTCGGTTGGGTACACCGATTCGGTGGCATCACATCGGACTTTGCGCTGCACACGCTGGCGCGGCACGTCGACAATCCCATTCCGCAGCGTATCGTCGTCATCGACCGCCATGCATCCGGACTGCGGGAGTTGCTGTCCGTGGCGCCGCGCCTCGGTGCTCGGTCCGTGCGCGTCTCGGGGGGCGCGGAGCTGCTCGGGCAGGACGACGACCGCCTGAATTTCCTGAACGTGGGCGGGAATCGCGGTGCGGACACGCTCGACCAGCTCGAGCGCGTGGACAATCGCGCGGCATTCATGCAGGCATCGGTGGACCTGACGTCGCGATTGCTGTTCATGGCCGGCGCGCGCTACGACCGGGTGCGTTTCGAGGCCGACGATCGCCTGGTGAGCGCGGGTAACCCGGATGATTCCGGCGATCGCGTCATGAGTGCAATGAGCCCGTCAGCCGGGTTGTCGTTCGCCGCCGCGCGCGGACTGGATCTGTATACGAACTACTCGGAGTCGTTCGAGACGCCGACGACCACCGAGCTCGCGAACCAGGAGTCGGGCGCCGGCGGCTTCAACCCGACGCTGCAGCCACAGCGCACCCGGTCGGGTGAGATCGGTGCGAACGGACGCGCTGCGCTGGGAGCGGTGCGTGGGTCGTATCAGCTCGCGCTGTATCGCGCCCGGGTGCGCGATGCGCTCATCCCGTTCGAAGTGGCCAGCGCGCCCGGCCGCCAGTATTTCCGCAACGCCGGCTCGGCGAAGCATCAGGGCGTCGAAGCGTCGGCATCGCTTGCCCTTCCGTCGAGCGTGTTTCTCCGCACGGCGTACACGTACACGGACGCGCGGTTCGTGCACTACGCCGTGACCACCGGCACCACGACCACCGTCTACGATGGACTCCAGGTGCCCGGCGTCGCGCGCAACCGGGGCGACGCGACGCTCACGTGGCAGCCGTCCCGATTCTTCGTCGAGTACGAGACGCGTGCGTCGTCTTCCATCGCCGTCAACGACGCGAATTCGGAGCGGTCACCGTCGTACGTGATACATGGCGCGCGCGTCGGCCTTCAGCACGTGCGCGCGGGCGGCCTCCAGTTCTCGCCCAACATCGGCGTGCTCAATCTCTTCGACCGGCTCTACAACACGTCCGTGGTGGTGAACGCATTCGGTGGCCGATACTACGAGCCCGGCCCGCCGCGCAGCCTGTACGCGGGACTCGACGCCACCTTCTGACCGCGCCGGCGACGGCACTCCCACCATCCGGCACACGCATTGCTCGGCGTGCCGCCGTGCGCGCACGAGAACTGATCTGTCTGGCAGCCGCGGCTGTGTGCTGGGGATGCAAGTCACAGCACGACCGTGAGACGGCGCGCGTCCAGAAAGCGCTCTCGTGGGTGTCGACCGCGGGAAGCGTCGCGCAGCTCTGGGTCGAGAATCGAGTGCCGGCGCGCTACGCGGAACGGACGCTCGACGAAGCGCGCACCGAGCTGACGTCGAACGGCGAAGCCGAGAGCGCCCTGCTTGCGGCGACCCTGCGAGACGCCGTGCATCGCGCGGACCGCGCCGGCGTCGCGGCGCCACTGGCGTCGCTCATGGCACACCGCGGCTCGCTGCATGCTCAATCGGACCAGCTCGAAAGCGAGAAATGAAGAAAGGGCTGCAGCTTTTCCTCGGTATCCTGACCGCGATCGGCGGCTTCTTCGACATCGGCAACCTCGTGACGGCCGCGCAGGCCGGCGCGACGTTCCGCTTTCAGCTGCTGTGGGCGCTCGCGCTCGGCACGATCATCGTGATCTTTCTCGTCGAGATGTCCGGCCGCTTCGCTGCCGTGACCAAGAAGTCGATCCCCACGGGCGTGCGAGAGCATTTCGGCGTGCGCGTCTGGATCGCGCCGTTCGCGATCCTGGTCCTGTTGCATTTCCTCACGCTGGCGGCGGAGCTCGGGGGTATTGCGTTCGCGTTGCAGCTGGTGACGGGAATCTCGTTCCAGATATGGGTGCTTCCGGTCGGCGTGCTCGTATGGCTGTTCCTGTGGCGCGCCACCTTCGACGCGATCGAGTACAGCACGGCGACACTCGGTCTCATAGCGCTGTGTTTCGTGGTCGCGGCGTTCATGTATCACCCGCCGCGCAGCGACGTGCTCTCCGGCCTGCTGCCGTCGCTGCCGAAACAGGATGGCGCGAAGTACTGGCTGTACGCCGTGAGCATCATCGGCGCGTTGATCGCGCCATACATGTTCTACTTCTATTCGTCGGGCGCGGTCGAGGACGAGTGGGACAAGTCCTACCTGATGGTGAATCGCATCGTCTCGATCACGGGAATGTCGTTCGGCGCCGTGATCACCGCAGCCGTCATCATCATGACCGGGCTGGTGCTGCATCCGCTCGACATCGGCGTGGACAGCATCAATCAGGCGGCATTCGTGCTCACTGGCGCGTTTCCCTTCTGGGGATTCCTGCTGTTCGCGGCGTCGATGGGCATTGCGTGCACCGGGGCAGCGGCGGAGGTGGGCCTGTCGCTCGCGTACAGCACGGCGCAGACCTTCGGCTGGAACTGGGGCGAGAGCCTCGAGCCGAAGAAGGACGCCCGCTTCGCGCTCACGTACACCGTCGCGATCGTTCTCGCGATGCTGCTCATGATGCTGGGAATCGACCCCTTGAAGCTGACGATCTACACCATGGCGTTGAACGCGATGGTGCTGCCGATCGTGTCGATCCCGTTCCTCATGCTGATGAACGACGGCCGGCTGATGCGCGAGTTCACGAACGGCATATTCACGAACGCCGCCACGGCCATCATCGTCCTCATTTCGTTCGTGCTCTTCGTCGTCTCCATCCCGCTCGTCATCATGGGGAGCGGCTGACATGCATCTCTTTCGCGAGCTGCTCGACAAGCAGATCGAAGATCGCGACGACGAGCGCATGGGTCGGGTGGACGCCATCGGTGTGGAACTGCGCCCGGGCGCGCCGCCGCGCGTGGTGGACATCGAGCTCGGCGGCGTCTCGATCGCGGCGCGCCTGCACCCGCGTCTCGAGGCGCTGGCGATGCGCCTGCACAAGAAGCTGGGCGTCCGTCGCAGCGCGCGATACCACATCCCGTGGGAGAAGATCCTCGACGTGAACGACGACCGCGTGAAAGTCGACGTGTGCGCCGACGACACCCCCGCGATGGACTGGGAGAAGTGGCTGCGCCGTCACGTCATCGGAAAAATTCCGGGCGCGTCGACCGAGGAGGAAGAATGACGGGTCGCCGCTTCTACATTCACGAGCTCATCGGCCGGCTCGTGCACGATCAAGCCGGCCAGCACGTCGGCAGGATCTTCGACGTGCGCGCGGAAGAGCGCGATGGCGAGATGCAGATCGTCGAGTACTACCTCGGCACCGCCGCCGCGCTGCAGCGCGTCGGACTGTCGTTGCTCCGTGTGGTCGGCGTCCATCGGCTCGAGCCCAAGACGGTGCCCTGGGACAAGCTGGACCTCACCGATCCGGCGAGGCCCGTACTGATCGACTAGCGCGACGGAACGGTCGCCGAGAACATCGGCTGGCGGACCGGATCACCGCGCGATCCGTTCAGCACCAGGATGCTGGTGAGCTGGATGTCGCCGGCAAGCGTCGCCGCGACGGTGCAGTACTTCTCGATCGAGAGCGCGATGGCGCGCTCGGCCTGCGGCGGGTCGATCTTTGGGCCGTCCACCTGGAACGTCAGCTCGACGGTGACGAGGCGGCGCGGGTGTTCCGGGCGGCGCGTCGCGAAGATCTCGATCTCGAGACGGTCGGGGGGCGTGCGCTGCTTCGTGAGAATGTCGGCGACGTCCGCACCAGCGCAGGTCCCGATGCTGCTCAGCAGTGTCTCGACCGGCGATGGCGCCACCTTCGAGTTCCCGTCGATCTGCTGCAGCCGTTCGCCGATGCCCGCCTCGAAGAGCAGGCCGCCCTTCCACACGGCATGCGAGCGTATCGTGGGCACACCGACGGACGGGCGCGCGGGCGCGGCGGGGCCATCCGTGCTGCGACGGGAGTCAGAGGATTCTTTCATCGTCAGGCGGGTGTCAGCCGATGCGCGTTCCGTTGGGGACGGGGTGGTCGACCTGCAGCAGTACGACTTCGGTCGGCTCCGGCATCGCGCCGAGGACCAGCACTTCGCTGTCGAACGTCGCGATGCGGCGTGTGCCGAGGTTCACGGCGGCGATCACCTGGCGGCCGAGGAGCTGCTCCGGAGTGTAATGCACCGTAAGCTGCGCGCTCGATCGTTTCACGCCAATCTCCGGTCCGAAGTCGATCGTGAGCTTGAACGCTGGTTTGCGCGCTTCCGGGAACGGCTGGGCGGTGATCACGGTGCCCACGCGCATGTCGATCGAGGCGAAATCAGGCATTGGAGTCGAGCCAGTGGACGATATCCGTCGCGGGTTGCTCCCAGCCCGGTTCGGCCATGATGTGATGGGCGAAGGAATCGTAGCTGCGCAGTGCCGCGCGATACTTGCGCGACAGCGCCCGCGCGACGCGGGGTACGACGAACCGATCGTCGCTGCCCCCCACCACGAGCATGGGGCAGCTGACGCGCGCGGCGTGTACGGCCATCGCGCCGATACTCAGCTCGAGGCCGGCCCTGCCGCTCTCGGGCACGAGCTGGCGGAAGAATCCTTCGCGCTCCGTCAGGGGCGTGCGGTTGAACATGAGCGCGTCGGCGTCGGCGCGGTCCGGCATGACCTGGCGTCCCAGCACGAGCTGCGGGAGGTACTTGATCTGCTTGCGCAACAGCAGCCAGGAGACGGGCGGAATCCACCGCGGCGGCGCGGACGCCAGCAACACGGCCGCTCGACACGCGCCGCGTTCGGCGACTTTTTGCGCGACGAGCCCGCCCATCGAGTGTCCGATGACGAAGGGCATGCCGAGCGCCCGCGCGACTTCGATCGCGTCGTCGACGTAGTCGTGCAGCGACACCTTACCGAGGTCGCGCACGGGTCGGCTGCCGTGGTGTCCGCGCAGGTTCAGCGCGTGGGACTCGTAGCCGTGTCGCGCAAGCAGTGTCTGGTACCCCCGCCAATACCACGCGCCGCCGAACATGCCGTGGATCAGCAGCACGGGCGGCCGGTCACCCGGCGCCGCGGGCCGCTCGACCGCGACCGTCAGGGTGTCGACGCGATACGTCTGGACGGCCACGTGATGTCCTCTCGGGCGCGGAGTTGAGAACCGGCTTTCAGTCCGCGAGTATACCGCGATGCAGCCCGCGATGGAACGCTACAGCCGCCACGTGCTCGTGTGCACGGGCGGTTTCTGCTCGCCCAATCGTGGAGGACGCGAGCTGTATGCGCTCCTGCCGCAGCTGCTCGAGCGCGAAGGGCTGTTGTTCGGCCCCGACCGCGTGAAGCGCGGCGAGACGCCGTGCCTCGGCGTGTGCACGGGCGGCCCGATCGTCGTCGTCTACCCCGACGGTGTCTGGTACGCCGGCGTGACGCCGCCGCTGCTGGAGCGCATCGTGCGCGAGCATCTGCGCGACGGCCGCGTCGTGGACGACGCGGTCTTCTTTCGTCTCTAGCGCAGTCCCTTGGCGCGAAGCAGGCCCGAGATGGCGCGGTCGTCGTCGGCTTCGGTCTTCAATGCGGCGACGACGTCCGCTTCGCTCGCGCCCTGCACCTGCTTGAGCGCCGGTGGCGTGCCCCCGTCCTTTTCCCGGGGAGTCCCCGCGCGGCGATCCACGTCGAGCACGGCGACGACCGGCGTGATGCCTTTCGGGCTCGTGCGGCGAATCCGCACTTCGGGCCCGTGCGGCATCTTCCGCCGGTAGAGGATCTCGTCCGACATGGCCGTAAGGTCAGTGTGCGTCCCCCGTAAATCAATCTCCGCCCGCGGCCAGCTCCCGGAGACGCGCGACGCGCTGTTCAGTGGACGGATGCGTCGAGAAGAGCGCCAGCATACCGCCGCCGTGCGCCTGCAGCGGATTCACCTGGGCGAGCGGCGCGGCGGCGGGCGCGACGTTCATCGGAATCCGGCTCGCGTATGCGTCGAGCTTCTCCAGTGCGCTGGCGAGCTTGAGTGGCTGACCCGAGATCTCAGCACCGGCCGCGTCGGCCTTGAATTCACGCTGCCGACTGATGGCGAGCTGGATGAGTGAGGCGGCGAGCGGTGCGACGAGCGCCATCACGAGTGTGGCGATCGGGTTGCGGTTGTCGTCGTCGCGGCCGCCGAAGAACAGCGCGAAGTTGCCGAGCATGCTGATGGCGCCGGCCATCGTCGCCGTGAACGTCTGCAGCAGCATGTCGCGATTCCGGACGTGTCCCAACTCGTGCGCGATCACGCCCTCGAGCTCGTCGGGTGGCACCAGCTTCAGGATTCCCTGCGTGACGCAGACGACGGCGTGCTCGGGATTGCGGCCCGTCGCGAACGCGTTCGGCTGTTCCTGCGGTGCGATGGCGACGGTCGGCATCGGCAATCCGGCGCGCTGGCGCAGCCGATCCACCATGCGGTAGAGCTCCGGTGCCTGTTGCTCGGTCACGACCTGCGCTCCGTACATCTTCAGTACCATCGACGACGAGGCGTAGTACATGACGAAGTTCGTCGCGCCCGCCAGCACGAGCGCCATCACCATGCCGCCCTGGCCGCCGACCGCCGCGCCGATGGCGCCGAAGAGCGCCGTCATACCGGCCATCAGCACGAACACCTTGAGGTTGTTCATCTCCGCTCCATTGTGCTTCCTGCGTGGTGTCCGGATATGCGAAGGCGAGACCTCGCGCACCGGACGAAAATGAGTCCGACATCGCGAAGGTCTCGCCTGATCGACCACTGATCCGCGCGCACCGTGCGGGGTGTTCCCGCAGTCTTGACGATACGCGCGCCCGGCTTGTCTCCGCCGGGGGCTACTCCCCTTCAAGTAGACATCAATTTAGTGAGGGACTCCCTCAACTACAAACCGCGTCAGTTGCGCCGTTAGCTGCGCCGTTAGCTGCGCTGTTAGTTTCTTGCCTATGTCCGACGCTCCACGCCGCTACCTTCTCGGCACTGCGAAGAAACTCATCTTCGATTCCGATCCGAAGCCCAATCCGGATCCCGCGGACGATTTTCCGCGCCTCACCCTCAGCGCACTCGAGAGAATCAGCATGTCACGCTCGCGCGACCGCATCCTCCAGAACCTCGACACCATGTACCGCGAGGCATTCGAGCGCGCGAAAGCCACCGCCGACGACGCGCAGATGGCGACGCTCGACTTCGCGTACCGCCGCGAACAGCTCTACTTCGAGATCCTTCTCGACATCCGCGACGCGATGGAGCGCCGGGCGTAGCGCTCCGGCCTCGGCTCCCCTCAGCGCTCCCGGCGCCGCTTGCCGACCGTGCCGAAGATCGAGCCGGTCCGCCCCTCCGTTCGAACGATCCCGGGTCCGCGCTCCCGCGCGGGCCAGATCAGTGATCCAGCGATCGACAGGATGAGCACGCCCACCACGACGCCAAGCGAGATCAGGATGTCGAGGTGGAACCAGCGCTCGCCCAGCATCTTTACGCCAATGAAGCTCAGGATGATCGAGAGCCCGTACTTCAGCAGATAGAATTTCTCCACGACCGCGGCAAGCAGGAAATACATCGAGCGCAGGCCGAGGATCGCGAAGATGTTGGACGTGAAGACGATGAACGGATCGCGCGTGATTCCGAAGATGGCGGGAATCGAGTCGACGGCGAAGATGAGATCGGTGAACTCGACGAGCACGAGCACGAGCAGCAGCGGTGTCGCCAGCCGGCGGCCGTTTTCCACGGTAAAGAAATGCTTCCCGTGATACGTCGACGTCATCGGCACCAGCTTCCGCATGAGCTGCACGAGGCGGTTGTTGTCCCCGTCGAACTCCTCGTCGTGCTTGAACATCATCCGCACGCCGGTGACCAGCAGCATCGCCCCGAACACATACAGAATCCATTCGAAGCGCGAGAGCAGCAGCGCGCCCACGCCGATGAACAGGCCGCGCATGACCAGCGCGCCGACGATCCCGTAAAACAGCACGCGATGCTGACACGCGGCGGGCACCGCGAAGTACTCGAAGATCACCACCATCACGAACAGATTGTCGACGCTGAGCGATTCCTCGATGACGTATCCCGTCAGGAAGGTCAGCGCCGTGTTGCGACCCTCGAAATACGCCAAGCCCAGCGCGAATATCAGGGCGAGCGCGACCCAGACCGCGACCCAGATGGCGGCTTCACGCGGACGCACCTCGTGCGCCTTGCGGTGGAACACGCCCAGGTCCAGGGCCAGCATCGCGAGCACGAACCCGATGAAGCCGACCCAGAACCAGATGTTGGTGGCCATGCGCCACAAAACTAACCAACTTCACCCATGCGCCTCCCGCTCGCGCGACTCGCGCCCACGCTGTGCCTCCCTCTCGCGCTCGGGTGCACCGTGACGACGACGAGCACGACCATCGCACCCACGGTGACGCTCGCGATCGTCAACGCGCGCGTCTGGACCGGCGATGGCGCGCGCCCGTGGGCCGACGCGGTCGCCGTCACCGGATCGCGTATCACGGCCGTCGGCTCCAGCGCGTCGATCCGAAAGCTTGCGTCCGCCGCGACACGCGTGATCGACGCGCACGGGATGTTCGTCGCGCCCGGCTTCATCGATGCGCACGTGCATTTCATGGACGGCGGCTTCGCGCTCGCGTCCGTGCAGCTGCGCGACGCGCGCACGCGCGAGGAGTTCATTGCTCGCATAAAACAGCATGCATCCACACTCCCGCAGGGAGTGTGGATGCTCGAGGGCAACTGGGACCATCAGAACTGGGGCGGCGAGCTGCCCACACGCGCCTGGATCGACTCCGTGACGCCGCGCACGCCCGTGTTCATCCAGCGTCTCGATGGCCACATGAGCCTCGCCAACAGCGCCGCCTTGCGCGCCGCGGGCGTCACGCGCGACACGAAGGACGTCGAAGGCGGCACCATCGTACGCGACGCCGATGGCGAGCCCACGGGCGTACTGAAGGACAACGCCGCCGACCTCGTCGCACGCGTGATCCCCGATCCGCTGCCCGCGCAGGAGGACGCCGCGCTCGACGCGGCCATGAAGTTCGTCGCGCAGCAGGGTGTCACGTCGGTGCACAACATGGGCACGTGGCACGACGTCGCGATCTTCGAGCGCGCCCACCGCGCCAGTCGCATGGGCACGCGCATCTACGCCGTCGTGCCGCTCGCGTCGTGGGAGCGGCTGCGCGACACTGTTGCCACGCGAGGCCGTGGCGACGAGTGGCTGCACATCGGCGGTCTCAAGGGGTTCATGGACGGCTCGCTCGGCTCTCATACCGCGCGCATGATCGCGCCGTTCAGCGATGCCCCGAACGACGTCGGGCTGTGGGTCACGCCTCCCGATTCCATCTACGCGTGGACGAAGGGCGCGGACGCCGCCGGCCTGCACGTGATCATTCACGCCATCGGCGATCTCGCCAACCGTACCCTGCTCGACACGTACGAGCGTGTGGAGCGCGAGAACGGCGCGCGCGATCGCCGCTTCCGCATCGAGCACGCGCAGCATCTCACGCAGGCCGACATCCCGCGCTTCGCGCCGCTCGGTGTGATCGCCAGCATGCAGCCCTACCACGCCATCGACGATGGGCGCTGGGCGGATCGCTATCTCGGTCCTGAACGCGTGAAGGGCACGTACGCGTTTCGGTCACTCCTCGATGCGCACACACGACTCGCATTCGGCAGCGACTGGTTCGTGGCGCCGCCGACGCCCATCGAAGGCATCTACGCCGCCGTCACGCGGCGCACGCTCGACGATCGCAACCCCAACGGCTGGGTCCCCGAGCAGAAAATCACTGTGGACGACGCGCTGCGCGCCTACACCACTGGCGCGGCGTACGCCGAGTTCATGGAAAAGGAGAAGGGGAAGCTCGCGCCGGGCATGCTCGCGGATCTCGTGATGATCGATCGCGATCTCACGCGCATTCCGCCGGAAACCATCCGCGACGCGCACGTCGCGATGACGATCGTCGGTGGGAGGGTGGTCTTCGAGCGCTAGCCGCTCGCGCCTCCCGCCTGCCGCTACTGAATGGTTCCCACGCAGAACGGGTTCGCCGCCGCGTTGCCCACGACCTTGTTCAGGACGATCTGCGCGTCCTTCGCCGACAGCGCTGCGTTGCAGTCCGCGTCGCCCGGCGGCACTCCGCCAGTCGTGAGTCCCACCACGGCCTGCAGGATCAACTGAGCGTCGAGCGCGGTGATGGTATCGCTGATGTCGATGTCGCCGCGCAGGTAGCCGTCGATGAAGGCCCGGCCGTCATGACTGTTCACGCCCTGCACCAGGTTCGCGAACGACGACGCCGCGTGCATCTCGCTCATGTTCACGGCGATGCCCGTCTGTACGGGATACGTCGAGCTCGCGTAGCTGAAGAACAGACGCGCCAGCGTCACGACGCCGCCAACGCCCGTCCCCGTCGCATCGGCGGCGGTGAGATCCAGATGTCCGGCCGACGCGTTGATCTGCGGCATCGCGAACCCGCCGATCTTCACGGAGTCGAACACCATCACGGTGTTGTCCCAATCGAGCGTTCCCGTGTACGAGCCAAGCGCCACGTCCGCGTCGGACGTGAGATCCGCGACGATGTCGAACTCCGGCTTGTAGCCCACGCGCTGATGCAGCGCCAACGGTGACATCGACAGCTGCACTTTCGGCGGCGCGACGTACGCATGGCCGCCAGGCGCGGAGAGACTCGGCAGCAGATCGGTGAAGTCGCCAGCCACGAATTCGAGGAATTGGGTCGTGATCGCAGAGTTGCTGCCGATCGCGTCGCTCACGAAATGGAAGTAGAACGTGCCCAGCGCAAACGCGCCGGACGCGCTGCCTCCTGATGCAGCGGTCATGTCCACCGACGCACCGTTCACGTAGCGCACGACCGGTGAGCCCAGCGCGGAGCTCGGCACGACGGAATCGACGCGAATGACCGTGGAATCCCAGCTCACGAGCGCGTGATACGAGCCGAGGGTGAAGCCGGACGAGCCCATGTCAGCCGTCATCGTGACGACTTTCACCTGGCCGCTCATGCCACTGATGGAATCCGGCGACAGCGTCACGGAAACGCCGGTCGCGGCGCGCGGTGACGGCAGCGCCGCCATCGAGGCGCCGATCACGGCGGCAACGCCGACAGCCTGGAAGGCGCGTGAGATCTTCACGGCGTCGGCGGCGAAAGGGTGAGGTGCTTCATCAGGTCGGCGCCTTCGGTGGTGTTGAGCTCCATCAGCTGAAGACGCAGCGTCGGACGAACACCGGGCGTTCTGAGACGCAGCACGACGCTCACGAGGGCGCCATCGGGAAAGCCGGCCGGCGCCGCGCCCGCGAAATTCACCTGACCGGGGATCGTCGCGTTTTCCACGCGCATCCCGCCCTCGGCCTTCTGGACGTGCACATCGCCCACGGACGTCGAATCGAAATGCAACTCCCCGTGATAGCTCCCGATCTTGGCCTTGCTCGACGCGGGCAGCCTCACGCACACCATCGCACGGACGACCGTGTCACGCGCACCGGAGGCCGCGACGGCCACGAACGCGACGGGCGAGCTCGTGGCGCGCCGAGCCGCGCACGACACCGGCGGCGCCGTGTCGCTCGCGGCGCCATGCACGGCGACGAACAGACCGATCAGCGAGGGGAGCACGCGCGCTTCCATGGTTCCGTCGTGCGTCAGCGCTGTGGGGCTGCGCGGTAGAGTCCCCGCGACACGTACGTGTTGGCGCGCTGGTCCTGGAACGCGATGGAGTTCAACTCGCTCACATTGAGCTCGAGCGAGCGCAACGCGTTCGACTGCAGCACCGTGAATGTCGCGGTGAAGAGCACGTCGTCGGTGAAGCCCTCCGCCGCGGCGCCCGCCGCGACCACCAGGCCGCGCTTCGCCGGATTCGCCATCACCATCCCCTTCGCCGACCGCGGCGACTCCACGAAGCGCAGGCGCGTCGAGTCGTATCCCAAACGGATCGTGTACGACCCGATCGCCGAGACACCGGCGCCGCGCAGCGCGCGCACGGACAGCGTCACGTTGCTCCCGGGCGCGGGATTCGTGTTCGACGCCGCGATGTACGCGGATACGGCGCCGGGCGCGACACCCATCGGCGAAGTCGGCACCGCGACGCTCCGGGAGTCGTCGCAGGCGCTCACCGCGGCGAGCGCGGTGAGGAGGGCGATGGCGTTCAGACGATTGAATGCAGACATGATCGGCTCGACGAAAAAGGTCAGTGCACCGAGAGAGAATTCTTTACCTGGACCAGCAGCGGCAGGAGGTTCGTGGTCACATCGGACGCCGTCATCTCACGCGCCGTGAGGGTGAGCGCCCCCGTGGCCGCCGTGGTTGCCGTCTTGAAGGTGACGCGCAGCATCTCCACCTTGCCGCCGAAGCCGTTCACGTCGGCCATGGCGAGCGTGAGCGTGCCGCTCGACGCGCCCGTCGCGTTGACCGTGGGCACGACGCCGCTCGAGCCGTTGCTCCAGCTCTGATACAGCAGCTGTGACGTGCTCCACGTGACGTCGATCGTGGTGGAACCGAGATTCTTCCCCGAGCTCCGCAGGTCGACGAAGATCGATACGGTCATCGTCGTGTCGGTGGGATACTCGAAGCGGTCGATGCTGCTCATGAGAACGACGCCGCCCGTGGGCACCACGATCGCGAGCGTCGAATCCTTCAGCGACGTCGCGCGCGCCACCGTGCCGACGATCGTGGCCTGTCCGGCGGCGACACCGGTGATGGTGCCCGCCGATACCGTGGCGATCGCGCCATTGCGCGACGCGTAGTTGACGCGCGCGGTATCGATGACCGAGCCGTCGAGCGCCTTCACCGTTGCCGGGGCGGACGCGGTGGCGCCGACGTCGAGGAGATTCGCGTACTTCGCGAACTTGATGGAGCCAGGCGGAATGATCGCCGTTGCCGTGATGGTCACGGGCGTAATGCCCGGCACGGACGCGCGGAACGTCTGCGCGCCGCCCGACGTTCCGAGCGTCAGCGACGTCTGCGCGCGACCCTGCGAGTCGGTCGTCGTCGAGCTCGTACCGACGCTGCCGCCACCGGTCACGGCGCTGAACGTGACGGTCGCGCCAACGAACGGCTGGCCGAATTGATCCTGAAGCTCGACGACGAACGGCTGTCCGAGTGCCTGGCCGACGTTCGCGCTCTGGCCGTCCCCCGACACGAGCACCAGGGTGGTTGCCGTGTTCGGGTTGATTGCCGTGGCGCTGATGGTCGCCGGCGTGATCCCCGCCACAGTCGCCTGGAACGACTGCGTCCCGCTGGCGCTGCCGAGCGTGAGCGTCGTCTGCGCGCGACCCTGCACATTTGTCATCGTGCTGTCCGGCGACGCCGAGCCGCCGTTCAAGGCGGTGAAGCGAACGACCGTATTGGGGACGGGCAGGTTGTCCGACGCGCGCACCTCGACGACGACAGGCTGCGGAAGGGCCGTTCCTGCATTCGCCGACTGTGCGTCTCCGGAGATCACGACGACTTGCGTCGCGGGCGGCACGAGGTTCAGCGCGATGGTGTCGGCGTGCAGATTGAGCGTTCCGACCCGCACGTGCGCGACGCCACGCGTTCCGGCACCGACAAAGTCACCGCCGCCGCTCGAATTGGCGGTGATGGTTCCCAGTGCGGACTCGAGCACGCGCCAGGAGAGATTCGACACGAACGTCGGATCGGTGACCGCCGCGTCGCTGGCGTCGAACGCGGTGGCCGTCAGCGCGAGGTGCGCGCCGGCCGCAATCGTGGTGTCGCGCGGGGAGATGCGCACGCGCGTCGCCTCGTAGCCGGGGCCGACGTAGCTCAATGGAAGAACGGGAGGCAGCTGTGTGGGGTCAGCGCCGACCTTTGCGATCACCTGGACCGTGCCCGAGAACAGGAGCACGCCAC